>JBMOPM010000191.1:0-3834 GCA_049323575.1 Gemmatimonadota bacterium | reverse complement strand
CGTGGTGATCACCGCCAAGGATGCCGTGAAGCTGCGCGACCGCTGGCCCGCCCATACGCCGGAGCCGCTCGTCGCCATGCTCGACCTGCATTGGGAAGCGAACGGCGACCAGATCATCCGCCGGCTCGACCGGCTGGTTGCCCGCCGGCCCGACTCTGACCTCTGATCCCGGTACAACTCGGAGAGCCCGAATGTCCAGCGTTCCCTCTCGTTCCACCCAGCCCATCATGCGTCCGGACAAGGATCGCTTCCTCGCCGAGGAGAATCCTTTCGAGGCCATGATGTCCCGCTTCGACTACGCGGCCGAGCGGCTGAGCCTGGAGCCCGGGCTCTACCGGATCCTCCGTCATCCCGAGCGGCAGATCATCGTCTCGTGTCCCATCATGCGCGACAACGGCGAGATCGAAGTCTTCACCGGCTACCGGGTGCTGTACAACAGCGCGCGCGGGCCGGCGAAGGGCGGGATCCGTTTCGACATGAACGTCACGCTGGACGAGGTGAAGGCGCTCGCCGCGTGGATGACATGGAAGTGCGCCGTGGTGAACCTGCCGTTCGGCGGGGCCAAGGGTGGCGTCATCTGCGATCCACCGACCATGTCGAACGCGGAACTCGAGCGCCTCACCCGCCGCTACACCGCCGCCCTCATCGACACGCTGGGCCCCGACTCCGACGTGCCCGCGCCCGACGTCAACACCAACGAGCGCATGATGGCGTGGGTGATGGACACCTATTCCATGCACAAGCGCCATACGGTCACCGCGGTCGTGACCGGCAAGCCGGTGGAGATGGGCGGCTCGCTCGGACGCCGCGAGGCCACCGGGCGCGGCTGTACCATCGTCACGCTGCAGGCCCTGCGTCGCCTCGGCCTGCCGATCGGCGGCGCCAGGGTGGTGGTGCAGGGGTTCGGCAACGTGGGGTCGACCGCGGCGCTGCTCTGCCAGCAGGCCGGGCTCAACGTGGTGGCCGTCAGCGACAAGAACGGCGGCATCTACAACCCGAAGGGGCTCAACGTGCCCGACGTGCTCGAGTGGGTCCGCGAGCATCGCTTCCTCAACGGGTATCCGCACGCCGAGGAAATCTCCAACGCCGACCTGCTCACGCTCGAATGCGACGTGCTGATCCCGGCGGCGCTGGAGAACGTGATCACCAGCAAGAACGCGGGCGATATCAAGGCGAAGATCATCTGCGAGGGCGCCAATGGCCCGACCACGGCCGGCGCTGACAAGATCCTCGAGGACAAGGGCATCTTCGTGATTCCCGACATCCTCGCCAACGCCGGCGGTGTCACGGTGAGCTACTTCGAGTGGGTGCAGGACCGCGGCGGCTATTTCTGGGACCTGGAGACGGTCAACAGCCGGCTCGAGCGGATCATGACGCAGTCCTTCGAGGAGGTGACCGCGATGGCCGAGCGCCACAAGGTGAGCAACCGGATCGGCGCGTACATGCTGGCCATCGATCGGGTCGCCGCCGTGCACCGGCTGCGCGGGCTGTACGCGTAGCAGGCGCCGGGGGCCGGGTTGATCATCCCGAGGGCGGCAGGATGCGAATGGATCCGGCCGGCATCGCGCGATGCCCGGAGATCCGTCGCTCGCAAGGCTCGCTCAGGATGGCGATGGCGACCTGACACCCGGCGTCCATGAACATCCACATCCATGCCGTCGGCCGGCTGCGGACCAGCTACCGGGCCATCTGCGACGAGTACCTGAAACGGCTCGGCCGCTACGCGGAGGTCGCGGTGCGGGAGGTGAAGGAGGCCGGCACCGCGCCGACCCCCGCGGTGCAGCGGAAGCAGGAAGGGGAGCGCCTGCTGGCGGCTATTCCCGCCGATGCCACCGTCGTCGCGCTCGCCGTGGACGGCCGGGCGATCTCGAGTGAGGAGCTGGCCGTTCGGCTGGATGGCTGGCGCGCCGCGGCGCGGCCGCTCGCGGTAGTGATCGGCGGGCCGGAGGGCCTCGCCTCCGACGTCCTGGATCGGGCGACGTTTCGCTGGAGTCTGGGCCCGCTCACGCTGCCGCATGAGCTGGCTCGCGTGGTGGTGCTGGAGCAACTGTATCGGGCCTTCAGCATTCTGGGCGGCAGCCCGTACCATCGCGGGGCGCGCTAGACGCCGCGCGACCGGCGATCCGCGACCAGCGACCCGCAACCAGCGACTCGAATGACCGAGTGGTTCGAAGAGTGGTTTGGAGAGGAGTACCTGCATCTCTACCCGCACCGGGACGAGGCCGACGCGGATCGGGCCGTGGGGCTCATTGCCGCGGCGGTCGAGCTCGAGCCCGGCTGGCGGGTCCTGGACATCGCCTGCGGGGCGGGGCGCCATGCCGCGGCGCTCGAAGCGCGCGGGGCCCGGCCGGTGGGGCTCGATCTTTCGCCCAGCCTGCTTCGGGTGGCCCGCGCCCGGGTCAACGTTCCGCTCGTGCGCGGCGACCTGCGCGACCTGCCGTTCCGCGCCGGCTGCGCCGACCTCACGGTCAACCTGTTCACGAGCTTCGGCTACTTCGAACACGACGACGAGCACGCGGCCGCGCTCCGCGGCATGCTGGCCACGGTGCGGCCGGGCGGCTGGTTTGCAATCGACTATCTGAACGCGCCGACCGTGGTGCGGCGCCTGGTGCCCGAGGAGACCATGATGGTGGGGGGACGGGAGGTGTTGGTGACGCGGCGACTCTCGCCGGATGCGCGCTTCGTCTACAAGACGATCGGAACGCCGGAAGGCCGGCGATTCGTGGAGCGGGTGCGGCTCTTCACGCCGGCCGAGCTGGAGGCGATGGTCGCGGTGAACGGCTTCGAGGTGACGCATCGCTTCGGCGATTACCACGGCGGGCCGCTCGACGGTGCGGCGGCCCGCACGATCCTGGTGGCGCGCCGCTCGTGAGCGTCCGGTTCCTCGCGACGCCCCTCGCGGCACCGCTGGCGGTGCCGCCCGAGCGCGAGGGCGGACTCGACCCCGCGCTGCTCGAGGCCATCATTCCGGCCCCGGGCATTGCGCCGGTGCTCGAGCGTCTGCGCCAGCCCGACGTCCTCGCGGTGACCACTGGCCAGCAGCCGGCCCTGTTCACCGGGCCGCTGTACACCATCCACAAGGCGCTCTCCGCGGCCGCCCTGGCCGGCATCCTGGAGCATCGGTGGGGCCGACCGGTGGTGCCGGTGTTCTGGGTGGCCGGCGACGATCACGACTTCGCCGAGGCCAACCACGCGTCATGGATCGGCCCGGATGGCACCGTCGTCACGGCCACGCTGCGTACCCGCCGGCCGGAGGCGCCGCTCACGCCCATGTACCGCGAGCCGCTCGGGTCCGAGGTGGAGGCGGCGCTGGCTTCGCTGGAGGCGGCGCTGCCCGCGACGGAATTCCGGCAGGAGACCATCGCCTGGCTCCGGCGCCACTTCCGGGCCGACGTCACCGTGGCCGCGAGCGCGGGCGGCGCCCTGGCCGAGCTGCTGGCACCATTCGGGGTGGCCTGCCTCGATGCCACGCATCCGGCCGCCAAGCGGCTGATGGCGCCGTGGCTGCTGCAGGCGCTGGTCTGCGCCCGGGAGCTTGACGCCGACGTAGCCCGCGTGGCGAACGAGCTCGCCGCCGCGGGCGCCGATCCCGGCCTCACCGTGGGCGACGGCGCCACGTTCGTCATGCTTGAGGGCCCGGCCGGGCGCGACCGGCTGGTGACCGACGGCAACCGCTTTCGGAGCCGGCGCTCGGCGACCGCCGCCACGCTCGCCGAGCTGGAGGAAGTGGCGGCGACCGCGCCGGAGCGGCTGTCGCCCAACGTCCTCCTCCGCCCGCTGGTGGAGAGCACCCTGATTCCGACGGTCGCCTATCTCGCTGGCCCGGGCGAGCTG
>JBMOPM010000190.1:0-3849 GCA_049323575.1 Gemmatimonadota bacterium | reverse complement strand
GTCACCGATCAGCCCTTCGGCAACGCGCTCCGCCAGGCGCTGGGACACGCGGGCTCGTCGACCTGATGGCATTTCTGCATTCGTGGGCGCTGGCCGGCCTCGTGGCCGCCGGCATTCCACTGCTCCTCCACCTGCTGCAGCGCCAGAACCCGCCGACCGTCATCTTCCCGGCGGTCCGGTACCTCGTTGTCACGACGGAGCAGCAGCAGCGGCGGCTCAAGCTGCAGCACTGGCTGCTGCTGCTCGTGCGCACCCTGCTCATCGTGGCGCTGGTGCTCGCGGCGGCGGGGCCGTCGCTGCCGGCGCGCGGCCCGGTGGGTGGCCACGCGCCCGCGGCGCTGGTGCTGGTGCTGGACAACTCGCTCTCGAGCGGGGTGCTCACGGGCGGCACGCCGCTGCTCGCCGCGCTCGAGCGCGCGGGCCGCGAGGTCCTGTCCCGGGCCACACCGGGCGACCAGCTCTGGCTCATCACCGCGGACAACCTGCCTCGCGCCGGGGATCGCGACCGGCTCCTCGCCGCGCTCGACAGCCTGGAGCCGTTGCCCCGCCGGCTGGACCTGGGGGAGGCTATCACCGCGGCCGACGGGTTGCTGAATGCCGCGACGCTGCCGGGTGAGATCGTCGTGGTGACGGATCTGCAGGCCAGCGCGGTCTCGCCGGCCGCGCCGCGGGCGCCGGTCACCGTGCTCCACGCGGAGGATCCCCCGCCGAGGAACGTCGGCATCGCGCGGATCGACGCCGGCTCACAGCCGTGGCCCCTGGACGGCGGACGGGTCACGGTCGCGCTGGCCGGGGATTCCGGCCAGGGTCAGGTGACGGTGGCGCTGGGCACCCGCCCGCCGCGTCAGGCCCTCGCCGGGCCGGGGCACCCGGCCGCCGTGTCGCTCGGCGGTGTGCCGCCGGGCTGGTGGACCGTACGCGCGGCGCTCGATCCCGACGAGCTCCGCGCCGATGACGTCCGCGAGCTGGGCGTCCGCGTTGCGCCGCTCGCCGCCGTGCGGTGGGATTCCACCGATCGCTACGTCGGCGCGGCGATGGACGTGCTGGCGCGCAACGGCCGGGTGCGCCGCGGCGACGAGGTGTCGTTTGATCGGCTCGGCCCGGGCGTCTCGATCGTCCTTCCTCCGGGCGACCCCGCGGCGCTCGGCGCGCTCAACCGGGCCCTCGCGGCGCGCGGCTCCGGCTGGCGCTTCGGCGAGCTGACGAGCGCCAGCGGGGTCACGGACAGCGGCGCCGTGCTCGGTCGCATCGCGGTGCGGCGCCGCCGTGCGCTCGAGTACGCCGCCTCCCGCTCCGGGGCGAGTGCGGCGCAGCACGCCGGTGTCCTGGTCACCGTCGGCGGCGAGCCGTGGCTCGTGCGGAGCGGCTCGCTGGTGCTGATCGGCAGCTGGCTCGATCCGGCGTGGACTGACCTGCCGGTGTCGGCGGCGTTCGTGCCGTTCCTGGACCGCCTGGTCAACCGGATCGCGCGCGGCGAACTCGCGGTCGTCGATGCGGCGGTGGGTGAACCGGAGCTCCTGCCGGATTTCGTGACCGAAGTGCGGAGGGGTGACCAGCGCTGGCCGGTGGAAGGCGGTGCCGCGTTCCGCGCGCCACAGGCCGGCGTCTTCTATCTCCTCGCGGAACGGGACACCGTGGGCGTGCTGGCCGCGGGAGCCGATCCCCGCGAGTCGGTGCTGGAGCGCATGGCGCCAGCCGCCGTCGAGCGGCTCTGGCGCGGCGCGCGCGTCCGCCCGCTGGACGAGGCCGGCGCCGCGGCCTTCGCAGGCCTGGCGCGGGTCGATCTTCGCGGCCCGCTCCTGTGGCTCGCGCTGCTGCTGGGCGTGGCCGAAGTGGCGCTGGCGAGCGCCGTGCGGGGCGACAAGCGGGAGGCGGAGCGGTGACGCTGCTCACGGTACTGGATGCATTCGAACGCACGCACGCGGCGCGTGCGCTGGCCGATCGCGTGCCCGGGCAGGGGCAGGCCCTCCGGCTGGGCGGTCTGCCGGGATCGAGCCCGGCGGTCATGGTGTCCTGGCTCGCGCGCCGCTTCCCCCAGCGGCTCATCGCGGTGGTGGCGCCGTCGCCTGCCGAGGCGGAGAAGTGGCTCGCCGATCTGCAGAGCCTGGGCGCCGCCGATGTGGCCCTCTACCCGCAGCGCGAGGCACTGGGTGAAGACGAGCCCCATTACGAGATCGCGGGCGAGCGCGCCGAGACGATCGAGGCGTTGCTCGACGGGCGGCTCCGGCTGCTCGTCACCACCGCGCGCGCCACGGCGGAGCGCACCCTGGTGCCCGCGGCGCTGGAGCGGAGCCGGCTCACCCTTGCGGTGAACCAGCGGCGGCCGCTGAGCGAGGTGATCGAGGCGCTCGAGCTGATGGGGTACAAGCGGGTCCCGACCGTCACCGAGGTGGCCGAGTTCAGCGTGCGCGGCGGGATCGTGGACGTCTACGGGTTCGGCATGGCGTCGCCGGCCCGGTGCGAGTGGTGGGGCGATGACCTGCTGTCGATCCGCGGCTTCGACCTCACGACGCAGCGTTCACTCGAGGAGTTCGAACGGGTGACGGTGCTGCCGATCTCGGCCAGGGGCGTACTGGAGAAGATGGCCGGACGGGAGAACGGCCGGACCGGCCACCCGGATGCCGCCCCGCCGCCGTATCGCCGCACTCTCCTCGAGCTCCTCCCCGCCGATACGCTGGTGGTCCAGGAAGCCGTGGGGGCCGACTGCGACGAAGTGCAGCGCGCCTGGCGTGAGGCGGAGCACAACCTCGAGGTGGCACGGCGGCTGGGCGAGGACGTGCCCACGCGCGCCGACATCTTCGAGGATCCCGCCACCTGGTGCGATCGCATTGCGGCGTTCCCCCGCCTCGTGACCCGGGACGACACCGCCGATCTCCAGATGGGATTCCTCCCGCCCGAGCGGATCGACCGGGACCTCAACCGCCTCCGCTCCATCCTCGCGGGCGAGCCGTCCTCGCTCATCCTCTGCGACAACGAGGGCCAGCTCGAGCGCATGGAGGAGCTGCTGGATGACGGGCGCCGCCGGCTCAACGTGACCCTCGCGGTGGGCGCGCTGGAGGGCGGGTTCGTGATGCCCACGCTCCGCGTCCTGACCGACCACGAGATCTTCCGCCGCGCCCGGCGGCTGCGGCGCGCCCGCCGCTATCGCCACGCAACCCCCTCGCTCGTCACCGGCAACCTCACCGTCGGCGACTACGTGGTGCACCTCGACCACGGCATCGGCATCTATCGGGGCATCTCCACCGTCTCGGTCGGCGAGAGCACGATGGAAGTGGCGGTGGTGGAGTACGAGGGGGGCGATCGGCTCAACGTCCCGCTCTATCGGCTGGACCAGCTCGAGCGCTACCGCGCCGCCAGCGACGACGGCGATCGGCCGCCGCCCCGGCTTCATCGCCTGGGCGGCTCGAGCTGGCAGCGGATGCGGGACCGGACCCGCCAGGCGATCAAGACGATGGCCGCCGAGCTGCTCGACCTCTATGCGCGCCGCCAGGTGACGGCGGGGTTTGCCTTCCCGCCCGACACCCGGTGGCAGCGCGAGCTCGAGTCCAGCTTCCTGTACGAAGACACGCCCGACCAGCGCAAGGCCACCGAGGACATCAAGCGCGACATGGAGCAGCCGCGACCCATGGACCGCCTGCTGGTGGGCGACGTGGGCTACGGCAAGACCGAGGTCGCGGTGCGCGCCGCGTTCAAGGCGGTGCAGGGCGGGAAGCAGGTGGCGGTGCTGGTCCCGACGACCATTCTGGCCGAGCAGCACGGGCGCACCTTCGCCGAGCGGCTGGCCGACTATCCGGTCAAGCTGGAGGTGCTGTCGCGCTTCCGGACCGGCAAGGAGCAGAAGCAGGCCCT
>JBMOPM010000189.1:0-3865 GCA_049323575.1 Gemmatimonadota bacterium | reverse complement strand
CGGCTCCAGCCATCCGGTCGTCGTCCAGTCGATGACCAACACCGATACGGCGGACGTGGTCGCCACCGTGCAGCAGGTGGCGGCGCTCGCCCGCGCCGGCAGCGAGATCGTCCGCGTCACCGTCAACACCGAAGAGGCCGCGGCCGCGGTGCCCGCGATCGTGGAGGGCCTCGACCGCCTCGGCCTGACGGTGCCCATCGTCGGGGATTTCCACTACAACGGGCACCTGCTGCTCACCAAGTACCCCGAGTGCGCCCGGGCGCTGGCCAAGTACCGCATCAACCCGGGCAACGTGGGCGGCAAGCGCAAGGATGAGCACTTCCGCCAGATCGTCGAGGTGGCAGTGCGGAACGGCAAACCCGTCCGGATCGGGGTCAACTGGGGCTCGCTCGACCAGCACCTGCTCACCAGGATGATGGACGCCAACGCGTGCCGTCCCGACCCGCTCGACGCGCGGGACGTGACGATGGAGGCGATGGTCCAGAGCGCCCTCCAGTCCGCGGCCCTGGCTGAAGAGACCGGGCTCGGTCACGACATGATCGTCCTCAGCGCCAAGGTGTCGGGCGTGCAGGATCTCATTGACGTCTACCGCATGCTGGCCCGGCGCTGCGATTACCCCCTGCACCTCGGGCTCACCGAGGCCGGGATCGGCACCAAGGGGATCGTGGCCAGCACTGCCGCCCTGGCCATCCTCCTCCAGGAGGGTATCGGCGACACGATCCGGATTTCGCTGACGCCGGTTCCCGGCGGCGACCGCACCGAGGAGGTGCAGGTGGGCCAGCAGATCCTCCAGTCCCTGGGCATCCGGAGCTTCCAGCCCCAGGTGACGAGCTGCCCGGGCTGCGGCCGCACCACCAGCACCTTCTTCCAGCAGATGGCGCTGGACATCCAGACCTATCTCAAGGAGAAGATGCCGGTCTGGCGGCAGGAGCGGCCCGGCGTGGAGGAGCTCAAGGTGGCCGTGATGGGCTGCGTGGTGAACGGGCCCGGCGAGTCCAGGCATGCCAACATCGGCATCTCGCTGCCGGGCACCTTCGAGGAACCCAAGGCGCCGGTCTTCGTGGACGGTGAACTCAAGGTCACCCTCCGGGGCGACAATATCGTCCCCGAGTTTCTGGAGATCCTCGAGGCCTACGTCGCCGCTCGCTACGCCAAGGCCTGACGACCGATGGCCGGCTGGGATGGCGTGCTCCGCGATCAGCCCTTGGTGGCGATCGCCACCCTGTTCGGGGCCGGGGTGGTCACCAGCCTCACGCCCTGCATCTATCCCATGATTCCCATCACCGCGGGCATCCTTGGCGGTGTGGGGGCGACGGGTGCTCCGCGGGGCCGCCGGGTGCTGCTCACCCTCTGCTACGTCACCGGCCTGGCCCTGGTCTATGCCACTCTGGGCCTGCTGGCCGGCCTCACGGGATCGCTCTTCGGGACGATCAGCTCCAACCCGTGGGCCTATTTTGTCATGGGCAACCTGCTGTTGCTGGCCGGTCTCGCGATGCTGGACGTCTTTCCGGTGAATGCGCCGGCCCGGCTCGTGGCGTGGGCGGGCCGGCTGGGCTCCGATTCACTCTGGGGGGTATTCCTGATGGGGGCGACATCGGGCCTGGTGGCCGCGCCCTGCGGCGCCCCTGCGTTTGCGGCCGTGCTGACGTTCGTCGCCGCGTCCCGGAGCGCGCTGCTGGGCTTCACCTACCTCTTCGCCTTCTCGCTGGGGATGACGGCGATCCTCGTGCTGGTGGGCCTGTTCAGCGGGACGCTGTCCGCCCTGCCCAGGAGCGGACGCTGGATGACGTGGGTCAAGAAGGGCGGGGGAGCCCTGCTCCTCGCCATGGCGGAGTACTACTTCGTGCAAATGGGGAAGGTGCTATGAGGGTCTCAAGGCTTCTCGTGATCATGGCCAGCCTCCTGATCGGCTCACCGGCGGCTGCCCAGGTGGGCATCCAGGTGGGGGCCAAGGCCCCCGCGCTGGTCCTCCCTGACCTGGACGGCAAGCCGGTGGACCTCGCGGGAGTGATCGGCAAGAAACCCATCTTCCTCGAGTTCTGGGCGACCTGGTGCAGCGAGTGCGAGGCGCTCTTGCCCCGGGTACAGGCCGCCTACTCGGCGTACGGGGATCGGGTGGCGTTCTATGGCATCGGGGTGGGGGTCAACCAGACACCCGCCAAGCTCAAGGAATACTCGGCCAAGCACGGGGTCCCGTTCCCCACGCTGTTCGACCAGAAGGGCGCCGGCGTCCGCGCCTACGGGGTCAACACCACGTCCGCCGTGGTCATCATCGACCGGACGGGGAAGGTGGTGTACACCGGCGCGTACTCCGATCAGGAATTCGAGAAGGCCCTCAAGCAGGTGGCCGGCTAGCGCTGGCGGTTGCCAAATGGGCAGGAATCCGCTTTCGTGCACAGGGGCCTGGTTTCGTGGAAAACCGGCCCCGTCGCTGTGTTGAAAACTCCGCCCTCGCTCGCTCGGTCATGCGTCACTGACGCTGACCGCGATGGGGAGGGCGGTGACGAGCGATGCCGGTCGAAGGTCTTCCCGGGCGCACCACTGACGGGACAACTCCACGCAGGGCGCGGGACTCGCGCGCCTGGCAGAATATGCGATCGACTGCATAAGGAGGGCGCTCGTAACGACAGTGTCACCACGATGGATTTCCACACGATATCACGGTGTTTAAGTATTGTGGAACATGCGCTTATGAAACTGGCTTGATGTGGATTCTATCCCTTGGACCCATCCGCATTGATTGCAACACTTACGAGTCTCTTCCTCTCGAATTCCACGTCTCGACATGTTGAAAACTCGATTTTCCCACACGTGTGCCAATGTCCGGGCGCATGGGGAGGAGGCTTTTGCGGTCGGGTTTTTCAACATGATTCGGTTACATATGCACCGATACGGATCGGCCAGTTTTGCGCCACTGCGATGGGGCCCGGCGGCTGTTCCACGCCCCGGCTGCGGCGGTCAGACCGAGCTGGCCTGAGGATGGTCGACCGCCAATTTGGCGGTGGGTGCCGAGGCCGGTGGTTGGTGCCCATGCCGCGCCGGATTATCCACAGCGGATCGGTTGATGGCTGGCGCTGAGAGGTCAGGCTTTCTCCGCGCCGGCCGGATCGTGACCCCGGTCTCTCCCGTCGCTACGGGGATCCTCTGGGTCGACGGCCGGATCACGGACGTGGGGCGGGCGGAGGACCTGGTCCGGCGGGTCCGCCCGGGGATGCCGGTCTTCGATCTCCCTCGGACCACCGTGACCGCCGGCTTCGTGGACGCGCACACCCACTTCGGCATGTGGGCGTTGAGCCGGAGGCGGGTCCAACTGGCCGGGGCTCGGACCCGGGCCGAGGCGGTGCGGCGTGTGGCGCGCGGGCCGGTCTTCCAGGGCTGGGTGCTGGGCCAGGGATGGGATGCCAATGGCTGGGAGGCGCCCCCCGACCGGACGGCGTTGGACCTGGTGCAGTCGGGGCCGGTCTACCTCGATTCCCTCGACGTGCACTCCGCCTGGCTCAACACTGCCGCCCTGCGGGCGGCCGGGATCGACCGGCACACTCCCGATCCACCCGGCGGCGTGATCGTGCGAGATGCCGCTGGGGAGCCGACCGGATTGCTCAAGGAGCGGGCGGTGGAGCTGGCCAAGGCCGTCCTGCCGGAGCCGCCGGCCGACCTGCTCCTGTCGCTCCTGCTCGAGGCCCAGGAGGAGGCGCTGCGCCTCGGCGTCACGGGAATCCACAACGTGGAGGGGAAGGCGTACCTGGACGCATTCCGGGAACTCGAGCGCCTGGGACAGCTCCGCCTCCGGGTGCTGTTCCATCCGCCGGTGGAACTGCTGCCGGAGCTGGTGGCGTCCGGGGTCCGGAGCGGGCAGGGAAGCGAT
>JBMOPM010000188.1:0-3898 GCA_049323575.1 Gemmatimonadota bacterium | reverse complement strand
GCGGGTGCCGCTGTTCTTCTACGTGGTCCACATCTATCTCATCCACGCGCTGGCCGTGATCGCGGCCTTCGTGCAGCGAGGGGATGCGTCGTTCCTGTTCGGCAACCCCGGTGTCCTGAGTCCCCCGGCCGACTGGGGATTCAGGCTCCGATACGTGTATGTATGGTGGCTGGCCGTCGTGCTGATGCTGTATCCGCTGTGTCGGTGGTTTGCAGGGGTGAAGCTTCGTCACCGGTCCGCCTGGCTCAGTTACCTCTAACCGGAGGACGATCCATGCTGCGTGGTATCGCTCGCAGAGCTGTCCCGGTCCTGGTCATCGTGGCGGCGGGTTGCGCGGGAGCCGGCCCGGTCGCGGGAACGTGGACCAAGTCGATGGCGGGAGAGGGCGACGTGAAGCTCATCGTCGACCGCGGGGGGAAGGCCAAGGTCGAGCTGCCGTCGCCCCGCTGGCCCGCCGAGGTGGACATGGAGATGAAGATGACGGTCAAGGGCGACAGCCTGCACCTGGGCAGCGACAGCGGGCCCTCCGCGTGCGGGCAGCCGGCGCCGGCTTACACCTTCACCGTGCAGGGTGATCAGCTCACCATCGGCGGGGGCAACACCGACCCGTGCGGCGTGCGGCACGCGGCGCTGGTGGGGACGTGGAAGAAGGGGTGAGCCGGACTACCCCGCCGCCGGCCACTGCTGGGTTACGCAGTGGACGGCGCCCAGGCCCCACACGAGATCGGTGCAGTCGATCGGGATGACACGCCGGTCGGGGAAGAGGCCTTGCAGCGTGCGCCTGGCGATCTCGTCCCGGGGCGGGTCGTAGGCGGGGAGCAGGACCACGCCGTTGGCGATATAGAAGTTGGCGTAGCTCGCCGGCAGCCGCTGGCCGTCGTGCCAGAGCGGACGCGGCATCGGGAGCGTCACGATGCGCAGCGGCCGGCCGTCCTGGTCGGTCATGCCCTGGAGCCGCCGCAGGTTGTCGGCGAGCGGCGCGTAGTTCTCGTCTGCCGGATCCTCCTCCACCACCGTGACCACCGTGCGCGGGTCAGTGAACCGGGCCAGGTCGTCCACATGGCCGTCCGTATCGTCGCCCGCGATGCCGTCGCCCAGCCAGAGGATCTGGCGGACACCGAGATAGTCCCTGAGGTAGCCCTCGATCTCCTCCCGTGACAGCTCCGGGTTCCGGTTGGGGTTGAGCAGGCACGACTCGGTGGTGAGCAGCGTGCCGCAACCGTTCACGTCGATCGACCCGCCTTCCATCACGATGCCCGGGTGGAACACCGGGATGCCGAGCTCGGCCCCGATGCGCGTGGGGATCACGTCATCCAGATCGAAGGGAGGATACTTGCCGCCCCAGGCGTTGTAGCCCCAGTCCACGATGGCCTGCTCGGGGACGTCGTTCACGGTCCGCTGCAGGAAGATCGGTCCGTGATCGCGGCACCAGGCATCGTTGGTCGGGTTGTGATGGAAGAAGACGTTGCTCGTCTCCACCTGGCGATGCCGGAGCACGCTTCGCACGTCCGCCTCCATCTCCGGCCCCGCCACGTTGATGTGCACTTCCTCGTGCGGCGCAAGCTGGCGTACGATTTCGGCGAACACGCCCGGTATCGGCTCGAACTTGCCGGGCCAGGAGGATTCCCGGTGGGGCCAGCTCAGCCAGGTGCCACGATGCGGCGCCCATTCCGGCGGCATCGTGAAACCGAGGGATGCCGGGGTCGGGGAGTGAGGCATAGCAGTGCGGTCGTGGATGGTCGGCCCGTTCTAGTCGCCGAGATATCTCCGGGTGATGCCGTCGTAGGTCTCGATCCGACGGTCACGGAGGAACGGCCAGTGGGTGCGGGCGACGTCCACCAGGCTCAGGTCACATTCGACGACGGCCGTCACGGGATCCTGACCGGCGCGGTAGAGCACGTTGCCGTACGGATCGGCGACGAAGCTGTTGCCCCAGAACTCGATCCCGCCGGGGCGCTCGCCCTCGTGGCCCACGCGGTTGACCGCGACCACGTACACGCCGTTCGCGATCGCGTGGGAGCGCTGCATGGTCTCCCAGGCGGACCGCTGGGATTCGCCATACTGGGCCTTCTCGGCCGGGAGCCAGCCGATGGCCGTGGGATAGAACAGGATCTGCGCGCCCTGCAAGGCGGTGAGCCGCGCCGCCTCGGGATACCACTGATCCCAGCAGACCAGCACGCCGATCCGTCCCACCCTGGTGTCCCAGGCGCGATAACCCAGGTCGCCCGGCGTGAAGTAGAACTTCTCGTAGTAGGACGGGTCGTCCGGGATGTGCATCTTCCGGTACTTGCCGAGGTAGCGGCCGTCGGCGTCGAGAACGGCGGCGGTGTTGTGGTAGAGCCCTTCGGCCCGCTTCTCGAACAGCGAGGCAATGACGACCACGCCCGTGTCGGCGGCCACCTTCCCCAGCAGCTCGGTGGCCGGTCCGGGCACGGGCTCCGCCAGCGCGAAGAAGTCGTGGTCTTCCCGCTGGCAGAAGTACTGGCTCCGGAACAGTTCCTGGAGGCAGACGATCTGCGCGCCATCCCTGGCGGCCTGGCGGATGCCGTCCACGGCGCGGGCGGTATTCTCGGCGGGATCGAGTCCCGCACTCATCTGCACGAGGCCCACGGCCACCGTGCGGCGCTTCCCGTTGGACATGGCGGACGAAAATAGCCTGGAGGAGCGGCGGGCGCATCGGGCATGGTTTACTTTCCTGCCCCTGTGACCCGACTGAAACGCCTCCTCACTGCCCCGGGCCTTCCGCGGGCCTGCCGGGCCAGTGTGTTACCGAGCCTGGCTGCCGTGGCCGCCGCGATCGCATTGGCCGTGCCTGCGTGCGCGCAGGACAGCATACGCACGCTGACGTGGACCAGCCGCTTCACGTTCTACGGCGACAACACCGAGTTCTTCACCCCGTATCGCCTCGGCGAGACGCTGCTCGGCGCGAACTTCAGCTCTGCGCTGTCGTTCCGCCCCGCGCCGCGCCACGAGGTGCTGGCCGGGGTGTTCGGGGACTTCCGCAGCGGCGATACCACCAGCTTTCTCACCTCCGTGCGGCCGGTTCTCTCCTACCGCTTCCGCACCACCCACTCGACCGGTGTGCTCGGCACACTGATCACGGAGCGGCGGCACGGATATCTGGAGCCGCTCGAGGTCATGCAGCTCGACATCACCCGGCCCATCGAGTACGGGGGCCAGTGGATCGAGCGGCGGAAGCACCTCGACGGCGAGGTGTATTTCAACTGGCAGGCACTCAACACGGCCGCCACGCGCGAGGTGATCGACTACGGCTGGCTGCTCACCGCCAAGCCGCTGCCGTGGCTGCACATCGACTGGCAGGCGCACGGGCTGCATCGGGGCGGCCAGCTCTTCGACGCGGGGGAGCCCGTGCGAAACAACTTCGCCAACGGCCTGGGCCTCCGGCTGCAGACCCGCGTGCCGCTGGTCGACTCCGCGAGTGTCTGGGCCTACCGCTTCTGGAGTTCAGGCAACGCCAACCGGGCCATCCCCGACAGCCTGGCCAGGCTGGGCCGCGGAACCTACCTGCGCGCCGGGATCCAGTCGCACGGCTTCCAGGTGTACTTCATCTGGTGGAAGGGGAAGGACTACCTCGCCAACGAGGGCGATAACAACTACAACTCGGTGGGACATGACGCGGCGTTCTACCGCTCCGATCGGCGGTACCTGGAGCTGGCCGTGCTCAAGCGCATCGTCACCAGGCAGGGCATCGGCACCGACCTCGAGCTCAGGCTGCACAAGATCGACAACGAGGGCAGCGTCGCGCTTCGGGGGAGCAAGATCGAATACTCCTACCGCGTGGTGGTGCGGGTGCCGTTCGACGTGCGGGTCTGGCACGACGCCGGCATGCCCTGAGTCACGTCCGCTCGAACCGCCGCGTTTCCTCCGGCCGCCGGGC
>JBMOPM010000187.1:0-3906 GCA_049323575.1 Gemmatimonadota bacterium | reverse complement strand
GCGGGATACGATGCCGGGCGCGACGTTCGCGGGCGCCGCGGCGGCGACGATCACGCTGGCCGGATCGCTGGACACCCTGGATGCCACCTTCGACGCCACCGCGCGCCATCTCCACTGGAACGGCGCAGGCGTGGTGGGGCTCGCGGCACAGGGTTCGTACACCGGCGGCGCGCGGCCGTCCCTCCGGACCAGCGTCGTCGCCGATTCCGCCGAGCTGGGCGGGGTGCATCTGGCCGCGGCGCGGCTCGAGGTGGCGGGGTTCCTCGACTCGCTGGGCTGGGCGCTCGACGTGACCTCCGCCGACAGCTCGCACCTCGCGACCGTCGGGCGATATCTGCGTGACGGCGACGCCCGGATCTTCGCGCTGGACACCCTCGGGCTCCAGCTCGCCGAGCACCGCTGGCGTCTGACGGAGCCGGGCGGTCTCCGGTTCGATGGCCCGATTCGCGCCGTGCAGCAGCTCGATTTCGTCACGGTGGACGGGCTGAGCGGCCTCCGGTTCAGCGGCGTCGTGCCGAGTCCGTACGGCGGCTACCTGCAGGTGGGGGCGTACGGCGTGTCGATCCGCGACCTGTACACGCTCCTGCAGAAGGACACGGTCGGCGTCGGCGGCCTGCTGGGCATGAACCTCGCCATCGGCGGGACGCTGAACGAACCCACGATCCAGGGCTCGGCCACCATCGCGGAGCCGGGTTTCGGCGAGTTCAAGGCGCCGTTCGTGCAGGGCCGGTTCAACTACGACAAGCGCCTGCTGGACGCGAACCTGTTCTTCTGGAAGACCGGCCAGCGCGTGCTCGAGATCGAGGCCAGTCTCCCGCTCGATCTCGCCTTCGTCGGGGTCGAGAAGCGGCAACTGCCGGGACCCATTGCCGTCCGGGCCCGGGCCGACAGTGTGGACCTGGGAGTCCTCGAGGCGTTCACGCGCAACGTCCGGCGGGCGAGCGGGCAGCTCGTGGCCGACGTACAGGTGGGTGGCACGTGGAGCGAGCCCAGGCTGGCCGGCTCGGTGCACGTGCGGGATGGAGCGATGACTGTGCCCGGGCTCGGCGTGCGCTACACCGGGCTCACCGCGCGGCTCACGCTCGCGGGCGACTCCATCGCGGTGGATACCTTCCGGGTACGCAGCGGGCGCGGCAACCTCGCCGCCCGCGGCAGCGTGCGGCTCCCGCAGCTCACGGCGCCGCAGCTCGACCTGCGGGTGGACCTGGACGACTTCCAGGCCATCAACACTCGCGACTTCCTCTCGCTGGATGCATCGGGCAACCTCAGGCTCACCGGCCCCGTCGTGGCCCCCACACTCACGGGGCTCGCGCGGGCGAAAACCGCGACCCTCTACTTCGCCGACCTCATTTCGAAGCGGATCGTGGACCTGCAGGATCCCGAGAGCGCCGACCTCGTCGACCTCTCCGTGCTCGAGCGGCGCCGGCTGGGCGCCGACTTCCAGAGCCGGCTGCTGGATTCACTGCGGGTCGACAATCTCGAGGTCCAGATGGGCGACCAGGTCTGGCTGCGCTCCAACGAGGCCAACGTCCAGCTCGAGGGCGCGATGCGGGTGAGCAAGCTGCGCAAGCAGTATCGGGTCGACGGGGCGCTCAACGCCCGCCGCGGCACCTACGCGCTCACCGTGGGGCCGGTCGTCCGCGATTTCGTGGTGAACCGGGGAACGGTGCGCTTCTTCGGCACGCCCGATCTGAACGCCGAGATCGATATCGAGGCCACCCACGTCGTGCGGCCCCTCGATGGCGGATCGGACATTCCGGTCATCGCGCGGATCACGGGCACGCTCCTGCAGCCCAGGCTTGCGCTGCAGACGGACGTGAAGGGAGCCGCGCTCTCGCAGACCGATCTGGTATCGTACCTGATGTTCGGCCGGCCGTCGTTCGCCGTGGGGGGCGTGACCCAGGGCACCGCGGGACAGAACCTCGCCCTCAACGCGGGCGTGAGCTACCTGTCGAGCGCGCTGTCGACCGAGGTCCAGCGCATGCTGGTGTCCGATCTCGGCGTGCCCATCGACTACCTGGTGATCAAGCCGGGGATCAACGGACTCACCCAGCTGGCCGCGGGCTGGCAGCTCGGAGGCAAGTGGTTCATCTCGTTCAGCGCCGGCGTGTGCGCGGGCACGCAGTTCACGCCGCGCAACTTCGGCGCGTCCCTCGAATACCGGTTCCGACCGCCCTCCTGGCGGCTCCAGGCCAGCGCGGAACCGGTGCGGATCTGCTCGACGAACCCGGCCGATCCTCTGGCGCTGAGCAATCGTTATCAGTTTGGTGCCGACATCCTCTGGGAGCGCGAGTGGTGAGATGAGTCGCGCTCTGCTCATCGCCAATCCCGCCGCCGCCCGCACCGAACCCCAGGCGGTGGCGGCGATCCGCGCGGTCTTTCGGGCCGCGGGCTGGGACGTCGACGTGGTGGCCACCAGCGGGCCCGGCCACGCGCGGCGTCTCGCGGAGGAAGGCGTGGCGGCGCAGGTGGACGTGGTGGCCGTCTTCGGCGGCGACGGCACCACGATGCAGGCGGCGTCGGCCCTGGTCGGCAGCGACGTGCCGCTCGGCGTGATTCCGGGCGGGACCGGTAACCTGCTCGCGGGGAACCTGCGCATTCCCGCCTCGCCGGCCCGCGCCGCCGAGGCGCTGGTGCGGGGCCGGGCGCGGCCGCTGGACCTGGGCGCGGTGGAACGGGACGACGGGCTTCACTACTTCGCCGTGGCGTGCGGTGCCGGATACGCGGCCCGGGTGATGGCCGGCACCGGCGCCGAGGAGAAGCGGCGGTGGGGAATGCTGGCGTACACGGTCACCACCTTGCGGCTGCTCCGCGACCTCGAGAGCGGCCGCTACCTCATCACGGTGGATGGCAAGGAGTACGAGGCCCACGCGGCCATGGTGCTCGTGGCCAACTGCAGCGAGGTCATCCCGCCGTTCGTCCGGATGGGCCCCGGGATTCGCCCCGATGACGGCCTGCTCGACGTGGTCGTCGTCCAGGCCAACAACCTGCTCGAGAGCATCCGGGCGGCCTGGGGCATCGTCCTCTCGCGCTGGGTGGTGCCCGGCAGCGGCCTCGTAGCCTGGGCCCGCGGCGCCGAGATCCGGGTGGAGCCCGATCGGACCGAGCCGGTCCAGCTGGACGGCGAGGCCGCAGGGGCGACACCGTTCGTCGCCCGGGTGGTGCCCGGCGCGATCCGCGTCATCGCCCCCGCCCCCTGAGCAGGGTTCGAGCCCTTTCACCGCGGAGCCGCCCGCGACTACGTTGCAGCCATGGCCATCTCGATCCTCCTGATCGACGACGACGTCGACGTACTCCGGTCGATCGGCAACTACTTCGAGCAGACCGGCTACGAGGTGGTGCGCGAGCTGACCGGCGAAGCCGGCCTCGCCACCTACCGGCGCGTCCTGCCCGACGTGGTCATCCTCGACCTCGGTCTGCCCGGGATGAACGGCCTCGAGATGCTCGAACGCCTGCGCGAGCAGGGGGCCACCGTCATCCTCCTGACCGGCAACGCCGATATCCCCACCGCCGTGCAGGCCATGCAGCTGGGCGCCGAGAACTTTCTGACCAAACCGGTCGATCTGGCGCACCTCAGCGCCGCCGCCCAGCGCGCGGCCGAGAAGGTCATGCTGCGCCGCATCAACGCGGCGCTGGCCTCGCAGAGCGCCCGGGCCAAGGGGCTCGAGGCGCTGGGTTCGTCGCCGCTGATGCTGGAGCTGGCGCAGCAGATCGGTCTGCTCGCCCGGAGCGAACGCACCACCGTGCTGCTCCAGGGGGAGATCGGCACGGGCAAGGGCTGGGTGGCACGAACCATCCACGACCTGAGCCCACGCGCCAGCGGCCCGTTCGTGACCGTCAACTGCGTGGGTGTCGCGGCACAGGTGCTCGATGCCGAGCTCTTCGGCTACGAGAAGGGCGCCTTCA
>JBMOPM010000186.1:0-4008 GCA_049323575.1 Gemmatimonadota bacterium | reverse complement strand
CGAGGCGAGAGTCGAACTCGCACGGGGTTGCCCCCGGCGGATTTTGAGTCCGCTGCGTCTGCCATTCCGCCACTCGGGCCTGGCCGGAAGCTAGGTGCGTCAGAGCGGTCAGCGCAACGCTGCCGCGCTGTGAGGGGCTGCCCGCCCGCTGCGGCCCCTCCCGCTCCAGCCGTCACCGACCTATTCCTTGCCGAACTTCTGCTCGTACGTCTCCATCGCCGCCTCGATCGCGCGCCGCGCCGCCGACGCGTCCTCGAATCCCCGGGTCTCGATCACCTTGCCTTCGAGATCCTTGTACACGCGGAAGAAGTGCTCCACCTCGCGCAGGGTGTGCGGCGGGAGGTCGGTCAGGTTGTTGATGCCCTCCGAGTAGGGATCCCCGAGGGGCACGGCGAGCACCTTCTCGTCGGCGGCGCCGCTGTCCACGAGATGGAAGAGACCGATGGGTCGGACGTCGATGAGGCAGCCGGTGAAGACCGGAATCGTGGTGATGACCAGGACATCGAGCGGGTCGCCGTCGTCGCCCAGGGTGCGGGGCAGGAAGCCGTAGTCGCCGGGATAATGGACGGCGCTGTGCAGCACGCGGTCCAGCCGGAAGACGCCGAGCTTCTTGTCGAGTTCGAACTTGTTGCGCGTGTTGGTCGGGATCTCGATCACGGCCGTCACGGTCGCCGGCGCGGATGGTCCCGTGGGAATGTCGTGCCAGGGATGAAAGAAGCGATGCCCAACCATCTCAGGTCCTCAAGACAGGGTTCGTTGAGGGGGCCAAGTCTACAGGCAACGAAGGCCGACGGCTAGATGCCCATGCCCAGGACGTCCCGGCCACTTGCGGCCCCCTGCCCTCGCGGCAGAATTAGCGCAGTTCCCTCCCCCCGTCCCCCGCCTTCCACCCCCGCCCGGAGGCTCCCATGGCCGACCCCTGCGGTCCCATCTCGCCCTGCACCGATCTCGACGGCCGGCTCCTGCTGCGGCGATCGGTCTACGGTCCCCAGCTCGCCTTCGATCCCGGCGCGGTGTCCCTGGAGGGACTGCCGCTGCAGGGCGCGGCGCTGCGAGCGGTGCTCGATCTCCGCTTCGAGGTGCGCTGGCGCTCGACCGGGCTGTGCTACGGGCCACCGACGTCGGTCATGGGGCTCGCCCCCGGCGAGGTCGTCACGATCGGGCTGCGCACCCGGAGCGTGCGGACGTTCTCGAGCCTCATGCGCGACGCCGCGGAGAAGTCCCGCTCGTCGTCGCACACCGAGCGCGAGACCGGTCCCGCCCCTCCCTCGTTCAGCGCCGGACCGTTCGGGGCCATCGCAGGGCTCGCCGCCGCCATCGCCAACACCGCGGGCGAAGCCTCGGGGGGCCGGTTCATCGACCGCGTAGCGGACCAGGTTGCTGGCACCGTCGGCGCGGTGGGACAAGGTCTGGCAGGCGCGGCGGGCCTCGTGAGCGACAAGGTGGACGACGCGATCGACCTGCTGCCGATCTTCGTCGGGAAGTTCGGGTCGATCTTCGGCGATGCGATCGGCGCGCTCGGCGCGGGCGTGGGCGCGGTGGCCGGCGCGGTGGGGGGTGTCGTGGGCGCGGTGGCCGGCATTCCCGGAGCCGCGGCCAACGCCGTGGGCGATCTGGTGGACAACGTGGTGGGCGGTGCGGTCGGGCGCCGGCATGGCGGGCACGGTGCAGCACATCGAGGAGATTGTTGACACGGTCGAACGGTCGGAGAGCGAGAGCACGTTGCGGGAGACGACGCTCACCACGTTCACCGAGAGCGAGCAGACCATCCAGCGCACCTTCGGCAATCCGTACCTCGACCGCTCGCTCGAGTTGCGCTTCATTCCGGTGTACCAGCGCTTCGAAGTGACCTCGGTGCCCATCCTGGCGCGGCCCGGGCTCGCGACGATCCTCAGGGAACCCGATCCGTCACCGCGGGCGGGGGCCAACCTCGGTGCGCGGCTGGGCGCCCTGCGCGGGGCCGCGACCGCGGCGCCGCTCGTCGCGGATCTGGCCCCGCGTGTCCGGGCGACGCTGACGGCCACGGTCAGGGCCGGCAACGAGGACGCACTCCGGACGCCGATGCTGTCCCTGCTGCAACGCGCCGTCTCGCCCGACGAGGCCCGCCGCTCCGTCCGGCTCGACCACGGCCTCGCGTGGGACAAGGCGGATACGCTGGCCAACGCGGTGCACGTGCCGCTGGCCGATGCCGATACCGCCCGGAAAGCATGGGGACTCAGGGGCCGGGTGGCTGAGCGCCTGGCCGATGCGCTGGAGCGAGTAAGGCCCGACGTCCTGGGCCGGCTCTTCCGGCAGCCGCGGGTCCGAGTGGTTCACGTGTTCGCGGGGATTCACGTCGAAGCGGTCGCGGGAACCTGCGTGCTGCCGGACATCCCGGACCATCTGCGGGTGGTGGTGCCGGGCGGCACGCACTACGCGCCGGTGGCGGAGACGGCGGTGTAAACCACAAGCGGCTCGCCGCGCGGAGGCGGGCCGCTCGTCCCTCAGCGTCCGTCGTCGCGGAGCGCCAAGGGCGGCCCGAGAATCTCCCGCCAGATGACATGATCGCGGATCGATGCCGCGCGCGCTCCGAGGCGAGCCGCGGCGGCGGTCCGCGTCGCGTCGGCCTGTGCCTGGCGGATCCGCTGGTCGAACGCGCGATGGTCGGCCGCGGTGAGCCGGCGGTTGTGCTCCTCGACGAGCGCCGCCCGCCGCTCCGCCAGAGCCACGGCTTCCTCGTCGTGCGCCACGACCACGCGGCGGGGCCGGGACACGTCCACCTCGAGGCTTTCGACCCGCTCGTCCCGTTCCAGCGACGCGCGCTCCTCGACGTCCTCCGCGGACGGGAGGGGGCGAGGCGCCGAACGGCCCAGGGGCCCGCGCGCGGCGGGATCCATCGCCCGTTCCAGTTCCCGCATCAGCTCCTCGAGCTGCGAACGGCGGGCGGCCTCGGGCGGGGAATTCGGCGGCGGGTGCCGGCCGGCCTCCCGCCGGGCCTTCCGCCGCTGGCCGATCAGCGCGAGGATGATCCACGCGACGATGAGAACGACGAACTGCTCCACCGGTCAGCTCCCGTTGCCCGGCGGTTGCGGCCCGTCGCTCGGACCGGCGATCGCGGTCCGCATCGCGGTGTCGGCCTGCAGGTTCCGGTAGCGCTGGTAGTCCATCACGCCGAGATTGCCCGAGCGGAACGCTTCGGCGATGGCGAGCGGCACCTGCGCCTCGGCGGCGATCACCGCGGCTCGCTGCTTCTGTGCCTCCGCCTTGAACTCCTGCTCCATCGCCACCGCCAGGGCGCGCCGCTCTTCCGCCTTGGCCTGCGCGATGCGCTTGTCCGCTTCGGCCTGATCGGTCTGCAGTTCGGCACCGATGTTCTTGCCCACGTCGACGTCGGCGATGTCGATCGACAGGATCTCGAACGCCGTGCCGGCATCGAGCCCCTTGGCCAGTACGGTCTTGGAGATGAGGTCCGGGTTCTCCAGCACCGCCTTGTGCGACTGCGCCGAGCCGATGGTGCTCACGATGCCTTCACCCACGCGGGCGAGAATCGTCTCTTCGCCGGCGCCGCCCACCAGACGATTGATGTTGGCGCGCACGGTCACGCGGGCGAGCGCGAGGAGCTGGATGCCATCCTTCGCCATCGCCGCCACCTTGGGCGTGGTGATCACCTTGGGGTTCACGCTCACCTGGACCGCCTCGAACACGTCCCGCCCCGCGAGGTCGATCGCGGTGGCCTGCTTGAAGGTGAGCGGGATTCCGGCCTTGTCCGCCGAGATCAGCGCGCTCACCACGCGCTGCACGTTGCCGCCGGAGAGGTAATGGGCCTCGAGGTCATTGATCGAGAGGTTGAGGCCCGCCTTGGAAGCGTTGATCAGCGGGTTCACGATGGCCGACGGGTTGACCTTGCGGAACCGCATGCCGAACAGCGTGAGGAACGACACGCGCACCCCCGACGCCCAGGCCGTGATCCACAGGCCGATCGGGATGAACCGGAAGAAGATGATGATCGCGATGATCGCCAGGAAGACC
>JBMOPM010000185.1:0-4051 GCA_049323575.1 Gemmatimonadota bacterium | reverse complement strand
CTCGGCGCCGCGGGCGAGCGTCGGGCTCGTGGCCGGGATCTCCTCCAGCGAGACGCCGAGCCGCTGCGCCAGTCCCTGATTCAGCGCCCGGACCCGCAGATCGATCGAGTCCGGGTGCACCGTCGCCCCGACCAGCGCCAGGATCGCGTCGATCTCTGCGGCGGTGGCCTTGGCCACGTCCGGCGGGAGCACGGCGGCCGAACGCTTCGCCTCGGACAGGAAGAGCCTGGCCTCCGCCACTTCCTCGGGCGAGACGACCGCCCCGTTCGCGACACCGAGCCGGTACTCCTGGGCAGCCAGTTGCGTGGTCGCCGCGATGCGGCGCGCGTTGGGCGTGATATCGTCAGTGCGCGCCGCGGACTGACCGATCGCCAGAGCAGCCACCGCGATCGCTTGAATGAGAATCATTTTCAACCGGTTTGATGTGACCGTGGCCGAAACTACAGAAGTTCAGTCGGAATTGGAAGGGAGGGCTTCCACCAGAACCACGGCCGCTGCACTGGTATGGGAATGCGTCAGCGAGATGCGCAACCGGAGTGGCATGTTGGCGGCCACGAGCCGGGCGGCCAGCCCATGGAGCGCGAGACTCGGGCGTCCGCCGGGGTCCCGCACCACTTCGAGGTCCCGCCAGGCGATGCCGCGCGCGCCATCGAGCGCCTGCAACGCCTTGTATGCAGCCTCCTTCGCCGCCAGCCGCGCCGCAAAGGCCTGCGCCGGATCGGCGCCGGCCACGACATACGTCCGCTCGGTATCGGTCAGCGTGCGCGCGAGGATCCGTGCACCGTGCCGCTCGAGCAGGTGCCGGGCGCGGGCCACGTCCACGAGGTCGATGCCGATGCCGAGCACGCTCACGGGCGATTCCACCACCACTCGGCGAGCGGACGGAGCGGTCCGGTGGCTGGGAGATACCCCCCCACCACGAGCCCGAAGTAGGCCGCGAACGCCAGCAGCGCGACGGAAATGATCCCCAGCGGCCAGCGCGGACGCCTCCAGGCGCGGATCGCGGCCGCCTCGACCTCCCACGCTTCGAGTTCGCGGGCCGCGGCGGCCTCCAGCGACAGCCACGCCGTCTCGAGCCGCCTCGCGGCCGCGGCCAGCACTTCGGACCACGCGCCCGGGCCCGTGTCGCCGTCTCCTGCTCGGGCGCGCCGCGCCGCGGCGTCCAGGTCGCGCAGGGCCGACTCGAGTTCGCCCGCGCCCGCTGCCAGCCGACGCGCCATCGCGGCGCGCTCCGCGTCCGACACGCCGAGGTGTGCTCGGCGTCGCCTGGGCAGTCGAGCCTCGGTCGCCGCGGCAGCCAGCCGCCCGTCGATCACCGCCGCCAGGCGCACCGCCGCGTCGTCCACTGCCTTCCGCCACAGGGCGTGGATGGCCGGCCCGTCGGCGAGCGCGGCTGCCTCGGCAAGGGAATTCGCCGCCCGCACGCGACCGCCCACCTGAAAGAGCGACCACACGAGTTCGAGCCTGGTCCCGGACAGGATGGCATGCGCGTCGCCCGCGGCGCCGGGGAGCGGCGGCTCCGTGGCGACCAGCCGGCCCACGAGCGGCCCCAGCTCCGCGAGCGCTGTGATCGCCATCAGGGCGCGAGGATGGCCTCGACCACCTCGGCCGTAGCCGACAGGTCGCCGAAGACCGCAAAGGCCCCGGCCGCATGCAGCTCGTCCGCGGCATACGAGCCGGTCGTCACGCCGATCGCGCGTGCGCCCAGTGCGGCGCCACAGGTCATGTCGGCCGGGGTGTCCCCGATGATGACGATCTCGGGGCCGCTGGGCCGCCGACCCACGTGAGGCACGGCACGCTCCGCGGCGATCGGCGGCAGATCGGGCCGGTGCGCCGAGTCGGAACCGAAGGCGCCCACGCGGAAGCGATCGGGATCGATCCCACCGGAGCGCAGCTTGAGCGCCGCGCCGACCGCGAGATTGCCGGTGACCAGGCCGAGGAGCACGCCGGCCTCTGCTTCGAGCTGGTCGAGCAGATCCGGCACACCGGGCAGGACCGTGGTGCGCGCCATGCCTCCGCTCAGCTCGCGCTCGAGATGCTCCAGATATCGGCGGCAGGCTGCCGTGATGCGCTCGGGCGGGTGGGGCCCCGGCACGCCGCCCGCCTCCAGGAGTTCCACCATGATCTGCGGATCGGTCTTGCCGTCGAACCGGACGCGGTGGAAGCCGCCGGGATCGGCCACGTCGCCGAGCAGCGCCTGGGTGATGGCGCGCCGGCCGGCTCCGCGCGTGTGCAGCAGGGTGCCGTCGATGTCGAAGAGGACGAGCTTGCGAAAGGTCACGGGAAATGGACGCACGGGTTGCGGGTTACCGGTCGCGGCGCTGCGATGCGGAGCAATCGTCGATCGGAGACTAGCGGCCATCATCGATCCGGCGCACCGCGACCAGTCGCTCGCGCAGAAACGCGGCGCGGGTGCCCGGCCCCCACGGCTCGCGCAGCACGCCGCCGCAGGCCAGGGTGGAGTGAATCAGGGTGTCGTCCTCGGCCAGGAAGGCCACGTGAGTGATCCGGTCGCCGCTCTCGGCGAAGAACAGCAGGTCGCCCGGCCGAGCCTCGGCGGGCTGCACGGGCTCGCCGGCTCCGGCCTGCTGCCAGGCGTCCCGCGGGAGACAGACACCGCGCGCGGCAAAGGTCATCTGCACCAGCCCGGAACAGTCGACGCCCCACGGCGTGACACCGCCCCATTCGTAGGGTGCGCCCGCAAAATGCTCGAGCGCCCAATCCGGCGCGGGCACCCTCCGGCTCTTCGCCACCACCTCGGCCCGGCTCGCGACCTCCCCGCTGGTGAGCCAGGCCCGCATGCCGTTCGGCAGCACGATCCCCGCGCGGTCTGTTTCCACGCGGGCGCCGAGCGGCAGCTGGCGGAAGCCGCCCCCGGCCAGCGCAACGGTGGCGCCCAGGCTCCAGCCATCCGCGGCCTGCTCCCATGCCTCGGCCGACGGCACTTCCCGCAGATACCCCGCGTGGACCCATCCCTCATAGCCATCGCGACCGAGGCGGAGCCGCCGCCACGCGCCCTCTTCTTCCAGGACCGCGGCGGTCTCGCCCATCACGGCCTGGGAGACCTGTTCGCTGCGCACGCCGGGCCGGGCGAGCACGGGGGCGACCGCGGCGGTCACGATCGCGGCGGGCACGGGCTCCTCAGGGCTGCGGCGGGGGCGGCGCGGTGGGCGTCTTCGCCGCGCATTCCTGGCAGATCGAGACGCCGCGGAAGGTGCAGATCAGGCAGATGAACGTCCCGCAGCGCTGGCAGGGATAGCCCTCGGAGGCACGCTCCTCCCGCCCGCAGGAGCGACATCGCATCGCATCGCGTTCGTGCAGTTCAGCCATGATGCCTCCGCCTGCCTCAGACGCTGAGGGTGTACCGCTTGATCTTGTTGATGAGGGTCGCCCGGGAGATCCCGAGCTCCTGGGCAGCGCGGGTGCGGTTGCCGCCGTGGTAGCGGAGCGTGCGCTCGATGTGCTGGCGCTCGAGGTCGTCGAGCGTGAGCGGCGTATGGCGCCGATCGGCAAAGCCGCTGCGGGCCCGGAACTCGCCCGGCAGGTGCTCCACGCCGATCGTGCTCTGGCCCCGGGCCAGAATCATGGCGCGTTCGAGAACGTTGCGCAGCTCGCGCACGTTGCCGGGCCACGTATACGTCATCATCCGCTCCGTCGCATCGGGCGACAGCGACGTCGGTCCATCCGGCAGGTCCGCACGGAGCTCGGACACCAGGCGCGTGATGAGGCCGAGGCGATCGTCGCGCGGCCGCTCGCGCACCGGCGGCAACCGGAGCGGCATCACGTTGAGCCGGTAGAAAAGGTCCTCACGGAAGCGGCCGGCCTCCACCTCGGCTTCGATGTTACGGCTGGTGGAGGCAATGAGCCGCACGTCGGCCACCAGCTCGCGGGTGCCGCCCAGCCGCCGGAAGGTCTTCGTCTCCAGCACCTTGAGGAGCTTGGGCTGCAGTTCGGGCGGCAACTCGGCGATCTCGTCCAGGAAGATCGTCCCGCGCTCGGCGATCTCGAGGAGCCCCTGCTTGCGCTCGCGGGCGTCGCTGAAGGCGCCCTT
>JBMOPM010000184.1:0-4099 GCA_049323575.1 Gemmatimonadota bacterium | reverse complement strand
GCCGGCGGGCCCAGTGACCGGCCCGGCGCTTACCCTGGCCCGGTGAGCGCCCCGGTCCACCTCCAGCAGACGCCGGCCGGCGGACCCGAGGGACCGCAGCCGCGCGGGCTGCGCCAGCGCACGACCACGATGCTGGTCACCGGCTTCGCCGCGGTGCTGCTGTTCTCGCTGGTGGCGATCGCGCCCGTGCCGTACGCGATCATGCAGCCCGGCCCGGTGCGGGACACGCTCGGCGAGGTCGCGGGCACGCCGCTCATCGAGGTCTCCGGCCGCCGGACCTACCCGACCGAGGGGTCCTTGGACCTGACCACCGTCGCAGTCCTCGGCGGCCCGACCGGCGGGGTCGACGTCCTCGACGTGGTCGCCGGCTGGCTCGACCCGGCGCGGGCGGTGCTGCCCGTCGACCAGGTGTTCCCCCCGGGGCAGAGCGAGGACGAGCTCGAGCAGCAGAACGCCGAGGAGATGGTCTCCTCCCAGGAGAACGCGACCGCGGCGGCGATGACCGAGCTCGGCATCACGGTGCCCACGACGTTGACCGTCGCCGGCTTCTCCTCCGGCTCGGACGCCGAACGCGTCCTGGCGGAGGACGACGTCGTCCTGGCCGTGGACGGCGACGAGGTGCCCGACCTGCCCCAGCTGCGCGACCCGGTTCTTCGTCGAAAACGAGGTCTTCGGTTCAGAGCGGCGCAAGGTGCGCTGCTCGCGCTGCCGCCATACCTGGCATCAGGATCCGTTGCCGGAGGAATGGGAGCCGCCGGCGCCGCCTTCGGCCGAGCCCGAGCTCCAGCCGCAAGCCAAACCCAAGCCGGAAGCCAAACCCGCGCCGCCCAAACCTGAGCCCGCGCCGCAGCCGGCCGCCGGGAAGGAGGCGGAGTAGATGCCCACGCTGCACCAGACGATCGTCCGTCCGCTCATCACCGAGAAGAGCTCGACGGCATACCAGGAGCGCCAGGTCTACACCTTCGAGGTGCATCCCGAGGCGAACAAACACCAGATCCGTCAGGCGCTGGAGAAGCTCTTCGGCGTGACGGTGACGGGGGTGCGCACGATGCAGATGCGCCGGCATGAAGTGGTGCGGGGCCGGTCGCGCGGCGCCACCGCCCGGTGGAAGAAGGCGATCGTGACGCTCAAGGCCGGGGACACGCTTCCGGTGTTCGAGGGCTGAGGTCGAGATGAGCATCCGTCAATTCCGGCCCATGACGGCCGGCACGCGCTTCCGGTCGGTCTCGGGGTTCGACGAGATCACCCGGAGCACCCCGGAGAAGTCGCTGCTCGAGCCCAAGAAGCGCTCGGGCGGGCGGAACAACCTCGGCCACGTGACCGCGCGCTACAAGGGCGGCGGGCACAAGAGGATGTACCGCCGGATCGACTTCAAGCGGAACAAGTTCGGGATCCCCGGCCGGGTGGCCGAGATCGAGTACGATCCGAACCGCACGGCGCGGATCGCGCTGATCGTCTACGCCGACGGGGAGAAGCGCTACATCCTGCATCCCAAGGGCCTGCAGCGGGGTGACACGGTGATCTCGGGCCCGGGCTCGGACAGCCGGACGGGGAACGCGCTGCCGCTGGCGGAGATCCCGCTGGGCACGATGGTGCACAACGTCGAGCTCAAGATCGGCAAGGGTGGCCAGCTCTGCCGGACGGCGGGCGCGAGCGCGCAGGTGGTGGCGAAGGAAGGCGAGTACGTGACCCTGCGCCTGCGCTCCTCCGAGATGCGGCTGGTGCACGGCAAGTGCCTGGCGACGGTCGGCGAGGTGGGCAACGCGGAGCACGAGCTGCTGTCGGTGGGCAAGGCGGGCAAGAGCCGCTGGCTCGGCAAGCGGCCCAAGGTGCGCGGCGTGGCCAAGAACCCGGTCGACCACCCGCTGGGCGGCGGCGAGGGCAAGAGCTCGGGCGGCCGTCCGCCGGTCTCGCCCTGGGGCAAGCCGGAGGGCCGCAAGACCCGGTGGCGCAAGAAGCCGTCGAACAAGTACATCGTGCGCGGGCGCAAGCGCGGGAAGGCGACTCAGTAAATGGCGCGGAGCATCAAGAAGGGCCCGTTCGTCCAGGACGCGCTGATGCAGAAGGTGCAGCAGCTCAACGCCAGGAACGAGAAGCGGGTCATCAAGACGTGGAGCCGGGCGAGCACGATCCTGCCCGAGTTCGTGGGCCACACGTTCGCGGTCCACAACGGCAACAAGTTCGTGCCGGTGTACGTGACGGAGAACATGGTGGGTCACAAGCTCGGCGAATTCGCGCCCACCCGTCTGTTCCGCGGCCACAGCGGCAAGCTGGTGGCGGACAAGAAGGCGAAGCCGGAGTGACCACGATGACCGGGCACGCGATCCAGCGTATGGTGCGCCAGTCGCCCCGCAAGATGCGCCTCGTCGCGGATCTGATCCGCGGCAAGGACGTCAACGAGGCGTACGCGATCCTCAAGTTCAACAAGAAGCTCGCGGCGAAGCAGATCGCCAAGACGCTCAAGTCGGCGGTGGCGAATGCGGAGCAGGCGGCGCAGCGGGAGAACGCGGCGTTCGACGTGGACCGGCTCTACGTCGCCAAGGCCGTGGTGAACATGGGCACGCCGTTGAAGCGGTTTACCGCGGCTGCACAGGGCCGCGCGACGCCGATCCGCAAGCGGACCAGCCACGTCGAGATCCACGTGGCGCCGAGGGAGGCGAAGTAATGGGCCAGAAGACGCATCCGATCGGGCTGCGGCTCGGGATCGTGAAGCAGTGGCAGTCGCGCTGGTGGGCGGGCAAGGACTTCCCGGCGCTGCTCAAGGAAGACGAGCTGATCCGCAAGTACCTGAAGACCCGGCTGGGCCACGCGGCGATCGCCCGGGTGGACGTCGAGCGCAAGCCGGGCAAGGTCACCGTCACGGTGCATACCGGGCGGCCCGGCGTGGTGATCGGCAAGCGCGGGGCGGAGGTGGACAAGCTCCGCGACGAACTGGCCCAGCTCACGGGCAAGGAAGCCGCGATCAACGTCGAGGAGATCAAGCGGCCGGAGCTGTCGGCGCAGCTCGTCGCCGACAACATCGCGCACCAGCTGGTGCAGCGCATCTCGTTCCGCCGCGCGATGAAGCGCGCGGTGCAGAGCGCGACGCGGATGGGCGCCCAGGGCATCAAGGTGCGCGTGTCGGGCCGCCTGGGCGGCGCCGAGATCGCGCGGAGCGAGGTGTACCACGAGGGGCGGGTCCCGCTCCACACGCTGCGCGCCGACATCGACTACGCGCAGGCCACGGCGAAGACCACGTACGGCACGATCGGGATCAAGGTCTGGATCTTCAAGGGCGAGGTGATCGAAGACCTCGCCGGCCGCACGTACAGCACGGGGAACTGAGCCATGCTGGCACCGAAGCGGATCAAGTTCCGCAAGACGTTCAAGGGGCGGACCAAGGGGCTCGCCTACCGGGGCAACACGGTGGCGTTCGGCGAGTACGCGCTGATGAGCCTGGATCCGGGCTGGGTCACCAACCGGCAGATCGAGGCGAGCCGTGTCGCGATGACGCGCGAGATGAAGCGCGGCGGCAAGGTGTGGATCCGGATCTTCCCGGACAAGCCGATCACGAAGAAGCCGGCCGAGACCCGCATGGGCAAGGGCAAGGGCAACCCCGAGGGGTGGGTGGCGGTGGTCAAGCCGGGCCGCGTGATGTTCGAGGTGGAGGGCGTGCCCGAGGAGCTGGCCCGCAAGGCGCTGGCGCTGGCGGCGGCCAAGCTCCCGGTGAAGACCCGGTTCGTCAAGCGCGAGGAGATCTAGCCGATGCGTCCCAGCGAGCTGCGCGCGCTGTCCCCGGCGGAACTCGAGACCAGGCTGGCCGAGCTGACCGAGGAGCGATTCCGCCTGCGGTTCCGCTCCGCGACCGAGTCGATCGCGAATCCGATGCAGTTCCGGGCGCTTCGGCGCGACATCGCCCGGATCAAGACGATCCTGCGCGAGAAGCGTGAAGGGTGAACGGGATGACTGACGAGACGACGACGACGGCGGCCCCGGCCCGCCGCACCCGCAAGGTGCGCCAGGGCGTGGTGACCAGCGACAAGATGACGAAGACGGTCACGGTGGCGCTGGTCCGCCGGCTGGCCCATCCGAAGTACGGGAAACAGGTGACCCGCACCAA
>JBMOPM010000183.1:0-4260 GCA_049323575.1 Gemmatimonadota bacterium | reverse complement strand
TCCTCTTTCCCGAGCGCTATGCCCGCGGTGACCGCCCGGTGCAGCTCCGTTTCCAGGCGGGGGAGGCCGGCGCCGCGTATGACGACGTCATGGGCGAACTCGGGCTCCGCATTCTGGAATCGGTGCTCGCCGGAGAGAACCGGATCACGTCGGTCGTGTCCCGCGGGTGGGGAGGAGACCGGTTCCGCGTGTACGAGACTGAGTACGGTCCCGCCCTGGTGTGGTATGTGGTGTGGGACGACTCGCGCGCGCGGGGCCGCTTCCTGCAGCAGGTGGCTCCGCGACTCCACGCACGGTCGCGGCCCGGCTATCGCTCCGAGGTGGCGTCGGTCGAACTCGAGGGGCGCCCCGCCACGCGATGGATCTTCGCGCCCGCTTTGTGGGATCGGTGGCGCAACCCGCCGGCCGTCACCAGCGGCGCACGGTGACGATCGACGCGGTGCCCGGCGAGCGGGCGTGGCGGTGGGCCGCCGCCGCGCTGCTCGTCGCCGGCACGGCGCTCCGACTCTGGCACTATCTCGCTGCACCGTCGCTCTGGATGGACGAACAGATGCTGGCCCTGGCGATTGCCGTCCGCCCGGGCCTCGGCGTGCTGTCGCCGCTGGACTTCGACCAGAGCGGCCCGCCGCTTTTCCTCCTCGCCGAGCGGGCGATCACCGCCCTGGGGGGCATGAGCGAGCGAATGCTCCGGCTGCTGCCCATCGCGGCGAGCATTGCCCTGCTGCCGGCGCTCGCCGCGGCCGGACGACGTCTGGTCGGGGGCGCCGCGTCGCTCCTGCCGCTCGCGCTGATCGCGGTGTCCCCCCTCGCGCTGCGCCACGCCAACCAGGCCAAACCCTACGCGCTGGACGCACTGATGAGCGTCGTTGTGGTGGTGGTGGCGCTCGGCCTGCTGGAGCATCCCGACGACCGGCGGCGCTGGACCGGGCTCGGGCTGGTCGGGTTCGGGGCGCTGCTGCTCTCGACGCCCGCCGTGTTCGTGCTGTCCGGCGTGGGGCTGGCGCTGCTCACGTCGCGCGAGATCCGCTCCGATCCGGCCAGCCGGCGGCGCTGGCTCGCGTGGTGCGCGGCGTGGGCGATCGGCTTCGCGGTGCTGTATGCCGGCTTCTACGCGCCGACCAACTCGGCCTACCTGCGCCGGTTCTGGGCAGGGAGCTTTCTGGAGCCTTCGCTCCCGGCCATCCTGCTGGCCCTGCGGTCGTGGGGACTGAACGTGGTTCTGGGCGACGAACTCTACGCGCCCCGAGGGGCGGGCGCATTGCTGGGCCTGTGCGCGCTGGGTGGGGCGTGGTGGCTGGGCCGGCGGAACGGTGCTCCGGGAGCGCTGATGCTGGCCCTTCCCATCCTTGCCGCGACCGCCGCGGCAATCGCGGGCGCGTACCCGTTCAACGTCCGCCTGCTGCTCTTCGCCGCGCCGCTGTTCCTCCTCCTCGTGGCGGGCGGGGTGGCCCTTCTCGTTGGCGCCCTGCCGTGGGCCCGCGCGCGCGATGCGTTTGCGGCGGCCGTGCTGCTGGCGATCCTCGTCGTCAGCGCGCCGGCGGCGCTCCAGCCGCCGGCGCCGATGCTGGGCGAGGACGCGCAACACGTGCTCGCTTTCCCGGCCGGGAGCCCGTCGACTGCCGCTCCGGTCTACGTGGCGGCGGCCGCGATGCCGGCCTGGATCTACTACACCACCGACTGGTCGCATCCCGACCGGGAGCGGCTCTCCCGTCTCACCCGGTTGGCGGACGCGCTGGGGCCCAACTCGGGCAATATCCCGTCGCGCGGGCGCCCGGTGGTCAACGAGGGAGAAATCCTGCGGCTGACCGATGGGGATCGCATGCTGCTGATCGGCGTGCCCAGCGGTCAGGAGCGCAGCAGCACAATCAGGTTACCCGGTCCCGATCCGGGCTGGGCAGACAACGAGGCAGGCCGGATCGCGCGCGCGGCGGCGCCCTGCGCCTGGGTCTTCCTCAGCCATCAGACCGACGAGGAAGTCCGCGAGCTGCTCGACGCGCTCGTTCGCGCCGGCCTCGCGCCGCGACCCCGCGCGACCGCGGCAAGTTCCCGGCTGGTGCAGGCCTGCCACCGGTGAGGAGTCGCGCAGCCACGCTGCGTCGCTACTGCCGCTCGGACTCGCCGTCGCCCAGGCCCAGCCTCCTCATCCGGCGATACAGGTTGGGCCGGTCCGTCTGGAGGAGCCGTGCGGCCGCAGCGATGTTGCCCGACGAGATCGCGAGCGCCCGGGCGATCAGGTCGCGCTCGTAGGCATCGAGCGCCTCGCCCAGCGGCAGGGTGGGCAACGCGGGCGCGGATGGCGCCGCGGCGGCCCCGCTCGCCCGCACGGGCCGCAACACCGGGATGACCGCCTCCTCAGTGAGCGGACTCCCGCCGAGGATCGCGAGCCGCTCCACGATGTTGGCCAGCTCGCGCACGTTGCCGGGCCAGGGGTGCGCCATCAGCGCGGCGAGCGCGCCGGGCGTGAACACCGGCGGGTTGGCCGGCCGCACCCGGCGCGCCAGATGCTCGACCAGCGCTGGCAGGTCCTCGATCCGCTCGCGGAGCGGCGGGACGTGGATGGGCAGGACGTTGAGCCGGAAATAGAGATCCTCCCGGAAGCTCCGATCGGCCACGGCCTCCTCCAGCCGCCGGTTGGTGGCCGCGATCACCCGCACGTCCACCCGTTCGGTGCCTTCGGCACCGAGTCGCTGGATCTCGCCGGTCTCGAGGGTGCGGAGCAGCTTCGCCTGCGCCTCGAGATGCAGATCGCCCACCTCGTCGAGGAACAGCGTGCCGCCGTGCGCGAGCGCGAACCGGCCCAGCCGCCGATCGGTCGCGCCGGTGAACGCGCCGCGCTCATGCCCGAACATCTCGGACTCCACCAGTTCCCGGGGAATCGCGGCGCAGTTGACGGTGATGAAGGGCTTCGTGCTGCGCCGGCTCGCCCGGTGGATCGCCGCGGCCACCAGCTCCTTGCCCGTGCCCGATTCGCCGCTGATGAGCACCCGCGCATCGGTGGGGGCCACCTGCGCGATCGTCTCCCGGATCTTCCGCATCGCCACGCTGTCGCCTACCAGTTCCGCCTGCGGCGTGAGCGCGGCGGCGAGCGCGCGGTTGGCCATCCGGGCGCTGGTGAGCTCGAGCGCGGCGCGCAGGGTGGCGAGCACCGCGTCGGGCGAGAGCGGCTTTTCCAGAAACTGGAAGGCGCCGAGGCGCGTGGCCTGCACCGCATCGGGGATTTGCGCCTGACCGCTCATCATCACGACCGGCACGTCCGGCAGCCGGTCCTTGAGCCGGGCCAGCGTCTCCAGGCCATTGAGGCCCGGCATCATGAGGTCCAGCAGCACCGCATCCGGTTCAGGGGATTGGCCGGCGGCCTCCAGCGCGGCCATGCCTGTGGCGGCCTCCAGCGCGTGGTAGCCCTCGGCACGCAGCAACGCCGCCAGCATCCGGCGGATGTTGGCCTCGTCGTCGACGATGAGGATACGGGCGGGCATGGTGGGCTGATCTCTGATTCCGAGTCGGTGGCACTCGGCTACACGTCACCGGTCGCGGGTTGTGCCGGCGCGCCGCTCGCGGAGGATCGCTGAGTCCCGACCCGATGCACCGGCAGCATCAGCACGAACGTCGCCCCGCCGCCGGTCGTCTCCCGCACGCTCACCGTTCCGCCGTGCAGCTCGATGGTGCCCTTGACCAGCGAGAGGCCGAGGCCGGTGCCTTCCGCCTTCGTGGTGGTGTAGGGCTCGAAGAGGCGCTCCCGGACGGCCGCCGGGATGCCGGGGCCGTGATCGGCGATCTCGACGTTCACCCACCCGGTGCCGTTCGGGCGCACCCGCACTTCGAGCGCGCCGTCCTCCTGCATCGCCTCGACGGCGTTGCGGAGCAGGTTGGCGAGCGCCCGCCTGAGCGGATCGTAGTGCCCGATGATGGGCGGCGTGTCGGGGGCCACGTCGAGGGTCGCCCGCACCCCGGGCGGCACCGATGTCCGCAGCAGCTCGGCGGCGAGCTCGCCCAGATCCACCTCCGCGGGGGGACCCTCGGGCAGCCGGCCGAACTCCGCAAACTCGCGGGCCAGCTCCTCCAGCCGCCGCGACTCCGCCGCGAGTACCTCGATCGCCTCGCGCTGCGCCGGCGTCGCGGTGGGCGCGAGCTGCGCGATCGCGAAGCGGATCGGCGTGAGCGGGTTCTTCATCTCGTGCGCCACGCGCCGCGCCACCTCGCGGAACGCCCGCAGCCGCTCGGCTTCCAGCTCGCTCTGGCGCGCGCGCTCCAGGCTCGCCG
>JBMOPM010000182.1:0-4261 GCA_049323575.1 Gemmatimonadota bacterium | reverse complement strand
CAGTATCGCGCCATGCTCGGCAACGTGACCGTGGCCAGAACCGTACCGCGGCTCAAGGAGTTCTTGGAGGCCGGCGGCAGGGTGGTGACGATCGGCAGCTCCACGGTGCTGGCGCGGCACGTGGGCCTGCCTGTCGCCGACCATCTCGTCGAGCGCACTCCCACGGGCACCGTGAAGCCGCTCCCCCGCGAGAAGTTCTACGTGCCCGGTTCGCTGCTCGAGGCGGCGGTGGACACCACGCACCCGCTCGCGTTCGGCAGCCGGGCGTCGGCCATCGTGATGTACGACAACAGCCCGGTAATGGGCCTGGCGCCCGACGCCGAGCAGCGCGGGGTGAAGCCCGTCGCGTGGTTCGCCAGCGCGGCACCGCTCCGGAGCGGCTGGGGCTGGGGCCAGACCTATCTGGAGGGCGGCGTGGCCATCGCCGAGGCGACGGTGGGCAAGGGAAAGCTGGATCTCTTCGGTCCGGAGATTCTCTTCCGCGGCCAGCCGCATGGGACGTTCAAGTTCCTGTTCAACGCGATCTACCCGGCAACGAGGTAGGAGGGACGGCTATCCGTTAACCTTCGGTGTCCGTGCACCTGCGCGCGGATAGCGGATAGCCGATCACCGTGCCTGGTCCGGAGGGCCGCCGCATGCTTCGCGACATGGTCATCGGTGCGCTCGCCATCCTCGGCACGCAGCTCGTGGTTGCGGCGGCGTTCGTCGGCCTCGGTCTCGTGGTGCGGCGCGCCTTCGGCCTCGGGACGGTGGCCCTCAGGGACGTCTTCATCGCGTTCTGGGTGGGCCTCGCCGCGGTCATGCTGTTCCTGCTCTGCTGGAGCTTCGTGTTCCCGGTGGGCGGCACCGCGCTGGCCATCGTGCTCGTCGCGGGCCTCGCGGGCCTCGCGCGGTGCGCTTCCACCCTGCGCCTCATCCCGGACCGCGAGCCGTGGTGCCGCTCGCCCCTCCTCCTCACGCTCGCCGCGCTGTCGGCTTTGTGGCTGGCCAACCTGTGCCGCGGCCCGATGATGAACACCGACACGGGCCTCTACCACCTGCAGGGCATCCTCTGGGCGGAGTCGTTGCCGACGGTCCCCGGCCTGGCCAATCTCTTCGGCCCTCTCGGTTTCAACAACGCCAGCTTCCTGTACGACGCCATGCTCGACACCGGGCCGTGGGAGAACCGGGCGCAGCATGTGGCCAACGGACTGCTGCTCCAGGTGCTCCTCTGGCAGGGCCTCGTCGGGCTCGTGCGCATCATGCCGTCCACCGGGCGCGAGCGCATGGTCGCCGTATTCGACGCGCCGCTGATCGTGCCGGCAGCGGACATGGCGCTTACGGACTGGGTCTCGAGCTTCGTGACCGACCTCCCCGCGATCGCCGTCACGCTGGTGGCGGCGTCGCAGGCGCTGTCACTGCTGCTGACCGAGGAGGGCGACGACCCGCGCGAGATCGCCTGGCGGCTGGTCACGGTAGCTGTCCTCCTCAGCATCGCGGTGACGTTCAAGCTCAGCACGGCCATCTTCGCCGCCGGCGCCGGGATGCTGTGCGGAGGATGGTGGCTCCTCCGGCAGCGGTCGACGCCGACTCGGTCTACCGCTTCGACGGTGGCGAGGTGAAGGCCGGTCGACCGCTGATCCACCCGCTCATGGTGCTGGGCTTCGACGTCTACGGCCAACCGGTCGAGAAGACCGTCCGCCAGCTCGAGGCCCTGGGCTTCGACCTCTCGAAGGTGCATGAGGCCACGTGGCAAGGGCGGCCGGTGTACGTCGTCGGCGCGGACGCGGGGGATACCCTGTCGGCGCAGTTCTGGATCGACCAGGAGCGGTTGTATTTCGTGCGGAGCATCCAGCCCGATCCGCAGAAACCTGGCTCGATCCGGGAGATCCGCTTCGACGACTACGTCCGGCTGGGCGGCGGCTGGATCGGGACGACGGTCCGTTTCCTGGCAGACGGAAGGCTCGTGACGACGGAGGAGTACGCCGACGTGCGGGGAGACGTGGTGCTCGATGAGGCGATGTTCGATCCGGGCCGGTGGGTGGAGCCGAAGTGGATCGAGGCGGGTCGGCAGCAGGCGGGCGGGCAGTCGGGGAGAAGCAGACGAGCCTCCGATGGTGTCACCGGAGGCTCGTCTTCATCGGGGCGACAGGATTCGAACCTGCGACTTCCTGCTCCCAAAGCAGGCGCTCTACCGGACTGAGCTACGCCCCGCCACTGACTTGCGTGACCCGCCTCACAGGCCGCACCGCCGGGGCCTGGAGCCACAGGAAGCTAATCGGCGTCCGGGGCGGCGAAGAAGGGCTCGACGGGCTCGACCCCGCATCACCTCACCGTCGGGAACCCGACCCCGACGTGCACCGTCAGCGCGCGGTTCTTGAAGTCGAACGTGCCGTCGCCGTGGTCGATGCTGGTGAGGCCCAGGGTGTAGCGAAGCCCCAGGGTCACGATGGTCTGCCCCAGCGGCGCGTCGATACCGATGCCAGCCGCCGCGCCCAGATCGACATTCTTGACCTTGCCCTCGGTCTGGCAGTCCCGATCGGTGGAGAGGAGAATGTCCGACTCGAGCTTGCAGCTCGCCTTGAAGCCCACGGCCGGACCCGCCATGAGGTACGGCTTCACCGGGCTGCGCGGCAGCGGCACCATGACCTTCGCGAACACCGGCACCTCGATGTAGGCCAGCCGGATACCCACCGGCACGCGCACCTGCTGCGGCCCTTGCGGTACGGTCACGTAGGTGTCGGCCCCCTTGAGCGTGTACGTGATCTCGGGGCGAACGGCGAAGTGCCGGCTGACCGCGATGTCGACGGCGGCGCCGAGCATCACGCCGCTCCGCGTCGTCGCATCCTCCGTGTCGCTCGCAAGGTTCGTGGAATTGACGCCGAACTGCAGGCCGACCACCGAGGCCGGGCGCTGGGCCGGCGCCGGAGACGCCATTGCAACCAGCAGGGCCGTCACGACGGAACCGTGTCGCATGCCTTCTCCGGATCAGGGATGAGTCGGGACGAACCGCGGCGCCCGCCCCCATAGGGGCGCGCGGTCAGGAAAGTGCCACGTCGGCCAGCCACGCGCGGAGCGCGTGGGCTCGGTGACTTACCCGGTCCTTTTCCTCCGGCGTGGCCTCGCCCAGGGACTTGCCGAGTTCGTCCACGAAGAACAGCGGGTCATAGCCGAAGCCGCCGGTGCCGGCAGGCTGCTCGAGGATCCGGCCGGTGCAGACTCCCTCGTAGATCCTGACCGCCTCCTCCGGGCTCGGCACCCACGCGAGGACGGCCCGGTAGCGGGCCCGGCGCCTGGCCTCCGGCGCGCCGAGGAGGCGGCGCAGCAGCTCGGCATTGTTGGCTTGATCGACCTGGGCCGGCGTTCCTTCCGCGCCGGCGAAGCGCTTGGAGCGAACGCCGGGCAGCCCGCCCAGCGAGAAGACCTCGAGGCCGGAGTCGTCCGCGATGGTGGGCAGCCCGGTGAGCCGCGCAAAGTACTCGGCCTTGGAGCGCGCGTTGGCGCTGAAGCTGTCGTGCAGTTCCAGCGCCTCCTCCCGGTCCGGCCGCTCCAGCACGCCGGCGTCATCCGGAAAGAGCACTTCGATGGGCTGGTCCTGGAGGAGGCGCCGGAACTCGCGCTGCTTCCCCGCACTGCGGGTCGCGATGAGGAGCTTCACGATGGTCGGGGGTTCACGCCAGCGCCGCGCGCTGTGCGGCAAAGAGCTGATCCAGGCCCTTCTCCGCCAGGTCGAGCAGGGTGTTCAGCTCCGCCCGGCTGAAGGAGCCCTTCTCGCCGGTTCCCTGCACCTCGATCAGTTCCCGCGGCTCGAGCATGACGATGTTGGCATCGACGCCCGCGTCCCGGTCCTCGAGATAGGCGAGGTCCAGCCGCGGCTCGCCGCCGACGATGCCCACCGAGACCGCCGCGATCAGCCGGCCGAACGGCGACGGCTGGCCGATCTTCCGGCCGAGCCAGGCGCACGCATCGGCCAAGGCGACGCAGCCGCCCGTGATGCTGGCCGTCCGGGTGCCGCCATCGGCCTGGAGGACGTCGCAGTCCACCTTGATGGTATACTCGCCGAACGCCATGGTGCCCATCGCGGCCCGGAGGGAGCGGCCGATGAGCCGCTGGATCTCCTGCGTCCGGCCGCCGGGACCGCGGCGCTCCCGCTCGGTGCGCTCCATCGTCGCGCGGGGGAGCATCGCATACTCCGCGGTGACCCAGCCTTCCCCCGTCCCCTTCTTGAACGGCGGCACGCCCACCTCCACACTCGCGGTGCAGTGCACCAGCGTCCCGCCCA
>JBMOPM010000181.1:0-4302 GCA_049323575.1 Gemmatimonadota bacterium | reverse complement strand
ATCTCCCCGAGCCAGAAGATGCCCAGGTTGATCCAGGTGGGTGTCCAGGTGTCGCCCGCACCATTGAACGACTGGGTGAGCACCATGCCGAACGCATAGGCCGGGAACCCGGCCGCGATCACCCGCAGACAGTCGGCGGCCAGCGCTCTGACCGCCGGATCGGATGTGAACAGCCCCGCAATGGCGGGCGCGCCGATCACGAACACCAGCCCGAGCGCCGCGAGGAACGCGAAGTTGTACTTGCACGCGGTCCACACCGCGCGCTCCGCGCGCTCGGGCTGGCCGGAACCGAGTCCCTGCCCCACCATCGTCGCGGCGGCGTTGGACAGCCCCCACGAGGGCAGGATGGCGAAGATCACGATGCGGATCCCGATCGTGTACCCCGCCAGCGCCTGGCTGCCGAAGCCGGCCAGGATGCGCACCAGGCCGATCCAGCTCGCCGTGCCGATGATGAACTGGAATACCGCGGCCCCGGACAGCCGCACCAGGTGGCCCATCAGCGCAGGTGCCGGGCGGAAATGCGCCCAGCGCACCTGGAACCGCCGACCCGGCCGGAAGAGCTCGCGGAACGCGACCAGCGCACCCACGCTCCGGCCGATGGTGGTGGCCACGGCGGCCCCGGTAACGCCCAGCTCGGGGAACGGTCCGAGCCCGAAGATGAGGCAGGGATCGAGGACAATATTGAGCCCGCTCGACAGCCACAGGATCCGCATGGCGATCGCGGCATCACCCGCGCCGCGGAAGGCGGCATTGAGCAGGAAAAGCAGGATGACGCTGGCCTCTCCGCCCAGGATGATCCGGGTGAACGCCGCGCCGGTGGCGACGACCTCGGGCGAGGCGCCCATCAGCGCCAGCAGGTCGGGCGCGAGCCAGGCGCCGAGTCCGCCGAAGACCAGTGCCACCATCAGCCCGATGAGCACACCCTGCGCCGCCGCCCGGGCCGCTGCGTCGGGGTCCTGCTCGCCGATGCGGCGCGCCACGGTGGCCGTGACCGCGATGCCGAGCCCCATGGCGAACGCATACACCACGGCCAGGAGCGACTCGGTGAGCCCCACCACCGACACGGCGTCGGTCCCGAGCCGGCCCACGAAGAACACGTTGGTGACGGCGAACAGGCTCTCCAGCACCATCTCGAGTACCATCGGGATGGCGAGCAGCACCACGGAACGCCCCACGCTGCCCCGGGTGTAGTCCTGACCCGAGCCGCGGATCGCCTCGCGGATCGTGCTCCAGGCGCCCGGCCGGGCCGGGGGATGCTCGGTATCTGCGGCAGACATGGGCCTCCGGACAAACCATGCGGCGCGCCGAGCTGGCGCCCCGCGGAGCGCCAATGGCTCTGGTCGCCCCGATGGCGACCGGGGCGGCTTCGCGCCGAAGCCCTTCGCGCCCGAGGCGATCCAGGCGCTGCAACAGCGCAGTTGGGCGCCTTTGCGGACCCCGCCGGCCAGCGCAGGACGCAAACGGCGGACGCCAAGTTTCGGGGGATCGGGCGGAAAGAGAAAGGGCCCGCGAATGATCGCGGGCCCTCGGGAGACCGGCACGATGATCGACCCGCGGCCCGGCGGCTGCCGGCCCGCGCATCGGAGCGATCTCAGTACATCCCGCCCATGCCGCCGGACGGAGCCGCCGGCGCGGGCTTCTCTTCCTTCTTCTCGACCACCACGCACTCGGTGGTGAGCAGCAGACCGGCGATCGACGCGGCATTCTGCAGCGCCGTCCGGGTGACCTTGGTCGGGTCGATGACGCCGGCCTTGACCAGGTCCTCGTAGGTATCGGTCGCGGCGTTGTAGCCGAAGTTCCTGTCCTTCGACTCCTTGATCCGCGCCACGACGATCGACCCCTCGGCGCCGGCGTTCTGCGCGATCATGCGGACCGGCTCCTCAATGGCGCGGCGGACGATATCGATGCCGATCTTCTCGTCCTCCGTGCCCTTGAGCTTGTCAAGCACCGGCTGCGCGCGCAACAGCGCGACACCGCCGCCGGGCACGATGCCCTCCTCGACCGCCGCGCGGGTGGCGTGCAGCGCGTCCTCGACCCGGGCCTTCTTCTCCTTCATCTCGGTCTCGGTGGCCGCGCCCACGTGGATCACCGCAACACCGCCGGCGAGCTTCGCCAGCCGCTCCTGCAGCTTCTCCCGATCGTAGTCGCTGGTGCTCTTCTCGATCGCGGCGCGGATCTCGTTGATCCGGCCCTGGATCGCATCCGGCTTGCCCTTGCCGTCGACGATCGTGGTGTTGTCCTTGTCCACCACGACCCGCTTGGCCTGACCGAGATCCTGCAGCGTGGCGTTCTCGAGCTTGAAGCCGACTTCCTCGGAGATCACCTGGCCGGCGGTGAGAATCGCGATGTCGCGCAGCATCTCCTTGCGGCGATCACCGAAGCCCGGCGCCTTGACGGCGACGACCTTGAGCGTGCCCCGGAGCTTGTTGACCACGAGCGTGGCCAGCGCCTCGCCTTCGACATCCTCGGCGATGATGAGCAGGGGCCGACCGCTCTGCGCCACCTTCTCGAGGACCGGGAGCAGGTCCTTCATCGCGGAGATCTTCTTGTCGTGGATGAGGATGTAGGGGTTCTCGAGGGCCGCCTCCATGCTCTCCGGATCGGTCACGAAGTAGGGCGAGAGGTAGCCGCGGTCGAACTGCATGCCGTCCACGGTCTCCAGCGTGGTCTCGAGGCCCTTCGCCTCCTCGACCGTGATCACGCCCTCCTTGCCGACCTTCTCCATCGCCTCGGCGATCAGCTTGCCGATCTCGCTGTCGTTGTTGGCCGAGATGGTGCCGACCTGCGTGATCTCCTTCTTGCCCGCCGACGGAGTGGAGAGGTTCTTGAGCTCCTCGACGATGGCCTCGACCGCCTTGTCGATGCCCCGCTTGAGCTCCATCGGGTTGGCGCCCGCGGTGACGTTCTTCAGGCCCTCGCGGAAGATGGCCTGCGCCAGCACCGTCGCGGTGGTCGTGCCGTCACCGGCGAGGTCGGAGGTCTTGGTCGCGACCTCCTTCACCATCTGCGCGCCCATGTTCTCGACCGGGTCGGGCAGCTCGACCTCCTTGGCCACGGTGACGCCGTCCTTGGTGACGGTCGGCGAACCGAACTTCTTGTCGATGACCACGTTCCGGCCCTTGGGGCCGAGGGTGACCTTCACCGCCTCGGCGAGGTGGTCGACGCCCCTCTTGAGCTTCGACCGGGCCTCGACGTCAAACAGCAGCTCCTTAGCAGCCATGTTTGCGAATCTCCATGTGTTGTTGAGGGTCCGGCTCAGCCAATCTTGGCCAGAATGTCGGAGGCCTTGATGATGATGACCTCGTCACCCTCGACGGTGGTGAACGGCGTCCCGCTGTACTTCCCGTAGATCACCTTGTCACCGACCTTGACCTCCATCGGCACCCGCTCGCCCTTCTCGATCCGACCCGGCCCGACGGCAATCACCTCGCCCTGCGTCGGCTTCTCCTTGGCCGTGTCAGGGATGTACAGGCCACCCCGCATCGACTCCTGCTCGTCGATCGGCCAGACCACCACCCGATCCTCGAGGGGCTGGATCTTGATCTTCGGCTTCGCCTTGGCGGAAGTACCCATCAGAACCTCCACTCTGCCTTCGGTTAGGCGTTACAAGTTATTTAGCTACAACGCATTGGCACTCTCAGGCCGAGAGTGCTAACGGCGCCAATTATACCCCGTGGCTCAGCCAATTTCAAGACGGCATGCGCCGAGCAACCGTGGGGCCAGACGACGTCAGCCAGAATGACACATGCCGGAGGCCGAGACCGGCCTGACTCGGGGGCGCGGAATGGCAGCCGGGCCCGCAAAGGAGGGATGTGTTGGAGGACTGGTGGCGCTCAGAGATCGAACCGCAACTCCCCCCCGACGTAGGTACTGTGCGCCGGATAGAACTGGCGCTGGGTGGACATGCCGGTGTGGCCCACCAGTCCGAGACCCCACGACCGTCCATTCTTCTGGCCGGGAAAGGTGATCCCGATCCGAGCCGTGCCGCTCAGGTGCCAGTCGGTCCACTGGTTGGCATCGACGAACACCCCGCCGACCGGGCGGGCGGTGGCCCCGAGCAGGCGGAAATCCTTCCCCACGAAGTCGGCAGCCGCCGCGGCCGACCAGCGCTCGAGCCCGAGCTGATCGGTGATCACGTAGCCCACGTTGCCGGCCAGCCGCCAGCCACCGGCCTTCCAGGTCGCCCAGGCCTCGAGCGTCTCCCGGCTCCAGTCGAGCCGGCGGACGTCGAAGGTCTCGGCGTATTCGTCACCCAGGTGGCTGCTCTCGTGGAAGTAGCGCACGGTGAGATCCCACCGCCGG
>JBMOPM010000180.1:0-4326 GCA_049323575.1 Gemmatimonadota bacterium | reverse complement strand
ACATCCGCGCCGCTGTCGAACCGCTTCACGAGTTCCGGCAGGAACTCGGGGCCGTGGCTGAAGTCGGCGTGCATCAGGACGGCGCAATCGCGCTTGGGCCGATCGGACCGCTGCAGCGCCTCGCGGAGCAGCAGCTCCACCGAGGGGCCGTAGCCCAGCCGGCGGTCGTGACGGATCACGGTGAGCGGCAGCACCTTCGCGTACGGCTGCAGGAGTTCGGCCGTCGCGTCGGTCGAGGCGTCGTCCGCCACGAGCAACTGGTACTCGCGGGGGAAGTCCGCGAAGACCTTCCGGATCTTCCACAGCACGAGGCCGACGGTGGCGGCCTCATCGTAGCTGGGCACGCAGACGTAAATCATTGCTCTGCAACGGCGTTGACCATGGTGGACGATATACCGGCGGGCCCGTTTGCGCTATCCGGCGCGCTGCGGATCGTGGCGGCGCCTGCGGCCGAGGTCAGTGCCCGCTTGCCGTCTCCCGGAATGCCTCGAGCGTGCCCTCTGCCGTCTCCGCCCAGCGGAACCGGGCCGCCTGCTCCAGCCCCCGATCTACCAGGGTGCGGCGGAGCTGTTCGTCGGTGAGCACGCGGGCCAACTGGTCGGCGAGTTCCTCGACATTGAGCGGATCGAAGTAGAGCGCCGCGTCGCCGGCGACCTCCGGCAGTGACGCGGCGTTGGACGTCACGACCGGCGTACCGCTGGCCATCGCCTCCAGTACCGGGAGGCCGAAGCCCTCGTAGAGCGAGGGGAACACGAAGGCGGTGGCGGACCGATAGAGCGCTTTCAGTTCGGCGTCGCTCACCATGCCCACATACCGGACCGCGCCGCCGACGTGGGTTTCGTCGAGCAGCTCGATCTGGGAGCGGCGGAGCGATTCGCCGGGGCCCGCGATGACGAGGCAGCAGTCCACGTGCAGCCGCTGGCGCAGCAGCGCAAACGCCCGCACGAGGCGGCTCAGGTTCTTCCGTTCCTCGTCGGCGCCGACGTACAGCACGAACGGCGTCACGACGCCGAGGCCGCGGACCAGGCTGGCCGCGGCGGCGGCATCACCGGGCGCGAAGTCATCGGCGCCGAGGAGGGTGACGCGGATGCGGTCCGCGGCGACGCCGAGGCAGCGCTCGACCTCGCGCCGGGTGAAGTGGGAGTTGGTGAGCACCACGCTGGCGGCGGCAGCCATATCGCGAAAGCGCCGCTCCACCTTGCGCTGGGTGAGCCGCCGGCGCCAGCGGCGATCGGGAAAGAGCAGGGGGACGACGTCGTGCATGGTCACCGCGATCGGCCCGGTGCGCGGCAGGTACTTGGTGTAGTTCCACGGCGACCAGAACAGGTCGAACGCGTCGCGGCCCAGGCGGGACAGCGGGCGCGTGGTGGTGCGGGTGGCGTCGAGGCCGAGCCGGTCCAGCTCGTGGCGCGCGGTCGCGGTGTCGCCGGGCCGGCTGTAGATGATGAAGTGCAGGTCGGGGTCGAGCCGCGCGAGGGCTGGCAGGAGATTGCGGACATACCGGCCGATGCCTCGGTGCTCTTTCACGAGGCGGGCGGCCTCCACAGCGATGCGCATGGAACGAACGTAACACGTGGCACCGCGACCAGAGAGGGGGCGATCGGGCGCGCTCCCCCTTATTTTCGGGCCGTGACCGATGCTCCGCGCCTCCATGATCGCGACCTCGAGTCGGCCAGGATTCTCCTGCTCCGGCAGGGGGGGATCGGCGATGCCCTCATGGGCGTGCCGATCGCGCGGGCGCTCCGCGCCCGGCTGCCCCGCGCCCGGATCGACGTGCTGCTGAGCCGCCGCAACGCGGTCGTGGGACGCGCCTTCGGGCCGTACGTGAATCACGTGGTCCGTTACACGAAGCGCCCGCTGCAGACGGCGGCGCTGTTCGCCCGGCTCCGCGCCGCGCGCTACCGCGTGGTGGTGGACCTGATCGACATCCCGTCCACCACCTCCCGCCTGTTGCTCAAGGTGACCGGCGCGCGCATGCGGGTGGGCATCGGGCACGAGCGGGCGGACGTGTACACCCATGCCGTCCCGGCCCTCGACTTCGAAGGGATGCACATCATCGAGCGGGTGGCGCAGTTGCTCCGGCCATTCGGGATCGACCCGGGGGCGGTGCCGCTCGACCTGGAATTCCCCGTCGCGCCCGAAGCGGCGGCCGCGGCGCGGGCCCAACTGGGGCCGCGGCCGTCAGCCGTCCGGATCGGTGTGAACCTTTCCGGCAGCATGCCGTCGAAGTACTGGGGCCGGGACAACTTCGTCGCCTTCGTCCGCTGGCTCGGCGCGACCTATCCCCAGGCGCAGGTGGTGGTGCTCGGCGCCCCCGACTACGCCGGGGAGGTGCAGGCGATCGTCGATCGGGCGCCGGGGGCGCGTGCGGCGCCCACCGTCCGCTCGTTCCACGAATTCGCGGCCCAGTTGCACGAGTGTGATGTGATCGTCACGCCGGACACGTCGGTGTCGCACCTCGCGGCCGCGTGGAAGCGGCCGAGTGTGGTGCTGTTCATCGAGACACACCATCAGTCGGTGCTGTGGCGTCCATGGCGCGCGCCCCATCGGGCGCTTCGCCATCCGGTGGCGATACGGGAGATTCCGGTGGCGCAGGTGATGACGGCGTTTCAGGAGCTGATGGAGGAGACGGGCGTGTTGCGCGCAGGAGAGCCGGTGTGTCGCTGAAGGACCTGGAGCGGTTCATCCGCCGCCGGTTCATCGGCGCGCACGAGAAGCCGTTCACCGGCGAGTACGTCACCACGCCGCGCAAGGCGCTCGACCTCGCGCCCGACGCCAAGATCCTCGTCCTCCGCCAGGACCGCATCGGCGACACGCTCGTCTCGGTCCCGGTCGTGCGGGCGCTCCGGAAGCACCATCCCGAGGCGCGGATCCACATCCTGCTGAGCAAGAACAACTACGGCGTGCGCCACGCCGTGGCGCCGTGGGTGGACCACGCCTGGCGCTACGACAAGACGCCGCGGGATGCGGCGCGCCTGCTCCGCGCGTTCCGCCGCGAGCGCTACGACGTGATCGTGGACCTGATGGACAATCCCTCGGCCACGTCGAGCGGGACGGTGCGGTGGGCAGGCAGCCGGTACTCCGTGGGTATCATGAAGCAGAACGCGAGCGTCTACACCCACTGTGTGCCCCTGCTCGACCGCGCCAGCGTGCACATCGTGGAACGGATCGCGCAACTGCTGCTCCCCTTCGGCATCGACCCGACGCAGGAGCCGCTCGATCTCGAGTATCGCGTGACGGCGGAAGATCAGGCCCGCGCACGCACCCGGCTCCGGCCGACGGACAAGCCGCTCCGCCTCGGCATCAACGTGTCGGGCAGCAGCATCTACAAGTACTGGGGCCGGGAGAACTTCACGCGGTTCGCGCGGTGGGTGCAGGCGCGCTATCCCTCACTGGACGTCACCGTGTGCGGCGCGCCCGATTACGCCGCCGACGTGGCCGCGATCGTCGCGGCAAGCGGCGCCGGCGGCGTGGGACCGCTCGCGTCGTTCCACGAGTTCGCGTCGGTGATCCACGAGTTCGACATCCTGGTCACGCCGGACACGTCCATTCTGCATCTCGCCGCGGCCTGGAAGACCCCCACGCTCACCTTCTTCCACCATTGGGAGCCCGAGGTGATGCCGTGGTATCCCTACCGCACGCCGCATCGCGCGCTCTTTCATCGGGAAACGGTCGGCAAGATCCCGTTCGAGGACGTGCAGCGGGCGTTCGAGGAGCTCATGGAGGAGCGCACCGGGTCTCGATGAGGCCCGCCGCCGCCTCCACTACGCGCTCCACTTCGATCCGTTCCATCACGTCGCTGCCGTCCGGGGGCGTCACGACGGCCGCGCGGTCGACGTACGGGCGCCAGCGGCGCGGGCCCACCGACGGCGAGTTGGGATAGAGTCCCACGACCGGTGTGCCGAGTGCCGCGGCCAGGTGCAGCACGCCGGTGGAGTTGGCGATCAGCAGCGCCGCGCGCGCCAGCAGGGCCATCATTTCCTCCAGGGTGAGCGCGCCGCAGAGCGAGAGCGCCCTGGGGCAGGCGCCCAGGGCCGCGTCGCACGCCGCGGTCTCGCTCGCGATCCCCGTGACCACCACGCGGAGCCCCCGTCGCTCGGCCAGGTGCCGGGCGGCGCGGCCGAACCGCTCGGCGGGCCAGTCGCGGGAGGATCCGCCGCTGCCCGGATGGATGATGAGCGGCGGGTGGTCCCGGGGAATGCCGAGGTCGGCGAGGAGGGCGTCCACCCGCCCGCGCGCAGCGGGATCCACCGCGGGGCGCGGCAGGACGGTCTCCACCGGTTCGCCCAGCGTCAGGGCCACGAGGCGGGTGTTGTACTCCGCCTC
>JBMOPM010000179.1:0-4373 GCA_049323575.1 Gemmatimonadota bacterium | reverse complement strand
CAGCCCCGTTCAGTTCCTCCGCGCGCAGATGGCGGTGCGCCGGGCCGCCATGGCGCGCTTCGGACTGGGCAACCTCGACCGGGGCGCGCCGGTGGCGCTGCTCCAGGAGCGTTTCGCGCCGCTCTACTTCTGGCACCGCTTCGCCGTGTTCAGCCTGGCCAAGACGCTCGGCGGGATGGAATACCACAACGCGGTCAACGGCGACGGCCAGGTGGCGACTCGTCCGGTGCCGGCGGCCGCGCAGCGGGCCGCGCTGGCGCAGCTGCTCGAAACCCTCGAGCCCGAGGCGCTGGCGATTCCGGACACGGTCCTCGCGCTGCTCGGGCCCAGGCCCTTCGGCTGGCAGGGCTCGGTCGAGCTGTTCCGCAGCGCGACGGCGCCCGCGTTCGATGAGCTGGGCGCGGCCCGCACCCTCGCGCAGTACGTCATCGACAACATCCTCAACCGCGCCCGCGCTGCGCGGCTGATCCGGCAGCCCATGCGCGATCCGGCTGCCCTCGGCCTGGGCGAGGTGATCGACCGGCTGGTGGCGGCGACGTGGGACGGGAAGGCGACGACGCCCCGGGAGGCAGCACTCCGGCGCGTGACCCAGCGCGCCCTGGCCGATCGCCTGGTGCAGCTCGCGGCCGACAAGGACGCCGATCCCGATGTCCGCGCCCTGGCGGACCTGCGCGTGGGCCAGCTCGCGGAACGCGCGAAGCAGCGCGCGGCCCAGGCCACGCGGCCCGAGCTGGAGCGGGCGCACTGGGCCGCCATCGCGGCCGACCTCGCCGGCTGGCGAACCGAGCGGCGGATGCCGGCCGCCACCGCTGCCTTCGCGCCGCCGCCGGGGGACCCGTTCGGACTGGACGAAGAGTTCTGACGTCGCGAGGCTGATGATCGACGAGGCAAGGACGGGGTGAACCGGGCTGCGCAGGCTCACGGGGCGGGGAACGGGGCGAGTCGTGCCAGACTCACCCGATCCCCCGTCTCAGCGCCTGCAGCATCACATCGCCGAACAGGTCTATCTCGTCGACCGAGGTGTACACGTTCGGCGTGACGCGGAGCCCGGAGAACTCGGCGTGGACGATCGGCGTCACCACGATCTTGTGGCGTTCCATGAGCCAGGCGGCCAGCCGCACGACGTCCATGCCGTCCACGCTCACCAGGCCGATGCCGCCCGCGTGGGGTGAATCGAGCGGCGTCAGCATCCGGACCCGGTCGCTCTCCTGGAGCAGCCGCCTGGCCCAGCGATCTCTCAGGTAGCGGAGCCGCGCGATCTTCCGTTCCGCGCCGATCGCGCGGTGGAACGCCAGCGCCACCGCGATGGCGTTGTGGTTCGCGGCCGGATGGGTGCCGATCTCCTCGTACTTGCGGATGTTCTCGTCCATCGAGGCCGGCGCGCCCATCAGCGGCCACAGCGACTTCTGCTTCTCCTTGCGCACGTAGAGGAAGCCGGTCCCCACCGGCGCCAGCAGCCACTTGTGGAGGCTGGTGCCGTAGAAGTCGCAGCCCAGGTCGTTGCGGGTGAACGGGAAGTGCGCAAAGGCGTGGGCGCCGTCGACGAAGACCTCGATGCCCCGGCCGCGGGCCAGCTCGACGATTTCCCGCACCGGCATGATCTGACCGGTGAGGTTCGTGATGTGGGTGACCTCGATGACCCGGGTGCGCGGCGTGATGGCCTCGGCGAAACGGTCCACGAGGTACTGCTGCGAGGGCGGGGGCACCTTGAAGGAGATCTGGCGGACCACGATGCCGTCGCGGCGGGCGCGCTGTTCCCACGTGGTGATCATGCGCCCGTAGTTCTGATTGGTGATGATGACCTCGTCGCCCGCCTCGAGGTCGAGGCCCAGGATCATGGTCTCCTGCGCCTCGGAGGCGTTCCGGGTGATGGCGAGCTCCTCGGGGTCGCAGCCGAACTCCCGGGCCAGGTCGCGCCGCACGCTCTCGATGCGCGGCTCGAGGATCTGCCACATGTGGAGTACCGGCAGCTCGTTGCTGAACCGGAGATCGCGAATCATGGCCTCCAGCACGTGGGTGGGTGCGGGGCTCACGCCGCCGTTGTTGAGGTTCACCACGGTGCGGTCGGTGTCGAAGGCGCGCTGGATCTCGGCCCACCACGACTCGTCCGCGGCCACGTCGAGAGGGGAGCGCTCGGCGGCCTGGCCGGCCGCGCGGAGGACGCGGGACAGGGCGTCGGCCCGGAGCGACGGAGCGGCCGCCGCGGTGGCAAAGACCGAGCCGAGGAAGGACCGACGGGTGGTCATCCTGAGGAGCTCCTGGCGACAGGGCTGTGGCGTGAAATCCGGCGCTCAAGACTAACGCCGTCGGCCCCGGGCATTCCAGCCGAGGCGCCGCCAGTGCATCATTCTACGTCAATCCTACGACCGCGGACCCGAAACCCAAGTGGACGCTATCCTGGATCGGTTGAAGACCGCCCTCGCCGGCCGCTACGAGATCCAAGGCGAGCTGGGAGCGGGAGGGATGGCCACCGTCTATGTTGCCCTGGACGTGAAGCATCACCGCACGGTGGCGCTGAAGGTCCTGCGCGGCGATCTGTCGGCCGCGGTCGGCGCCGAGCGCTTCCTTCGCGAAATCGAGATCGCGGCCCGGCTGCAGCACCCCAACATCCTGCCGCTGTACGACTCGGGCACGACCGAGGGCTTCCTCTACTATGTGATGCCCTGCGTCGAGGGCGGCACGCTCCGGCAACGGCTGGAGCAGGACGGCCAGCTCCCCATCGAGGAGGCGCTCCGCATCACGCGGGATGTGGCGGAGGGCCTGAGCTACGCGCACGGGCAGGGCGTCATCCACCGCGACATCAAGCCGGAGAACATCCTGCTCCAGGGGTCGGTGGCGATGGTGGCCGACTTCGGCATCGCGCGGGTGGTGAGCGCGGCCGAAGAGGATGCCCGCATCACCGGCAGCGGGTTCGCGGTCGGCACCCCGCTCTACATGAGCCCGGAACAGGCGGCCGGCACCGAGATTCTCAAACCGGCCAGCGACGTGTACAGTCTGGCCTGCGTGCTCTACGAAATGCTCGTGGGCGAGCCGCCGTTCCTCGGGCGCTCGTCGCACGCGATCCGGTCGCGGCACGCGACGGAACCGGTGCCGAGCATCCGGCAGGTGCGGGAGACCGTGCCGCCGGGCCTCGAGGCCGCCATTCGCAAGGCACTGGCGAAAACGCCGGCCGATCGGTTCCCCACCGTCCGGCAGTTCATCGATGCCATCGAGGGGGCGGCGGGCCCGCTGGCCTTCAGCGGCCCGTACGCCATCAGCGGCCCGCATCCGACGCCGGGGCGGTGGATCCGGCTGTGGCTGGCCCTCGCGGCCGTGGCGCTGGCCGTGCTCGTGGGTGCGCTCGTGTTCCGCCGGCCGTCCCTGCGGGTCGGCTCGGTGGCCGAGGACATCCCGATGCTCGCCGTGCTCCCCTTCGACAACCTGGGCAGTCCGGGCGACGCCTATCTTGCCGAGGGCATCTCGGACGAGATCACCAGCCGCATCGCCGAGTTCAGCCGGCTCGGCGTCATCTCGCGCGCGAGCGCCCTGCGCTACAGCCAGCGGGACAAGATGACGGAGGAGATCGGCCGCGAGCTCGGAGCCGACTATCTGCTCGTGGGCTCGGTGCAGACCGAACGGCGGCCCGATGGGTCGGGGACGCTGCGGGTGATTCCTCATCTCATCCGGGTGAAGGACGACCGGGAGATCTGGACCGATCGCTTCACCGGCATGCTGATGCCGGGGGAGCTGTTCACCGTCCAGTCGGTGATCGCGCAGGGCGTGGCGGAGGCGCTCAACGTCTCGCTCCAGCCCGCCGAGCGGCTCGGGCTTCGCGCCCGGCCCACCGAGAACCCTGACGCCTACGACGCCTATCTGCGGGGCGTGACGTACAGCCAGCGGCGCTTTGCGGAGGAACCCTCCCGGCTCGCCATCGAGCACTTCCAGCGGGCCGTGCATCTCGATCCGCGCTTTGCGCTGGCCTGGGCGAAGCTGGCCGAGGCCCACACGCTGTACTACGCGTTCTTCGACCGGTCGCAGGCGCGGCTGACGGAGGCGCGGCAGGCGGTGGACCGCGCGCTGGCGCTCGATCCGTCGCTGGTGGAAGCGCGGCTCGCCGAGGGGTACGTGTACTATTGGGGATACCAGGACTTCGAGCGGGCCTTCGGCATCCTCAGCGAGCTGCGCCGCGAGCAGCCCAACAACAGCGAGCTGTGGTGGGTCCTGGGATCGCTGCAGCGACAGGCAGGGCGGCTGGACGAGGCGCTGGCGAGCACGCAGCGCGCCCTCCAGCTCAACCCGCGCTCCGAGACCTACGCGGTCGAGGTTGGCGCCAACCTCCAGATGCTCGGCCGCTACAAGGCGGCGGACAGCCTGTACGCCCGCGCGATCGCGAT
>JBMOPM010000178.1:0-4388 GCA_049323575.1 Gemmatimonadota bacterium | reverse complement strand
GGCGGGCAGCGCAGTGCAGTTGACATCGATGAATGGGCGCGCAGCGCGGGCCCCCGAGGCGTGGATGGTCCGCGCGACGAGGCCCTTGCCGGTGCCGGTCTCGCCCGTGATGAGGATTGGCGGCGTCTCGTCGAGCGCCGCGATCTGGCGGGCCCGGTCGAGCACGGCGCGGAAGGCCGGGGAGTCGCCGATGATTCCGTCGCCGGGCTCCGTGCGCGCGCCCTGGCGGCGATAGTAGGACAGCTCCTGCTTGAGGCGCGAGGTCTCCCGGGCGCGATCAGCCAGCAGCCTCAGCTCCTCGAGATCCACCGGCTTCTTCACGTAGTCGAACGCGCCGCGCTTGACCGCTTCCACGGCGCCCTCGATCGATCCGTGGGCGGTCAGGATGATCACCGGGATGGCGGCGTCCAGCTCGCGGATCCGGTCGAGCAGGGCGATCCCGTTCATGCCGGGCAGGCGCACGTCCGCGAAGACGACATCGGGTCTCAGGCGCTCGAACAGCTCCAGCGCCTGCTCGGCGTCGCCGGCGACCTCCACCTCGTAGCCGTGGTCGGCGAGGAAGAGCTTGATCGCGCGCGCGAGGGTGCGCTCGTCTTCGACCAGCAGGACGGTCCCGGACGACATCACGAGCGAGCCTCCGCACCGCGCGCGCCGTGGCCTGCGGCCAGCGGTTCGTCGCGGGCTGCCTTTGATGCATCGGCCACGGGCAGGCTGATCCGGACCACCGTGCCGGTCCCTGCCGTGCTCTCGATCGCCAACCGGCCCCCGTTCTGCTCCACGTAGCGCTTCGCCATCGCGAGGCCCAGGCCGGTGCCTTCGGGCCGCGTGGTGAAGAACGGATCGCACACGGACGGCAGCACCTGCTCGGGAATGCCGGCACCGGTATCGGCGATGTCGATGACCACCGCAGGCCCTTCGGGGCCCTCCTTCGCCAGGCGCGCCGTGATCGTCAATCGCCCGCCGTCCGGCATCGCGTCCACCGCGTTCGACACCACCTCCACGACGACCTGCTCGAACTGCATGGGATCGACCCGCACCTCGGGCAGATCCGGCGGGATCTCCTGCACCAGCTCCACGCGCCGCTCCCGCAGCAGTCCGGCGAGCCCGGCGAGCGCGCCGTCCAGGAGCAGCGGCAGGCCCTCGCGGAGCGGCCGGAACGGCGCGGGACGCGCGAAGGCGAGCAGATGGGAGATCCGGCGGTCAAGCCGGTCCACTTCGTCCACGATGGCGGTCAGGCTCTCGTGCGCGGCGGGGGAGCCCGGCTGCTGGCGGAGCGCCAACTGAGCCGTGGCCCGGAGGCTCGCCAGCGGGTTGCGGAGGCCGTGGGCCACCGCGGCCGCCATCTGGCCGATCGACGCGAGCTTCTCCGACTGCACGAGCTGCGCCTGAGCCTGGCCCAGATTGGCGCGCATGGCGCTGAAGGCGCGTGCCAACTGGCCGATCTCGTCCGGCCGGTCCGCCTGGATGGGGCGATCCAGCTCGCCCGCGCCCATGCGGGCCATCGCGTCGCTCAGCTCCTGGATCGGCCGGGCGAGGCCGCGCGAGATGAACCACGAAGCGAGGATGCCGATGCCGAGCGCGAGCAGGGTCACGAGCAGCAGGATGCGCCGCTCCTGGGCGAGGATCTCCTCCAGCCTGGCGTACGCCCCTCGCACGCTGCTCTGGCGAAGCTGGCGGTAGATCTCGCGATTGACCAGCGTCAGCGCGGGGAAGAGCCGGCCCTTGAGCTCGCTCCGGGCCAGCGCAAAGGCCGCCTTCCGCTGCCCTCGCTCGTACAGCGAGAAGACGCTCTCGGCCACCGTGTTGATGCGGTCGTGCAGAGCCCGGACATCCGTCGCCAGCCGCTTCTCGCTGGGCGAGAGTTCGGCCTCCCACCGCTCCTGCCAGTACCGCACCACCTCGTTGGAAACCGCGAATTCCTGCCGGGCCACCGGATCCATGCCGCTCAGGTAACGCCAGATCACCTCGCCCTGGTCGAACATCGCCGTTTCGAGCTCGGCATAGGTGCGCGAGCGGGCCATGCTCTCGCCCAGGGCCTCGAGCGCGCGGCGTTCGAGCGCGTTGCTCCGGATCGCTTCGGCACCCACCAGCAGCACCGGCACGAACATGAGGCAGAACGCGAGGAGAAGCTTGCGCTGGAATGTCACAGGAGGAAAACACAAGCGCGGAGCCCGGATTAATCAAGGCCCCGCGTGGAAGGGTCGATCGCTGCTCGCCTGTCGCCGGTCACCCACGACGTCGCACGCGACACCGGATACCCGGCACCTGGTTCCCGGCACCGGTCAGTGCCCCACACTCCCCCCCGCCTTCACCCGGCCGGTCCGGAAGAGGAGCAGCAGCGGCAGCGACAGCGCGAAGATCATCCCCATCAGGAGGAAGACCTTCTCGTATGCAATCATCAGCGCCTGCGCCTGGAGTTTCCCCTCGAGGATCTGGTACGCCGTGGTCCGGGCCTCGGTGAGGGAGCCACCCTGCCGGAGCAGGGCGGCGGTCACCTGCTGAAGCCACTCCCGCACCGGGCCCTCCGACACGCTCAGGTGCGGCAGCAGGGCCTCGCGGGTCTGCTCGGAGAAGCGCTTGACCAGCGTGGCGGAGATCGCAATGCCGAAACTGCCGCCCAGCTGGCGCGACAGGTTGAACAGGCCGGTGCCCTGCGCCAGATCCTGCGGCCGCAGGTCGGCGACGGCGGCCTGCGTGAGCGGCACGAAGATGCAGCCCATCCCGACGCCGCGCAGGACCATCGGCCAGAAGAAGTCGTGCATGCCCGTCTCGGTGGTGAAGTGGTAGTGCTGCCACATCGAGACCAGGAAGAGCAACACCCCGGCGGTGATGAACACCCGCGCGTCGAGTTTCGTGGTGTGCCGGCCCACGACGGCCATCGCGACCGCGCTGGCGATCGCCCCGGGCAGGATCAGCTTGCCGGTGTCCCAGGCCGTGTAGCCCAGCAGATTCTGCACGTACACCGGCAGCACGAACACGCTGGCATAGAGCGCGAAGCCCAGCACGAAGCCGAACGCGACGCCCGCGAACAGTTGCCGGTTCCCGAGCACCCGCAGGTTCACGACGGGGTAGTCGGTGCGGAGTTCGTGCCACAGAAACGCGGTGATGCCCGCGGCCGCGAGGATGGTCTCCACGATGATCTCGCGGGACTCGAACCAGTCCTTGGCTTCACCTCGCTCCAGCAGGATCTGCAAGGAGCCGATGCCGATGATCAGCAGGGCGAGGCCCGGCCAGTCCACACGGGGCGCCGCCTCGTTGGCATGCTCGGGCTCGGGCACGAGCTGCCAGCAGAGCATTGCGGCGAGCAGGCCCAGCGGGATGTTGATGTAGAAGATCCAGGGCCAGGCGTAGTTGTCGGTGATCCATCCGCCCAGGGTGGGGCCGAGCGTGGGGCCGACCATCACCCCGACGCCGAAGATCGCCATCGCCATCCCCTGCTCGCGGGGAGGGAAGACGTCCAGGAGGATGGCCTGCGCGGTGGAGATGAGCGCGCCGCCCCCGATGCCCTGGATGATGCGCCAGAACACCAGGCTCTCGAGTGAGCCGGCGTTGCCGCAGAACCACGACGCGGTGGTGAAAATCAGGATGGAGGCGGTGTAGTAGTTGCGCCGGCCGAAGCGATCGCCCAGCCAGCCCGTCAGCGGCAGGATGATCACGTTCGCGACGATGTAGCCGGTGCTGACCCACGCCACTTCCTCCAGCGTCGCGCCGAGGTTCCCCATCATGTGCGGGATCGCGACGTTCACGATGCTCGTGTCTACCAGCTCGAGTACGCTCGCGAGCGTCACCGCGAACGCGATGAGGTACCGGTGCCGGTACACCTCCTCGCGGCCCAACTGGCGGCCCGCGCCGAAGCGCAGGCCGGTCCCGAGGCGTACCGACGGGGCCATCGTGGCCATCGTCCCGACTCCCTGCGGCTACTTCGTGGTGATCGTGACGACCACGGACATGCCTGGTCGGAGCGGGTACATGGGGTCGGGATGGTCGACCGTGATCTTCACCGGCACCCGCTGCACCACTTTGGTGAAGTTGCCCGTGGCGTTGTCCGGCGGGAGCAGCGCGAACTTGGCGCCCGTCGCCGGGCTGATGCTCTCCACCGTGCCGGTGAACTTGCGGTCGTCGTAGGCGTCCACGGTGAACTCCACCTTGTCGCCCGGCGTGACGTCGGCCAGCTGGGTCTCCTTGAGGTTGGCCGTGACCCACACCTCCTGGAGCGGGATGATGGTCATCAGCTGCTGTCCCACCTGAACCAGTTCACCGGCCTCGACCTTCCGCCGGGCGACGATCCCCGCGATCGGCGCGCGGATGACGGTGTAGCCGAGCTGAAGCTCGGCGTTCGCCACCGCGGCGCGCGCCGCGGCGAGCCGGGCGTTCGCGCTCTCCAGCGC
>JBMOPM010000177.1:0-4397 GCA_049323575.1 Gemmatimonadota bacterium | reverse complement strand
CCCGGGTACTCCCCGGGGCCGCTGCCCGCTCGCCCCACTCGCCCGACGTACTTGCCGCCAGCCGAGCAGATCCACGGTGGCTCGCCATTGCCATCGGTGGTCACGAAGTACCGCCCTTGCCCGTCCTGCACGATCGAGGAAGGGAAGCCGACGAATGCCCCGGGATGCTCCTTCTCCCCAAGCGTTGCGACCGGGGTCAGGACGATCCGGCATTGACCGCAGGTCGGCTTGGCCGGAATGACGACGGCGGCCGGAAGGGAGTCCGGGGGCAGTGCCAGGGCGAGGAGCAGATGGATCACGGCGAGGGGATCAACGGGTTCTGGCGCTGCACGCCCTCGCGCCGGACTGTGATGTTTACGCTGCTCGCTGTCCCTCGCATGGCGCCAGCGCCGCGGGACGTACCGGTCAACGAGGTTCTCATCAGCTATGGCCAAGGGATCCGTGTGGTCGCGCTACGGTAGGAACAGCCGTGAAGTGTGTCAATGACATTTTGAGCCGTGAAACGAACGCCGGGTCGTGCGGATGCATCACAGCCTCGGTCTGGTAGAACCAAGGCGGGCACTTCGCTTCCCAATTGCTGGCACCCGCGACCGATCGAGCCTAAATGCGACCGTTTGTGCCTTTATCGATCCATTACAGGGCGATATCATGGCCGCTGCCCTCAAAGGAGACGCCTCATCCACTGGATAATCATTGCCGCCCAATCCGCCGCGGCGAGCGCTCAAGACGTGCGCCGGAGGGCTAGCAGTTCCCTGTTATTGGGCGATTCGTGTCGACGCGATCCAGCGTCTCTTCCATCGACAGCGCCACCACGGTCGCGCGGGTAATCGCGCTCGTGACGGCCGCGCTCGCTCCACGAACAGCGGAACTGCACCGCCTCGTGGCCCTCCTAGCCACGTCCCACCATTGGCGGGCGCGCACGGTGCTGGCGTGTTCTTAGCGTCGGCATCATGAGCTGAAAAACAGTCTGCTCCTGGCAGGAACTAATCCGTTGGCCGCCGCCATCGTTCGCGGGGCCGACCAGCGGCGGCGCCTGCTGAAGGCGGCGGGCGGTAGTTTTGTCGCGCCAAGCGGTGATGGCGCGGGCGGTCGTATTCACCAAACGGTGAGTCGTTGGCGGCGCAAGCAGACCATCATTGCGCTGCCGCGTGGCCGGCGCGCGTTCCTCTTTCCGGCCGCTATGTTGGCACGTCAAGGGACAATAACGTGGCTGCGCCCGACTCGCAGGCCGGTGCGAGCGGGCAGAGTCGTCAAGGTCTTCAAGATCGCCGAACCATTCAGAAAGCACCCGGCGCATGCCCTGTGTCCGTGCCATGCCTCAGTGGCGTCGGCGGGGGTTCGACCTGCACGTAAAATCACAAAGACGTCGCGCTGCGTCGTACAAAGACTTCCAATCGGCGGGCTTGCTCATGGCGCGATTACCAGGTCATAGCTTGTGTGCTTGCTGCCGCCTGGATTGCGGCGAAGGACGTTACGCTCAATCAGCTCGTTGATGTCGCGCTGCGCCGCCGGAATCGAGCACTTGCCGATCGCGGCCCATTTCTTGGGGGTCAGCTTGCCTTCGAAGCCGTCCAGAAGGCGGTCCTGGCGCACGGTGCTCGGGGCACAACGCGGGGTGAGGATGGCCTGTTTCGGCGTGCGCTGCCGCGCGTGGGTCGGCCGTGACTTGGTGCGCACCCGTGCGGTCGGGGGCGACCGCCGCAGGGGAGGGGCACCTGCCGACCGACGCGTCGACGCGCACGGTGCCCATGCCCGCCCCCTCATCCCGCTATCGAGGCCCATTGCGCACGGGTGCCTCACACGGGCTGTGCGCCGTGTTCCCCGCCGGCCAGCGAGACCAGCCAGGCTCCCTGACGCCGGATCGCGCGCTGGGGAGGGCTACGGCTCTGACTACGCTGTCCGGCCGACGGGGTCGGCCGGCGGGCCCGGCGGGGTTGCGCAAGTGCAGTCGGCGGGAGAACTTTGGGCGCCCGAGGAGCGGTGGCCGAGAGGCTGAAGGCACCGGTTTGCTAAACCGGCATAGGGGTGAATACCTCTATCGCGGGTTCGAATCCCGCCCGCTCCGTGAGCGAACCAGGACCAGGTAGGGGCGGCTCGCAAGCCGCCCCTATGACTATCCGGTCCTCCTGTCCGACACCGTGTATCCGATGACCGACACTTCGCGGCCCCGCGTTCGTTTTGCCCCTTCCCCCACCGGCTATCTCCATGTCGGCGGCGCGCGCACGGCGCTGTTCAATTGGCTCTATGCCCGGCACACCGGCGGGACGTTCATCCTCCGCATCGAGGACACCGATCGCGAGCGCAGCACCGAGGCGCACACGAAGGTGATCCTCGACGGCCTCACCTGGCTCGGCGTGACCTGGGATGAAGGTCCCTACTTCCAGGGCGCCTGTGGCGAGCGGCACCGGGCCGACGCCTGCCGCCTGCTCGAGGCGGGCAAGGCCTACCGCTGCTTCTGCACCCCGGAGCAACTGGACGAGCAGCGCAAGTGGGCCGAGCAGGCGAAGACGATCTTCCGCTACGACCGCCGCTGCTACTACCTCACGCCGGACGAAGTGCGTGCCCGGCTCGACGCGGGGATCCCCCACACCATCCGGTTCCTGATGCCGGACGAGGAGATCGCCTGGAACGACGCGGTGCACGGCCGCATCAGCTTCCGGGGGCAGGACCTCGATGACTTCGTCATCCTGCGCAGCGACGGCACGCCCATCTACAACCTTGCCGTGGTCTCCGACGACATCGCCATGCGGATCACCCACGTGATCCGCGGCGATGACCACATCTCCAACACGCCGAAGCAGATCGCGCTGTACCGCGCGCTGGGCCAGCCGACGCCGGTGTTCGCCCACGTGCCGATGATTCTCGGCCCCGATGGCAAGAAACTGTCGAAGCGCCACGGCGCCACCGCCGTCGGCGATTACCAGAACCAGGGGATCCTGCCTGCCGCCATGCGCAACTTCCTCGCGCTGCTCGGCTGGTCGCCGGGGGAGGACAAGGAGATCCTGCCCGAGGCGGAGATGATCGAGCGGTTCTCGCTCGAGGCGATTCAGAAGAAGCCGGCGGTGTTCGACGTCACCAAGCTCGAGTGGATGAACGGGCAGTACCTCTCCGCGCTGCCCGCCACGGAGCTGCTGGAGCCGGTCAAGCGGGAACTGGGTCGGATGGGGATCACGTGGGACGAGGACGCACTCGTGCCGGTGGTGGACGCCGTGAAGACCCGTTCGCGCACCATCCTCGATGTCGCGCGGCAGGCGGCCGTGCGCCTGAGCCACGAGCCACCCGCGCCCGACGAGAAGGCCGAGCAACTGATCCGGAAGATGGGCGATGGGTTTGCGATGAGCCTGACCTCGGCCGCGGCGGAACTGCAGACCGTGCCACCCGACGCGTGGCATCCGGAGCGCCTGCTCGAAGTGCTCAAGGCGCTGGCCGCCCGCGACGGCCGCAAGCTGGGTGACGTGATGCAGCCGATCCGCGTGGCGCTGAGCGGGTCCACCGTGTCGGAGCCCGTCAACGAACTGCTGGCGGTCACCGGCCGCGAGCGGTCGCTTGAGAAGCTCAGGCTGTTTGCGGAGCGGTTTCTGGGGGTCGGAAGCTAGGGTCGGTGTCAGGTGCCAGGTCCCGGACACCGGCGCCTACACGAACACCGGCCCCCGGAATCGCCAGATCCGATCCAGCAGGTCGTCGAGAAATCCCTGCGCCACGAAGGCCTCGACGGCAATCCGGGTGGCGGTGGCATCCACGCCCCAGAGCGCGGCCCGCTTCATGTCACCTTCGAAGTCGGCCTGGATCCAGGCCTGATCCGGCAGGTTCCATACGGTAGGCGCGGCGCCGACGCATTCGGCCGCGAGCGCATTGACTCCAGGCCCGCCAATCGCGATGGCCGGGCTGGGCTCGAGCGCGCGGGAATCGAAGAACCGCTCGTCGCTCACGATGAGCGCTCGCCGGTACGTGTGCCCCTCCCCGCGACGATCGATCTCGGCCTTGAGCCACTCGGCCAGGGGCCGGTCCTTCTCCGTGGCGGCAGGCCCCGAGCCCGTCACCAGCATCACCGTCTCATGCGAATCGATCAGCTTCATGGAAGCGCGGGCCTGGGTTGCGTGTCCGGCGGGATCCTGGGCGGCGCTTCGCGTTGCGCGCGCTTCAAAGCTTCCTCGCGCTCCTTGCGCTCGCGGATCTCCTGAATCGCCTTCTTGAATTCTGCCATGTTCTCCGCGCGCGCCGCCGCCCGATAGAGATCGGCGCGCAGGTCCTGCAGGTGCCGGTAGGCGGCGTCCTGGGTGGGGTTGCTGGCGACATTGAGAGGAAGGAGCGCGAGCACCGCCGCCGGGATCTTGAGTCCCGCCACATAGACGTACTTCCCGTCCACGCCGAACTTCGTGCCGCCCAGCTCGGTCGTC
>JBMOPM010000176.1:0-4521 GCA_049323575.1 Gemmatimonadota bacterium | reverse complement strand
CGCCCACCATCTCGTCTCAGGGCGTCCAGGACGCCACCAGTTCGTCGAAGCTCGACACCGGCTGGAACCCCGCGACGGACGCGACGAACTACACGCTCGGGGTCGCGGAGTTCGGGGTCTACGTCAACACGGACGAGATGCCGGTCAACTACTTCGGAATCGAGATGGGGCACACCAACGCCTTCATCCGGGCCATGCAGACGACGGTCTCGACGGCCGATCCCTCGACGGCCAACGGGCGGACCAACCGCAACCAGAGCTTCAGTAGCGATACCGGCGTGGGTTCGGCTCTTGGGTTGACCTCCTTCGTGCGGACGGCCGCGACCGGCGCGAACATCAATTTCATCTACCGTGACGGCGTGTCGATCACGGCGACCGGGCGCGGCGGCGACGCGGTCGCGATCACCAATTCGAACATGTACCTCCTGAACTGGAACGGCTCGTCCACCCTGAGGTCTCCCCGCCGGGTCTGCTTCTGCTACGCCGGAGGCATCCTGACGGATCGTCCGGCCTTCGTGTCCGCCATGAAGCGGTTCCTGAGGTCGCGGGGGGCGGCCTAGTGCCCGGCACGGTTGACGGCGGGGCCGGGCTCGGGGCGATCCGCCGGGCCATGCGGTCCGGGGCGGCGGGGGTTCCGGCGGCGGGGCTGCATCCGATCACCACCCGCTGGATCGCCGCTATGGGGACCAGCCCGTCCGCCGACATGAAGGCCGCCTACGACTGGTTCGTCAGGATGAACGCCGACATCATCGGCAAGTCGGACCTGTTCTATGTGACCGGCCATTTCTCGGCGGACGAGGCGGGGGTCAACCTCTGCGACCCGTCGCGGTTCCGCCTGGTCCGGGCCGGGACAGGGGAAGTGGCGCCGCAGGGCGGCCTGCGGTCCAACCCCACGACGGGCGGGTTCTTCAGGACCGGCTTCGTTCCCGAGACCCACGCGACGAAGGCCACGCTCAACGATTGTGGCGTCTATGCCTTCATCATGTCCAGCGAATACACCCCGCTCACTGGGACATCACCGGAAGCCGGATCGGAGTGGGCCTTCGTCAAGGGCATCGAGACCGACCAGCTCACCGGGCTTCCGACGACAGTAGCGGGCCGGATCGCGCGCCAGCACACGTTCCGCAGCGCCGACGCGGCCACGAGCGGGATCACCACGGCTGTGGGCCTGACCGGCGTCACGCGGCTTGGAGACGCCAGCACGGTCCTGCGGCGCAACGGCGTCCAGTGCGGGGCCGCCGGCGGGCCTTCGGTCCAGCTTGGCGACCTCGAGCTGCTGATCTGCCACTACGAGCAGTTCGACGGCACCCCGGACGACGCCATCGGCTCACCGCGCCGGATCGGGGCCTTCATCTACGGCAAGGGCCTGACCGAGCGGGAGGAAGTCCGGCTCTACCGCTCGCTCGGGGCGCTGCTGCAGCTCCTGGGCTCCTACGACCCGGCAGAGGCCGCCAACCCGCCCTACGAGCCCATTCCGCCCGATCCCTACGCCCCGCCGTCATCCTACGTCTTCTCGGAAGCCAATGCGGGGACGGCCCTGAACGAAGCCCTGCTGGGGACGATGACGTTCGAGGACGTGTTCGCTGACACCTCGGGGATCACCCTGGACGAAGGCGTCGGCCCCTGGCGCTCGCCGGTGCGGGCCAAGGTGGGCGCGGCGGACTACGGCATCCCCGGCGAGGCCTCCGACCCGTTCAGCGTCACGGCTGGCGTGCTCGACCTTCAGATCCACGATGTCGCGGGGACCAAGTACGCGGCCCACATGCAGACCGTGGGGAGCGACGGGGAGGGCTTCAGCCAGGCCTACGGCTACTTCGAGGCCCGCATGAAGGTCCCGACCGGCCAGATGGGCTGCTGGGCCGCATTCTGGCTCTACACCGCCGCCCTCTACACCGACGCCACGAAGACCCGCGCCGAGATCGACGTGCTGGAATACTACCCCGGCAACAACCCGACCGGCCACCACAAGGCGGTCCACATGCGGGCCGCGCCTGACCTCCAGGTGGGCCAGGTTTCGCAGCCCTGGCACATGGGGGACTACCAGAGCCTTCAGGCCCTGTCGGACGGCGACTGGCACACCCACGGCGTCCTGCTCACCAACGACTGGCTGATCTTCTACATGGACCGCGTGGAGCTTTCGCGCCTGCCGATGCGCGACGAGTTCAGACAGCCGATGTTCCTGCTGTTGAGCAACCAGCTTCTTCCCCAGGAAGCGTCCTCGGTCAGCCCGCCGGTCCACGCCTACGTCGATTACGTCCGGGTGTGGGCGCTGGCGTAGCGCGCCGCGCTGAGAGGCCAGGACCCGGCCCTAAACTGCGTGGGCCATGGCCGATAAGACCCCAGACCAGCTTTCCAGCCTCACCGAGCTCGCCGACGATGATGTCTTCGTCGTCTATGACATCTCGGCCTCGCTGCTGAAGAAGATGCAGTGGTCGATCCTGGTCAGCGCCGTGGGCGCGGACCTGGGCGCCGCCTACCTGCAGGTCAGCAACAACCTGTCGGACCTGGCCTCGCCGTCGGCCGCGCGAACGAGCCTGGGCCTCGGGACGGCCGCGCTGCTGGGGAGCTCGGCGCTCTTCCAGGTCTCGAACAACCTCTCCGAGGTCGCCAACGCCGCAACGGCGCGGACGAACATCGGAGCGGCGGCGGAGAACGCCCCCGTGATCACCGGCGGGATCACCTACACCGGCTCGGTCAAGGGCAACGTCCAGGCGGTCGCCTCAACGAGCATCGACGTGTCGGTCGCGGACTTCTTCACCAAGTCGATCAGCGCCAACACGACCTTCACCTTTGATAATCCAACGGCGTCGAAGGCGCAGGGCTTTATCCTCATCCTGACCATCAGCGGCAGCGCGATCCCAACGTGGCCGGCCAGTGTCGACTGGTCAGGCGGCACGACCCCCACCCTCGGCGATGGAAAGCATGTTCTGGGCTTCCTCTCGGCTGACGGTGGGACGACCTGGCTGGGCTTTGTCGGCGGGGTCGCCTTCTCGTGAGCCTCGCTGCGAAACTCATCGCGCTCATGGTCACGCCGCCTGTTGAATACCTATGCGCGGCCGGCGGCGGGGGGGGTGGACGCGCGGTCACAGACAGCCTCGGCTCAGGCGGCGGCGGGGGCGCTGGCGGCCTGAAAACCGGCGTCATGCAGATGCCGCGCGGGGTTCATGCAATCACTGTCGGGGCGGCCGGCGCCGCTGCTCCCAGCGGAAATCAATGGGGCGGCGATGGAGGCAACAGCTCCATCGGCTCTCTGGTTACTTGCACCGGCGGCGGTGGGGGCGGGTGGCCGACGGCGAGCGGTCGCCCTGGCGGTTCTGGCGGCGGCGGCGGGAACGCTGGCGGCGCGGGGGGAACCGGGACCGCTGGGCAGGGCAATGACGGCGGCGACGGGTATAGTTCTGCCCCAGGCGGCGGCGGCGGCGGCGGGGGCGCTGGCGGCGCGGGCGGAACCGGGACCTTTGGGGCGGGAGGAAACGGCGGCCAAGGTGTCGCGAGTAGCATTAGCGGGTCGTCTGTCACCTATTGCATCGGCGGAAACGCGTTTCTCTCGGGCGGTTTACCTGCGACGCCCGGAAGTGGGGGGGTTGCCGAGGCCGACGCGGCTTTTGCTGGCGTCGCAGGCATCGTCATCATCCGCTACTTTGGCCCCCAGCGTGCGACTGGCGGCACGGTGACGAGCGTGGGCGGTTACACGATCCACACGTTCACCTCGGACGGCTCGTTCGTCTGGAATTAGGCCGGAGAACGGCGCCTGCTGCGAACCCCTGCTTGCTGTGAACATTCATGCGGCTCCGCTTGACGGCGCCCCACATGTTCTGCATCCGTTCTGGAATGCCAGACCGCCTGCCACCCCCTTGGACCGTCCACCACAACGAGGACAGCTACTGGGTGGAGGACGCGACCGGCCAGAAGATCGTGTTCATCTACTATCGCCGGCAGAGCGTGGTGGGGACGGACCGGGGCGTGAGGCTGAGTCCCGACCTGGCCCGGCGGGTGGCCGTGAACATCGCCCGCCTGCCCGACCTCCTTCGGGCGTTGCGGCTGGCGGGTTTCAGAGGGCGATAGAGCGCTCGATGCGCGGCGCGCTGAGAGCGGCTGGAGCGGCCGGATAATGCGTCTCCATGGCCCGCTCTACTTGGTGCAAAGTCTGTCACGGTTGGCACGCCAGCGACGAAGCGTGGCCTGAAGCCTGCTTGGCCCACTGGCCCTCGCCCTCGGCCGGTGCGAGCGGCGTCCGCTTCTACATCCGCACCGACGGCATGGACGCCATCGAGAACCCGGTGAACGGGCTGCTCTACGACAGCCGGTCCGCCTACTACCGCGCCGTCAGGGACGCGGGCTGCGAGATCGTCGGCAACGAGCGCCCGAAGCGGGTGATCAAGAAGCCGCCGCCCGTCGGGCCCGACATCAAGCGGGCCATCGAACAACTCCAGAGCCGCTGAGGGGAACAGCACCCATGCCGGGACAAAGCCTGCGCGAGACCATCGAAGCCGCCGTCGCCGCGGCGGAGAAGACCGAGGA
>JBMOPM010000175.1:0-4531 GCA_049323575.1 Gemmatimonadota bacterium | reverse complement strand
CGCGATCAGGAGATCCGCCTACGCTTCACCGCCACCGCGGAGGAATCGATCGTCCGCGTGGCCCGCACCCTCGATCTCAACCGGCTCGAGCCGGGCCAGTACCGCCTGGTCGTGAATGTCACCGATGCGACCGGAAAGAGCATCAGTGCGGATCGGGAGTTCGATATCGTAGCACGGTAGGGCGGCTCGACAGTCCCGCTTTCCGTTGGCCCTTGGTCCGACCTCGTGGGACCCGCCACGACCGCGACATCTGCTCCCGCCGCTGTTTGAGAGGCATACCACGTCGCAAAAAGGACCTGATTGGTCGCACGCTTGTTGACGGGCTACCCGGAGGTCCATAGCGTCGCGGGATATGGCCGCACGCCACGATCCCTTCATCATGGGACCAATGGTCGCCCCCGTTGGCCGCGGCTCAGGCCTTTTGCTGCTCACCTCGCACTTGAGTATTCGCCTAAACCACCCGACGGTGAGGCGGACCGCGAGGCCGGACCGCGAGAGTAGCCATGGTTCGACGGCGCGTCTGCAACTGCGGTGGAGAGCCAGGGCGCCGCCCAAGGCCCTGCGGCCGATACCAGTGGCCCTTCGAGCGCTGCTCACTGTCCAGGTTATTACCAGAGAGAATACGGAGGCGATAAATGCGAACGACGACGATCGGCATGCTGCTTCTCGGCTCCGTCATCGCCGGCTGTACTAGCGACCCCACCGCACCGAGCTCTGCACAAGCGACCGACAGCCCTGCCAACGTAGCGCGTCCGTTGACGACAAGTCCCAACGAGTCTTGGGCGGTCAGCGTAGGTAGCTGGGTTTACACTACCACGGGAAGCATTGTCGATGGCGGGTGCAATCCGAGGCAACAGTTACACACGGTCGTCACCCCCCAATGGTGGGATAGCCTTCCTCCTTGGGATGTCTCCATGCAGATGATGGTGCCGACCTTCGCTACGTGCGATGGCATCAGAACGTCGGGGGGAATTCTGACCGCTCATGCTGGGGGGCAGGACCTGTTCGGCATGATGAGTGCAAACACGTCAGATTTTGCCTTGATCGGTGGCTACGGAGCAATTCCCATCTTCGTGACGGCAACACCAGACTACGGTTGCCAATTCATCAGATGGTTCCACGTTGGGACAAATCCTTGGGATCCAAGTTCTATTACCGCGTCGACATCTCCGACGTTCACTTTTGTGCCGGAACCCGGCACTTCCGATATCTACTACGCGGAAATCATGTGCACTCCAGAGGCTCCGAACCCATAATTCTCCTCTTCGCGCGCCTAACCTAGGGGTTAATGGTTCGGTAGAGCGTGAGCACTGAATCGTGATTCATGGTTAGTGGAACGAAGGGGCAGCTCGTAAGCTGCCCCTTCGTTGTCGACTGCCATAAGCGCGTTCGTCCGCGTGGCCCGCACCCTCGATCTCAACCGGCTCGAGCCGGGCCAGTACCGCCTGGTCGTGAATGTCACCGATGCGACCGGAAAGAGCATCAGTGCGGATCGGGAGTTCGATATCGTCGACTAGCCGCAGGACGCGGACGTCGCAGCGATCGGAGCCGTGGCCGGTGGCCGGTTCACAGTGCGACTCCCGGCCCGCGACTCGCGACCGTCCGCTTGACAGCCTCTCCCCCGTTCCGCACCGTTGGACGGAGCCCCACCGTCGCCCGAGCCGGAGCGCACCATGTCCCGCCGTGCCGCCTTTGTCGCCGTCGTGCTCACCTTCGTGAGCGCGGCCTGCGCCCGTCAGACCGAGTCCCGCCACGTCAGCCAGTCGGCTCCGCGGCAGCGCAACACGATTACCGCCGAGGACATCGAACGCCTGGGCGCCGAATACCTGAGCGCCTTGCAGGTGCTCCAGCGCTTCCCGCATCTCGTCAGCGTCGTCGAGGATTTCAACGGCCAGCCGCGGCGGATCTCGAAGCGCGGCCGGCACAGCCTGCTGCTCGACTCATCGCCCAAGGTCGTGCTGGACGGCGTGCGCCTGGCGGACATCCGGATGCTGAGCAGCATTCCGGCCCGCGACGTGGCGCTGATTGCCGTGTGGAATCCGGCGGAAGCGCCGAGCCGGTACGGCGGGGACAACGCGGGTGGTGTGATCGTGATCGACACCAAGCGCGGCGGCGGAGTGGCGTACCACCAGCAGCCGTAGGCGGCCGTCACTCCGAGTGCGACGCCGATAGGTCATTCCGAGGGCCGCGGTCCGTCTGTCATTCCGAGGGCCGCAGGCCCGAGGAATCTGCTCGATGTACCCGGACGCCAGCCCACTGGCACCGCGGGCCAGATTCCTCACCCGCTCCGCGGGTTCGGAATGACAGCGACTCCTTCGGAAACCAGTCCGCCGCCAGATCCAGCCACCCGGGATTCATCGACTCGATCAGCCGCAGCTTCTTCTCCCGGCGCCATGACTTGATCTGCTTCTCGCGGGCAATCGCCGCGCGCACGTTGGGCGTCACCTCGAAATAGACGAGGCGCACGGCGCGATAGCGCGAGGCGAATCCCGGCGGCCGGCCGGTGCGGTGCTGATGGAGTCGGGTGATGAGGTCGGCCGTAACGCCGGTGTAGAGCACGCCGCTGTGGCTGGCCAGGATGTACACGTAGTAAGTGCGCATCGGATTGGCCAAGATGCGCAGGCGGCGTCATCCGGAAATCAAATCAGGAGGCCGTTGGGGATTGTCGGGGGGCCGGTGCCAGTTCGAGGGCGCAGCTCGTTTTTCCTTCCGAGGGCCGTAGGCCGCCGTTGTCATTCCGAGGGCCGCAGGCCCGAGGAATCTGCTCGACGTACCCGGACGCCGGCCCACTGGCACCGCGGGCCAGATTCCTCACCCGCTGCATGTCATTCCGAGGGCGAAGCCCGAGGAATCTGCTCGACGTACCCGGACGCCAGCCCACTGGCACCGCGGGCCAGATTCCTCACCCGCTCCGCGGGTTCGGAATGACAATCCCGGCGCGGGTTCGGAACGACCGACGCGCACTACGGCTTCGCCGCGGGCGGGACGACCTGCGTATACCGCACCCGGCGGGTGACCGTGGCGCGCACCGGCTCCCCGCCTTTCATCGCGGGCTCGTAGACGCAACTCGCGATGGCGGCGATGGCCCAGATGGAATTCGGCACCGCCGGGCTCTGCAGAATGCGGATGCCGGCGGGCTCCACCAGCCCGTCGGCATCCACGATATAGCTCACCAGCGTCACGCCCTCGAGCATCCCCGCGCTCGGCGCCGGCTCCTTGCATTCCTTTACCTTCGGCGGCGTCTCCGGCGTGGCGCCGGAGTCGGCCACCGAGGCCGAGGAGGCGCGAATCGTCGCCCCCGCGCCGGTCGGCGTGACGGGCAGATCGTCCTGGCAGGCGATGGTGACCACCCCACCGCCCAGGGGGGAGCCGCCGGTGGCCGCACAGCGCACCTGGGGCACCTGGTCATGCGTGGCTACGGCGCTCCAGCCGTCCCTCGCCGCCACCAGCAGCACCAGCGACACACCGGGTGTCTCCGTGAGCCCGCCCTGCATGAGCTGCGCGAGCGACGTGGCAAACGCGCCGGTGCGCTTCACCGCCTCGGCCTGCGCCGCAGCCAGGCCGTTGAGCTGGGTCACCAGCGCTTCCCGGGCGGCCTGCACGGTCGGTCGATCCTGGGCGCGAGCGGGCGCCGCCACGGTGGCCGTCGCGGCCGCGGCGATCAGCGCCGCCAGTGGGCCGCGCAGGCGATTGCGTGCTGAGTGCATTACCTCGACCCCGTCCAGAAAAGGATGACGCCGCAGCTCGAGCCCGGCCGGTTGAACTCGGCCGGCATGCCGGCCTGGCCACGGTACACCTCCACCGCCTGCAACTGCGTCGCCGGGACGATGTTGTCCAGGTCGTTGGCGACTCCGCGGAGCTCCACGCCGTCGAGGAAGACCAGCGGCGGGCAATCGGTCCGCGAGAAGCCGGTGCCCATCATGCGTTGGAGTCGTACCGTACACCCGGCGCCCATGGTCCGCTGGCCGCAGGTGACCATCGCGCCCGGCACGTTGCGCAGCACGTCGCTGGCAAAGACCGGATTGCGCCGGTTGAGCATCTCCGGCGTCACGAAGGTGCCGAAGCCTCCGTTCTCCTTCATCCGCCGGTAGAAGCCGGCCAGCTTGGGGCTCAGCACTGCCCCGTGCTTCGCCTCGCCCACCACGGTGATCTCGGGCAGCACATAGCCCATGGAGGCCAGGGTGATGTCCACGTCGAGCACCTGGCCCGCCTTGACCGTGAGCGGCAGCGAAGCGGTCTCGTGCGAGATGGCACGGGCCTGGAGCACGTAGGTGCCCTCCGGCACGGTCAGGCGAAAGCGGCCGGCGGCATCCGTGCGCACGCTGAACCGGGTGCCCAGCAGGAACACCACGGCGCCCTCGATGGGCTCATTGGTCGAGTCGGAGACGACCCGGCCGCCGAGGGTCACATCGGCGGGAGGGGCGGACGGCACGGCCTGGCCGGCGGCCCCGGCCAGCGGCAGCGGGGCAAGCAGCCCAAGGAGGGCCAGCAACTGGCGGATGCGCATCGTTGAAAAATACGCAGGGAGCCG
>JBMOPM010000174.1:0-4618 GCA_049323575.1 Gemmatimonadota bacterium | reverse complement strand
ATCGCCAGGAAGACCAGCGCGAAGAGGAGACCGGCGCTCAGGGCGTTCTGATCCACGGTATGCTCCGCAAGGTTGAGAACGAGGTGACGAGCGGGCGGCGGGGCCTACCCCGCCCGGACGACGTGGCGGTATCCCTCCGCCCGGATCACCCGCACCCGGCTGCCGGCCGGGATGTATTCGCCTTCCGTCACCACATCGAGCCGCTCGGCCTCGACCTCCACCGTGCCCGAGGGGCGCAGGTCGGTGACGGCGATGCCTTCACGGCCCACCAGGTCCGTGCGCGGCGGTGCGCTGATGTAGCCCGCCTGCGAGGCGACGCCGCCCTGCAGCAGCAGGCCGCGGAACCGGCCGCTGTTGGGCAGATGGCGGACCCAGGCGAAGATCACGGCGAAACTGATCACGAGCGCGGCGCCGAGCACGGCAAGCGCCTGGATCACATCCGCGCTGCTGGGCGCATTACCCACGAGGGCCAGCACGATCGACGCGCCGATCGCGACCAGGCCGAGCACGCCCGCCACGCCGAAGCCGGGCAGGACGAAGACTTCGACGGCCAGCGCGATGAGCCCGAGCCCGAGCAGGATGATTTCCTCCCACCCGGCGAGCCCCAGCAGCAGATGCGAGCCGAAGAAGAGGCCGAGTGAGGCGAGACTGATGACGCCCCCCAGCCCGAACGCGCCCGTCTTGATCTCGAAGACGAGCCCGAGGATGCCGAGCGAGAGCAGCAGTGGGGACACCAGGGGGTTGGTGAGGAACCGCACCACCGTCTCCGCCCAGTTCACATCGGGGGTCACCACGGTCGCTCCCTCGAGCCCCACCGCGGCGAGAACCGCGGGCACATCGGCCGCCTCGCCCCTGGCATAGCCTACCCGGAGAGCCTCACCGGTGCTCAGCGTGAGCAGCGTGCCCGCCTCGACCACGCCCGGGATCGCCACCGACTCGTCCACCATGGCCTCGGCGATCTTCGGATCGAGCCCACGCTGCTCGGCCACCGCGCGGAACTCCGCGCGCATCGCCGAGACGACCTTCTCGGGCGCCTTGGTGCCGCTGCCGTCCACGGGTGTCGCCGCGCCGATGACCGCACCCGGCTTCATGTAGATCGCGTTGGCACTGAGGGCGATGAGCGCGCCCGCGCTGTAGGCGCGCGGGTTCACGTAGGCGTAGACCGGCACCCTGGACGCGCGGATGGCGTCCGAGATCCGTTCCGCGGCGTCGATGCGGCCGCCGGGCGTGTCGATGTCGAGCACCACGGCGGCGGCGCCCGCTGCCTGCGCCTCGCGCAGGCCCCGCGCGACGTACGGAGCGAGTCCGTTTTCGATGGTGCCCGTGATGGGAAGCCGATAGACCACACGCTGCTGGGTGGCGGCAGGGGCCGCCAGCGCGAACAGCAACGCGCAGGCAATCACGAAACGCATCGCAATCCTCCGGCGGTGCGATGCGCCAAGTGTACGCCAACGGCCGCCCGATTGGTAGAGGTGCGGCCGCCCGACGTTCCGGCGTGAGCCCGTCTACCGCGGCTGGTTCAGGGCCCGCCCTGGCCGATTCGGTGGCGCGCTGCGCATCAGCTCGCGCACCCGGTTGAGCAGCTGCTCCTGGGCGAGGAAGTACTGGCCCCGCTGCACCGGTGAGAGGAACTTGCCGATTTCCTTGAGTTCCTCGTCGAACGTCTGCGCATATGCCACGCGGAGCGCGGTGAGCTGATCCACGTAGCGGGTCATGCTGTCAGGGTTCGCCGCCACCCCGGGCCGGAGCTGGCGCCCCAGCGCCTGGCGCACCTCCCGCGCCTGACGCTCGAGCTGCCGCCGCTTGACCGCGAACGATGACGTGGTGGCCTGAAGCTTCGCCGCCTGCTCGTCCGACAGGCCCAGTTGCTCCTTCACCCGCTCGGCGAAGCGCTCCTGGATCTGCTGCCGGAGCTGATGCGCCCGCGGCGACTCGGGCGAGACCGGCTCCTGGGCCCGCGCCGCGGGCCCCAGCGCGAGCACGAGCCCCAGCGCGATCAACCATCCGTAACGTGATCCGTTCACGAAATGTCCTCCAACGTGCGCGCCAGATGATCCAATTGATCGTCGGTCAGCTCGCCGAGGGCGGGCGCGTCGATCGCCGCGTCGGCGGGTGTCAGTCCGACGTTCACGTAGTTCAGCAGCGACTCGAGTTCCGACGCGCCCAGTTCGTCCAGCTCGGCCAGCTGGATGGTGAAGCCGGCCGCGGACGGCGGCGGGCCCGCCGGGGAAACGGTTTCCGGCGCGGACCGCACCAGCAACAGGAGGGCGGCCGCGGCGGCGAGCCCGGCGCCGAGGTACCACCGCCGGCGCGAGGTGGCGACGCGGGCACCCTCGATCGGCGCCGCATGGGCGGCGCGAAGCCGCGCGATCAGGACCTCGGCCGTGCGGGCCGCGTTGAATTCGGTCTCGACCTCACGCCCCAGTGCGGCGGCCGCCTGCACCAGCCGCCACTCGGCCTCGAGATCCGGATCGCCTGCGATCCGTGCCCGCTGTCCGGGCGTCCAGGCCCCGCGGCCCCGGGCCACATCGGGCATGCGATCGGACAGCGTGTTCGCGGACTCAGCCCCCAGCGTCATTTCACCAGCTCCTTCAGCCGCTTCACGGCGTGATGGTAATGCACCCGCGCGGCACCTGGCGTCGTTCCCAGCGCCGCCGCGACGGTTTCATAGTCGATGCCTTCCTGCACGCGGAGCAGGAAGACCTCCCGCTGCAGGCGAGGCAGGCGCGCCAGGCCGTGCCGCAACCGCTCAGCCGCGGTCTCGGCGTCGAGCTCCGCCTCGGGGTCGCTCCGGTCCGGCAGGTCCCGGTCCTCGATGGAGACGATTTTGCGGCCCTTGCGCCGGCGATACTCGTCCCTGAACACGTTCCCGGCGATGGCGAAGAGCCAGCTTCGGAACGAAGCCTTCGCGCGCCAGGAGTCCAGCGCGCGAAAGGCCCGGAAGAATGTGTCCTGCACCAGGTCTTCGACGTCACTCCGGGCCGCTCCCGAGTTGTAGAGGTAGCGGGCCAGCGCCGGGCCGTGGCGCGCCACCAGGCGAGCGGCGGCCCACTCGTCGCCGGCCTGGTAGGCCGCCGCGAGAGCAGCATCCGATTGCGGCTCTGGCTCGGTCAGCGCGGTCATCTGCTGCTGGAAGACGGGACGGGCGGGCGGATGTTAAAGCGCCCCCGGGGGAATGAACGAGGGGCGTTCGGCGACGCGATGACCGGCCGCGCGGCGTTCCGTCACGGCTTCACCGGCCCGCTCAGCACCACGCCGTCCAGCCGCTCCATCGGCTCGACGCCAAGAACCGCCGCGAGCGTCGGCGCGAGGTCCACGGTGCGCACCGGCGCATCGTACCGCCCCGGCTTGAACCAGGGGCCGTACAGAATCAGGGGAACGTGGACGTCGTAGTCGTTCGGGGTCCCGTGCTCTGCGGCCGCCCGGTGGCCCCACACGTTGCCGGGCCCGAGCGTCACGACCGCCAGTGCGTAGCCGCGCAATGGAAACATGTGCAGCCAGCGGCGGGCGATCACATCGTGGACCGTGTCCGCGCTCGCCAGCGCGGAAAGGAGGTCGGCGCGATGCACTCCGGGTGCGCCCCGGACCAGGGCCACGAACCGCGCCGCCACCGAGTCGGGCTCGATCTTCCGCCGCTCGAGCGCGGCGCGATCGGCGAGCAACGCGCCGTCGTCCAGGGCGATCCAGTCGGCGTCCCCGCCCTGCGCGACGATCCAGCGCCCCACTTCCGCCACCGCCGAATCCAGATCCACGCGCCCGGGCGTCACGCCCGCCAGCTCCGGTAGCCGCGCGATGCCGTGGTCCGAGGTGAGCGCGATGGCGACCGTGGCCGAGTCCCGGAGCCGGTACAGCGAGTCGAGGAAGCGGCCCAGCAGGCGGTCAAGCTGGAGCACCTGATCGTGGATCTCGCGGGAGTCGGGGCCGTAGCGATGGCCGATGTAGTCCGTCGCGGAGAGCGAGACGGCCAGCAGATCCGGCGCCGGCCCCTCCCCGAGCCGCAGGGCCTCGAGCCCGGCGAGGGCCAGCGCCAGCGTGATCGCGTCACCGGCCGGCGTGGCGCGCACGTAGGATGCGGCCGCGGCGGAATCGGCCGGGATCCGATGGGGGAAGACATTGTCGGCCCCGCCCGCCTCCTGGGCCACGGTGTCCGGCTCGGGATACTGGTCCGGCGGCAGGAGCAACGTCCAGGCGGTACCGGCGGTCTTTCGCGGCAACTGGCGCGCGTTGAACTGGCGCACCCACGTGGCCAGCGTATCGGCGTAGTAGGTGCTGGTAGTGAATTCGCCGTCCGTCGAATACCAGAAGACGCTCTGCTTCGCACGGCCGAGGGGCAGGATCGCGCCCCGATCCTTGAGGGACACCGAGAGGGCACGCGAGCGCGGGTCAGCCGCGACCATCCAGTCGACCAGCGTGGTCCCGCGGAACCGCCGGGGCGAAGCGCCATCCCCCCGGGCGCCGAGGAGCGGTCGCTCGGGATCCGCGACACCGAACAGGTTGGCCGTGATGCCCGTGCTTCGCGGATATCGGCCGGACAGCAGCGTCGCGTGGCCGGGGGCCGTCTCGGTGATGGCGTGGTCGTGGCAGGCGCGGCTGAACACCGCGCCGCCCGCGAGGAGCC
>JBMOPM010000173.1:9110-51038 GCA_049323575.1 Gemmatimonadota bacterium | reverse complement strand
GCCGGCATCCATCCCCGGGTGCTGGCCACGCCGCTCGGGCTGGGCCATACCGAGTTCGGCCAGTTCGCCCAGGGCCGTGGCGTGAACGCGCTCGACCTCCTCGATGCCAAGGACGGCAACGGCTTCCTGCCGTACTTCGCCACCAAGGTGGCGGTCGAGAAGACCCGCGGCTACAGGAAGGTCGCCAAGACCGAGGGCAATCCCCGCCAGCTCGGCCGGGGTATCGCCGAGGCGATGCCGCTGGCGCTGGCCCGCAAGGGGATGACGCCGGAGGAGGCGCTCCTCGCCATGGGCGGACACGCGCACGAGATCAACACCGAGCGCGAGAAGGAGGCGCTCAAGGGCTGGAGCGGCAACCAGAAGAAGCGCACCTACCTGGGCGACTACACGGAGGACCTGCCGAAGTGGGGCCTGGCGGTCGACCTCTCCCGCTGCACCGGCTGCTCGGCCTGCGTCACCGCGTGCTATGCCGAGAACAACATCCCGTGGGTGGGTGAGGAAGAGGTGCTGCGCGGCCGCGAGATGAGCTGGATGCGCATCGAGCGGTACTGGGAGGGCGGGGAAGACGGCGAGCCGCTCGAGGCCCGGTTCGTCCCGGTGATGTGCCAGCACTGCGACAACGCGCCCTGCGAGCCGGTCTGCCCGGTGTACGCGGCCTACCACACGCCCGAGGGCCTGAACGGCCAGGTGTACAACCGCTGCGTCGGCACGCGCTACTGCGCCAACAACTGTCCGTACAAGGTCCGCTACTTCAACTGGCGCGCCTACAACCAGTGGGCCTGGCCCGAACCGATGGCGCTGCAGCTCAACCCGGACGTCACGGTGCGGGCGCGCGGCGTGATGGAGAAGTGCACCTTCTGCGTGCAGCGCATCCGCGCCGCGCAGAACGAGGCCCGGCTCGCCGACCGGCCGCTCAGGGACGGTGACATCGTCACCGCCTGCCAGCAGGCCTGCCCGTCCCACGCCCTCACGTTCGGCAACGTGAAGGATCCCGAGTCGAAGATCGCCGCTCAGTTGCAGGACCCGCGCGGCTATCATGTGTTCGAGGAGCTCAACGTGCGGCCGTCCGTCACGTATCTCGCCAAGGTCTATCACCGCGAGCCCCCGGCGGCGGCTCACGGCGCGGAGCACTGAGCCATGGCCGTCATCGCACACGATTCGCGTCTGCCTACGCAGACCCACGCCGAGGTCACCCGGGACGTCCTCGCCACGCTGGGCAAGCCGGGACGGGGCTATCTCGCCCTGCTGCTCACGGCGACGGCGGGCACGGCCCTCCTCGGTGGCACGTTCCTCTACATGCTCAAGGAGGGCCTCGGTGTCGCCGGGTACGTGCCGCCGGTATTCTGGGGCGTGTTCATCACGACGTTCGTGTTCTGGGTCGGCATCGGCCACGCCGGCACGCTGATCTCGGCGATCCTGTTCCTCTTCCGGTCCCCCTGGCGCACGGCGGTCTACCGCGCCACGGAGGCGATGACGGTGTTCGCGGTCATGACGGCCGCGCTCTTCCCGATCATCCACATCGGCCGGCAGTGGATCTTCTACTGGCTGCTGCCCTATCCCAACCAGCGCTGGCTCTGGCCCAACTTCAAGTCACCGCTGGCGTGGGACGTGTTCGCGATCTCCACCTACCTCACCGTCTCCACCACGTTCCTCATCGTCGGCCTCGTGCCCGACATCGCCGCGGTGCGAGACCAGGTGTCGGGGTGGCGCAAAAAGATCTACACCTGGGCCTCGCTCGGCTGGCGGGGGACCGACAACCAGTGGCGCCACTACACCCGGGCGTACCTCTACCTCGCCGCGCTGGCCACGCCGCTGGTCCTCTCGGTGCACTCGGTGGTGTCCTGGGACTTCGCGGTGTCCATCGTCCCGGGCTGGCACGGGACGATCTTCGCGCCCTACTTCGTGGCGGGCGCGATCTACTCCGGCATCGGGATGGTGCTCACGCTGCTCATCCCGCTGCGCAAGGTGCTCAAGATCGAGCACATGATCACGGACTACCACTTCGACAACCTGGCGAAGCTCACCCTGCTGACGGGCACCATCCTGTTCTACGCCTACGGGATGGAGTACTTCATCGCCTGGTACAGCGGGAGCCCGTTCGAGCAGACCACCTTCTGGCGCCGGGCCTTCGGGCCGATGTGGTGGGCCGGCTGGACCATGATCATTTGCAACGCGTTCGTGTCGCAGCTGCTCTGGTTCAGGAAGATCCGCACCAGCCTGCCTGCGCTCTTCACGATCTCGATCTTCATCAACCTCGGGATGTGGTTCGAGCGCTACGTCATCATCTCGTCGCTCAACAACGACTATCAGCCGTGGGCCTGGGGCCAGTTCCAGCCGACCTGGGTCGACTGGTGCATCCTCCTCGGTTCGTTCGGCTGGTTCGGGATGTGGTTCCTGCTCTTCTGCCGGAACTTCCCCGTGGTGGCGATTCAGGAAATCAAGGAGATGATTCCGATGCCGCGCAGGAAGGGAGCCCGCTGATGGCCGCCACGGTGCCCGGCGTCCTCGGCTCGTTCTTCCACGTCGACGCCGCCTGCGACGCGATTCGGGAGCTCCGCGCGCTGGGGCACACCGACATCACGGTCTACTCGGCTGCGCCCAACCACGAGATCGAGGAGGCCCTCGATCAGAAGGTGAGCCCGGTCCGGCTGTTCACGCTGCTCGGCGGCCTGATCGGCTGCACCGGCGGCTTCACCATGGCGATCTGGATGGCGCGGGACTGGCCGCTGCTGGTGGGCGGCAAGCCGTTTGACGCGGTGCCGGCCTACGTCGTCATCGGCTTCGAGCTCACCATTCTCCTTGGTGCGCTCAGCACCGTGGCGGGCGTGATCCTCCTGTCGGCGCGCAAGCGTACGAAGGGCTTCTTGTACGATCCCAGCTTCTCCAACGACCACATCGGCATCTTCGTGCCGTGCCCGCCGGTGAAGCAGGACACCGTGCGCCAGCTCTTCACTGCCGTCGGCGCGGTGGAGGTCCGCCATGAGCGCTAGGCGCCTCGCCGTCGCCGCCGTGCTGCTGGCCGTGAGCGGCTGCAACTGGTGGTACAACGACGTCCCGTCGCCGGACGACGCGGTCAAGGCCATTCCCTGGTTCGACCACATGATCACGTCGCGGTCCGTCGCGCCCTACCAGCGCGCGGACATTCCCCGCTACGCCGTGGCCGGCACGGTGCCGCTCGCGAAGGCGCCGGGCCAGGTCGTGGTGCCCGAGGCCGATTGGCGCGTGGGCGACCCCGCCAACCTCCAGTACGGCTTCGACACACTGACGGCCAACCGGCTGGTGAACCCGACCGACCCGCAGGCGCGCGACATCCAGGCGATGGGGGACACGCTGTATCACACGTACTGCGCCATGTGCCACGGCGATACCGGTGCCGGCGACGGCACGGTCTCCCGCTACATCGGCGCGCCTTCGCTGCTCACCCCGCGGGCCCGCGGGTACACCGACGGCTATCTCTACAGCATCATCCGCTACGGCCGAGGCGTCATGCCGCAGTACGGCGACAAGATCTACCGGCCCGTCGGCCGGTGGGCGGTGGTCAATTACGTGCGCAGGCTGCAGTCGATGGCGCCGGCCGAGGGCGTCGCGAACGCCGGGGGGATGAACTGATGGCCAACCGCCTCAGGGAGCGCCTCATCGCCCGTTCGGTGAGCGGCAGGTTCGGGCTCTTCATCGGCCTGGGCGGCGCGCTGGCCGTGGCCGGTCTCGGTCTGTTCCTCATGAGCCTCGGCGATCACGCCGACCGGGCGTGGCAACTGTTCCACGTCAACTGGATCGTATTCACCGGGCTGACCGCCGGCAGCCTGGCGATCACTGCGGTGCACAAGATTGCCAAGGCCAAGTGGTCCGGTGTGATCATCCGGTTCTCGCAGGCGGCCGTCGCATTCATCCCGGTGTCACTCGTCGGGTTCCTGCTCATCTACACCGTGGGCTACGAGCACGTCTACGGGCACATGCTGGAAGTCCTGCCCACGCTGTTTCACGGCAAGCAGGTATGGCTCAGCCACGGGTTCATGTTCACCCGCCTGGGCCTCGGTCTCCTGCTCCTCTTCGGCCTGGGCTTCGCCCTCATCCGGGCCGACCTCGTGCCCGACCTGCACGCCGCCCGCGGCGCCGTGACCGGCAGCCGCCGGGCGCTGTTCGAGCGGTGGTCGGCCGGGTTCGACGGCTCGCCCGAGGCGGTGGCGGCGAATGACGCCAAGATCTACCGGCTGGCACCGCTGTTCGCCCTCGCCTATGCGATCGTCATGACCATGATCGCGTTCGACGCCATCATGGCGCTCCAGCCGCACTGGTTCTCGAACCTGTTCGGTGGCTGGTTCTTCATGGGGTCGTTCCTGGGCGCCCACACGCTGCAGGCCCTGCTCATGCTCTACGGCGCGCGCCACCTCGGCATCGCCGACCTCGTCTCGCCCAAGCAGCGGCACGACCACGGCAAGATGGTCTTCGGCATGTCCGTGTTCTGGACCTACCTCATGTGGGCCCAGTTCCTGGTCATCTGGTACGGCAACCTGCCGGAGGAGACCGGGTTCGTCTTCTCGCGGCTGTGGGGCCCGTGGATGCCGGTGGGCCGCTGGGTGTTCCTCGGGATGTTCATCATCCCGTTCATCGGCCTGCTCGGGGCGGCCGCGAAGAAGAACCCCGTGACGCTCGGCCTCTTCACCGCCGTTAGCCTCTTCACCCTGTGGGTGGAGCGCTACCTCATGGTGATGCCGTCCGTCACCCACGAGCCCGGGCCGGTCTTCGGGCTTCCCGAACTCGGCCCCACGCTGGCGTTCATCGGGCTGTTCCTGCTGGCGTACGGCCTCTTTGCCCGCACCTTCCCGATGGTCTCGCCGCGTCTCGCCGAGATCACCCTCACCCTGGAGCGCGGCCATGGCCACGGCCACGAGTTCCTGCATGAGGAGGCTATCGCCGACTACGTGCCGGATGTGGCGCTGGAGCGGCGTGAAAAGGGCAGGTGATCGGCGCAGGTGATCGGTGGTCCGCGCCTGGTGCGCGGTGAACAGCGAGCAGGGGAAATCCAATGCCTTCCGGGATTGCGGTCCGGAAGGCATTGATGTTTCCCGCCCACCACCCGGAACCTAGCCCTTGGCCTCTGGCACCTTCCTGGCAAACGCACATCCCGGGTGAAGCTGATCCCGGAGTTTCCGCGGCGGCCAGTGGCTGCACATCTCCGGCTTGGCGGGCCGGCCGTCCGGCCGGGTGCGCGCATGCAGGGTGCAGGCGATGCCGTCCTCGCCCAGGTAGGCGCAGGCCGAGATGACCTCGGCCTCGATCGAGAGATCGCCCTCGCGCGTGACCTTGCAGAGATACGGTGCCTTCCTCGACCGGATGAGCGCCTCGAGGCGGGTCTGCCGTCGCGAGCACATGATCTCGATCTGCAGGTCGCGGCAACAGGCGGCGCCGATGGTGCCGTCGGACGTCCGGCACCTGGCCGTGGCGCACGGGTTGTTCCCGTTCAGCACCGGGAGGCGGCGAGTCGTCGCCGGCGGGGGCGGCGGAAGGAGTCGACGATCCACCAGGCGGCCGCCTTCGGCCAGGCGGAACCGGTCGCCCCCGAGCCGTCGCGGCTGTTCCTGCCGCCGCCGCTCGCGGGGGGCCGGCCCGGAGAACCCATGCGCCCGACACTGGTCCTGGCCGCTGGCAGTCCGGAGGTAGCGGCACGGCACCCGGATCATGGCGTCGACGAAGAGGTCGCCGTTTTCGATCCAGGGGTCGCCGAAGTCGATCCGCTCGGTATGGCCTAGGAGCCAGGTGGCCTCATGATCGGTCTCCTTGCGGGACTTCTCGAAGGAACTCACGCGGATGATGACGGGCACGGCCCTGCACTGGCGCCCCAGCGACCGGCACGGTGGTGGAGAACCGGTCACGACACGGGGCTCCGGGCGTTGCAAAGTGTCGTTCCTGGCTTCATATTTTCGGTTTGTGCTTGCATGTCGTGAACGGGATCACAAGGCTCGGCGTGTGACCCTGGTGCACGTAGGGCCGAGCAAAAAACGTTAGTCCACTGTGACTGGAGGCAGAACAGCAATGCGTGTGACTTCCCTGGTGGCGGGGCTGGCCCTCGTCCTCGCGGCGTGTGGTGGTGAGAAGAAGGCGGAGTCCGCGGCCGCCGACACCACGAAGCCTGCGGCTCCCGCGGCCGCGCCCGCGCCGGCCGCGACTGGTACCACGCACGACGTCAACATGGTCCTCGAGGGCACGGCCTACAAGTATGTGCCGGCCGAGCTGACCATCAAGGCAGGCGATGTGGTCCGCTTTCACAACGTGAGCGGCGGCCCGCACAACGTGCAGTTCTATGCGGACAGCATCCCGGCCGGCGCGGCGGCGGTGCTTGATGCCAACATGAAGGATCGCATGGGCCCGGTGGCCGGTCCGCTCATCGCCGAGCCGAACGCCGTGTATGAGGTCTCCTTCGCCGGCGCGCCGGCCGGTGAGTACAAGTTCTTCTGCCTGCCCCACCAGGCGCTGGGCATGCACGGGAAGATCACCGTCCAGTAAGCCCGAACGGCACACGGCTGGACGCACGTCGATCGCGGACCAGGAGCCCTCCGGCATCGCCGGGGGGCTCATTCTTTTCTCGTGGTCCCGCCTCGTCGGAACGGCGCGGCCACCCGCCGGCGCCGACGACCGGACCGATCGGTGCCGAGCCGGGAGGGGCCTGCCGGAGGACGCATACAGCACCTTCATCGAGCGGCCGGCGCGAGCAGCGCGGGCGGCTGGGACATCGTCATGGGGCCGGCTGGATGCTCCGTCGCGCGAGATGTCGGGATGCGACGGTGATCACGACCGTCGCCACCGCCAGCCCGGCGAGGGCGTCGATCGCGTAGTGCATCTGACAATACACCACGCTCACCACCAGCAGTACGGTCGGGATGGCCAGAACGATTCCGAGCCGGCGCGAGCTCAGCCATGCGCCCGCCGTCGACGCCACCGACGCCGCCACGTGCGAGGAGGGAAACGCCGCCCCGAACGCGCTGCCCGACGGCAGGCCCGCGTACAGGAGACGAGCCGGCCAGTTGTCGACGACCGGGCCGGCGGGCCGGGGGAAGGAGTAGTACGGGCCGGCGACGGGGAAGAAGATGAAGGCCAGGTAGCACGGCACGAACGTCGCCATGACGAACAGCATCGACCGGCGCAGCGAGGCGATGTCACCCCGCGCCGCAAACACGACGGTCGGCACCACGAGAATGAGGTAGTAGCCGAGATAGGCCGCGTGGAGGATGGGCGACCAGAACGTGCTGGGATAGGCACGCCACCAGTCGCGGGCAGGCTGCCCGCCGAACAGGGCCTGCTCCCATGCCTGGATCGTGAGATCGTGCGTGGGAGCCGCGCCGCTGCCGTTGAGGAAGCCGATCGCGCCGTAGAGCGGAATCAAGAGCGCGAGCGGGTAGGCATCGAGCCACGCGCCGGAGCTGCCGCGGGCCTGCGCCATCCGCACCAGCAGGATGAGCAGGGCAGCGAGTGCGTTGGACACCAGCACCCAGATCATGTCCGGGTACAGCGACCAGCGCGACACCGCCACGGCAGTCGTGAGGGCCAGATAGGCCAGCAGCAGGACGTCGAGCGGGAACAGGCGCAGCCGGCGGAGCGTCCCCGATGTCGCGGTCAGAGCCAACCCTGCTCCCGATACCAGCGCGCGGTGGCCGGGATGCCTTCGGCGATGCCGGTGGCCGCGCGCCAGCCGGTGGCCTGCTCCAGCGGGGCCGGGTCGCCGGTCCAGGCCGGAGCGAAGAACTCATGGGCCTTGTCCGCGTTGAGTACGGTGGCCGTGTCGGCCAGCGCGGCGGCAAGCCCGGTGAGCGCGAGTACTGCTCGTCCGATGGGCCTCGGGATGGGGATGAGGCGCGGATGCCGCCCGACGGCGCGCGCTACATGCGCCGCGAACTCGCCCGAGGTGAAGATCTCCGGGTGACAGGCATAGTAGGTCCCGCCCACCGTCGCCTCGCTCTCGGCCGCGGCGACGAGCGCGGCAGCCAGGTCGGGGCCGTAGACGGCGGACAGCTCCTGCGAGCCGTCACCGAAGACCGGCACGAGACCGAGGGCCCGCGCGGCGAGCTGGAAGATCTTGAACACCTCGCGATCGCCGGGGCCATAGACCATCGGCGGGCGGATGATCGTCCAGGCCAGATGGCTCGACCGCACCAGCTCCTCGGCGGCGCGCTTGCTGCGGCCGTAGGCGGTGAGGGGCTCCATCGGCATCGACGCCGCGCGCGGTCTGCCTCTCGGGCTCGGGCCGGCGGCCGCCATCGAGGAGACGAGGACAAACCGCGGTGCACCCGCGCGGGCGGCCGCGTCGAGCACTGCCGCGGTCCCCTCGCGGTTGATGCGCAGGAACTCGGCCTCGTTCGGCGCGGCCACGACGCCCGCCACGTGGAACACTACATCCTGCCCGGTGACTGCTTCGCGGAGCGCGGCGGCATCGGCCAGGTCGCCCCGCACCAGCCGGACGCCGAACGGTGCGAGCGCCGCCGCCCTGGTGGGTGAACGAACCAGGGCGGTGATTTCATGGCCGGTCGCGTGGAGCCGCCGGACGAGATGGCCACCCACGAAGCCGGTGGCCCCGGTCACCAGCGCCCTCATAGCGGCCGGTCGTAGAGGCGATAGGTCTTGTAGACGCGGAAGGTCATCTTCTCGAGCGCGGCGTTCATCGCCACGTTGTCCTCGAGGATCCAGCCGGCCTCGCCCCAGCGGTAACCCAGCTCGCCGCCCCGGGTCCAGATCCAGTGATACAGCATCGCGTCCACGCCGCGGTTGCGCCACTCGGGCCGGATGCCGAGGAGCAGGATGCGGCAACGGGTGATGCGACGCGTCCGGATCTTCCAGAGCAGCTCGAGCGCGGCCGGCAGCAGGCGGCCGTTGCGGTTCTTCCGGAGCACCACATTGATGTCGGGAATCGCGATCCCGAAGGCGATGGCCTTGCCGTCCTTCTCGGCGAAGGGCACGAGCTCGGGGACCACGATCGGCCGGAAGGCCCTGGCCAGGTGGTCGATCTCCTTGTCGGTCATGGGGACGAAGCCCCAGTTGGCTTCCCACGCCTCGTTGTAGATCTCCTTGATCGTCTCGATCTCGGCGTCCAGCCGCCCCAGCTCGAGCGGCCGCAGGGTGATGCCCTGCCGCTGGCGGATCAGCTCGGTCCCGCGTGCCAGCCGTTCGGGAACGGGGGTGAAGCGCTCCGGCGTGCCGCCCTCGTAGACCAGCAGGTTCCTGGCGCTGCTGAAGCCCGCGCGCTCGATGAGGCTTACGTAATAGCGCGGGTTGTGCGGCATCATGACCGTGGGCGGCGTGTCGAAGCCGTCTACCAGCAGGCCGCACTCGTCGTTGACCGAGAAGGAGGCGGGGCCGCGGATGGTGTCGAAGCCCCGGGCCTTGAGCCACGCCGCGGCCTGGTCGAGCAGAGCGGAGGCCACGGCCTGATCGTCGATCGACTCGAAGAAGCCGAAGAAGCCCACCTTGTCGTGGTGGGTCTCGTTGTGCAGCCGGTTGATGATCGCGGCGATGCGACCCACCACCGCGCCGTTCCGTTCGGCCAGGAAGTACTCGGCCTCGCCGTGCTCGAAGAACGGGTTCCGGGCGCGGTCCAGCAGGAACGCCACGTCCTGACGCAACGGCGGGACCCAGAGCGGGTCCCGCGCGTGGAGTCTGTATGGGAAGTCGATGAAGCGCCGGAGGTCTCGACCGCTCGCGACCTGGCGGACCGTGACCGGTCCGCTCAGATGACCCCCAGCTCGCGCCCGATCCGGGCGAACGCCTCGAGGCAGAAGTCGATCTGGTCGAACGTGTGCGTGGCCATGACGCTGGTGCGGAGCCGGCACTGCGAGGGCGGCACGGCGGGTGGCGCCACGGGGTTGGTGAAGACGCCGGCGTCGAACAGCTTGCGCCACATCAGGAACGTCTTCTCCAGCGGGCCGATGAGTACGGGCACGATCGGCGTCTGCGTGGACCCGATGTCGAAGCCCAGCGAGCGGAAGCCTTCCTGCAGGCGCCGGGCGTTCGCCCAGAGCCGGTCGCGGCGCTCCGGCTCCGTGCGGACCAGCTCCAGCGCGGCGAGGACGCCCGCGGTGTTGGCCGGTGGCAGCGCGGCCGTGAAGATGAACGGCCGGCTGTGATGGCGCAGGTAGTGGGTCACGCTCTCGCTCGCGGCCACGAAGCCGCCGATGGACGCCAGGGACTTGGAGAAGGTGCCGGCGATGATGTCGACGTCGTCCTGCATGCCGAAGTGGGCGCCCGTGCCGTCGCCCTTGGGCCCGATCACGCCGAGGGCATGCGCGTCGTCCACCACGAGGGCGGTGCCGTACTTGCGGCAGATGCGCGCGAGCGCCGGGATGTCGGCGATGTCGCCCTCCATGGAGTACACGCCGTCCACCACGACCATGGTGCCGCGGCCGGTGCGGTTGCGCTCCAGCATGCGCTCGAGCTGGGCGTAGTCGCCGTGATTGAAGCGGACCGTCTCGCCGAAGGAGAGCTTGGCGCCGTCGACGATGCAGGCGTGGTCCAGCTTGTCGAGGTAGACCGTCTCCCCGCGGCCCAGCAGGCCGGAAATGAGACCCAGGTTGGCGGAATACCCGGTGGAGAAGACGATGACGTCTTCCTTGCCGAGGAAGGTCGCGAGGGCGTGTTCGAGCTGTTCGTGCAGGTCGAGCGAGCCGTTCAGGAACCGGCTGCCGGTGCATCCCGAGCCGTAGCGATGCAGGGCACGGCCCGCGGCCTCGAGCACCTTGGGGTGATGGGTCAGGCCGAGGTAATTGTTCGACCCCAGCATGATCCGCTTCTTCCCCTCGATGACGACGACCGTGTCCTCGGACTCGGAGATCGGCTTGAAATAGGGGTACAGCCCAGCGGCCTGAACCTCACGCGCCTTGGTGAACTGGCGGCACTTCTCGAAGAGTGCGACCTGTTGCAGGGTCTGGGTGTCCACGTGCCCTCGATGCGCTAGGTGTCCGGGCGGCGTCCAGATACGCTCATCGCCATATGACAGAAGAGCTTAACCTAGCGATGCGGCGCGCAGTCCACAAGCACGGTCGCGGGTCGCCGCGGCCGGCGGTATGCTGCAGGTCTGTTACTGCGTATTGATTCCGCTGGTCTCCCGCGCCCGGGCCCCCAGCGCATTAGATTCTGCCCCATATGCTCCCATTCCCGCCAGCACGCTGCCGCGCCCCGGTCCGGATGGGCGCCTCGGTTCTGGCCTTGCTGCTCGTGGCCGGGGTCACCCCGGAGGCGCGGGCCCAGGGCTTCGTCGGGACGCCGGTGCCCGGCCGCTTCGAGCTGCCGGGGATGGACTTCAGTCCCGACGGGGCCTGGCGCCGACGCACCCGCCTGATCCGGGCCGAGCGCCGCGAGTTGCTGCGGGCCGGCGACGTGCGCACCCTCAATGCGGGGCTGACGGGCGGGCCGGTGCGACTCGCCCCCTCGGCGCTGGGCGCACCAAGCATCCCGGGCGCCAAGCGGGTGACCGGCACGTACTTCGTGCCGGTGTTGCCGATTGCCTTCACGGACGTGCCGCCGCCCTATCCGGTGGAGGATTACCAGGAGCTGTTCTTCACGCCGACGCCCTCGGGTCCGCCCCAGAACCCGCGTCCCTACAGCCTGAAGACGTACTACGAGAAGCTCTCCCGCGGGTCGATTACCCTGCAGGGTCGGGTCTTCCCCTGGACCCGTGCGGACACGACCTCGGTGTACTACGAGAACGGCTGCAACGGCGTCATCCACTGCGCGGATGGCGGCCGGCGCTTCGGGTCGCTGCTGATCGAGGTCCTGACCAAGGTCTCGAACGGGCCCGATTCCGCAACCGTCTGGGCGCAGTATGACAACGACGGGCCCGATGGCATTCCCAACTCGGCCGATGATGACGGGGTGGTGGACTTCGTCACCTTCCTGCAGCCCAAGGTGGACGGGGCCTGCCGCACGAACGGCATCTGGGCCCACCGCTTCGTCATCGCGGGCTGGAACAACGGCTCGCCGTTCGTCACCAAGACGCGCAGCAACAGCGCTGCTGCCGCCGCCCGGGGACAGCAGTACATCACCGTCAACGACTACACCATCCAGAGCGCGGTGGGCGGCGCGAACGCCTGCGACGGCAACTTCATCATGCCGATCGGCACCGTGGCCCACGAGACCGGCCATGCGTTCGGCCTGCCGGACCTCTACGACACCGATGCCTCCACCTCCGGCACCGAGGGGATCGGCGAGTGGGGCCTGATGGGCAGCGGCAACTATTCGGCGCCGTTCAGCCCCGCGAGCTACGACGCGTGGTCGCTGCTCGAGCTGGGCTGGGGGGTGGTCGACACCCTGGTCAGCACCCGCGTGGTGACCACCGGCCCAGTGCAGGTATCGGATACCATCTTCTACCACCGTCCGTCCGGCTCGGCCAACATCTACTACCTCCTGGAGAACCGGCAGGCGCTCGAGAGCGACTCGGTGATGCTCACCCGCGGCGGTGCTGGCACCACCTGGCGGCGCAAGGCGCCGGGCCTCCTCGTATGGCGTATCGACGCCGATCGGGTGGCGGCCGGCCTCAGGAACAACCGGGTGAACACGGGCCAGAATCAGGGCGTCGCCCTGCTGCAGGCGGACGGCCTGAACCAGCTGCGCACGCCGGGCAGCCGCAACCGCGGCGACACCGGGGATCCGTTCCCCGGTGCCACCGGCAACACCCGGCTCTCGGCGATGACCAATCCCAGCCCGGTCGACAACGCCGGCGTGTTCGCCGGCTTCGCCATCGACCAGATCGCCCAGCTCCCCGACAGCGTGATCCGCTTCCGCTTCGTCCGGGCACCGCGTTCGGTGTTCGCGACCACGCAGCCGGGGTTCTTCGTCAAGGTGAACGGCCAGGCCTACCAGCGCTATGACGACGTACTCGCTCCGGGCGATCAGGTGACCGTGGCGGTGGACTCGATCCAGCTCTCGACCGACGGCCGCTCGCGGGGGCGGTTCCTCTCGTGGAGCAATGGCGGGCCCAGGGCGCAGACGTTCGCCGTGCGGCCGACGGGCGATACGCTCACCGCGGTCCTCGCGGTCGAGCACCAGCTCATGGCCACGATCGAGTTCGGGAACGGGACCATCGGGGCGAGCGTGGCGGGTAACCTGGGGGGCGGCATCTTCCTCGCCGAGGGGACGCAGGTGACGCTCACGGCCACGGTCCCCAGCGGACAGATCTTCACCGGATGGCGGGGCGACACCACCAGCTTCTCGACCACGCTGGTGCTCAGGATGAATCGCCCATTCGCGGTGACGGCCGGGTTCACGCCGGAGGTGCAGCTCGTCCAGAGCGACGTCGTCGCGGATATCCTCGGCAACCCGGTGCTGACGCCGGCCCAGCGTACGTTCCTGGATCTCACCGGCAACCGGAACGGCGTGTATGACCTTGGTGATTTCCTGGCCTATCTCGATCGGAACGGCGTCACGCCCTCGCCGGAGGTGATGGCCAAGGCACTCAGCAGCCCGACCTTCGGCAAACCGGCGAAGGGCAAGCCCCCGGAGGCGCAACGATGAGGCGAGCAGTCGTCTGCGGATTCGTCGCCGTCGTGGCGGCGCTCGCGGGCTGTGGCGACAGCGGGGGCGGCGGCGTCAGCCCGAACGTGCCCGGTGTGCTGACGGTCAACTTCCAATCCCCCAACGGCAACGACGGCGCCGTCATGATTCAGGTGGATGGCGGCCCGATCGATTCCGTCGTTGTGTCTCCGGCGTACCGGGGGTACGTATCGCGCATCACCGGCACGACGTTCCGCGCGATCGTGACCGGTCCGGTGGTGACCGCCGGTCCGATCGCCCGGGTGTACGTGCCGGACATCAGCCAGGCCTCGCGGTACGGTGCGTCGGTGGAGCAGGCGGCCGCGAAGGGAACGTACGCGGCGCAGGATGTGAGCGAGTATCGCTTGTTGCTGTCGCGCTGATCTCAGCAGGGAGCAATCCATGATTCCGATGGCTGATCCCTCCCGCCGTCGCTTTCTGCAGGCCTCCGTCACGGCCCTCGGTCTTCTGACCCTGGGCGGCGCCGGGATCCGACCCGTTGCGGCGTCGGAGCCCGACGAACCCGAGATCCCGAACGACGAAATCCGCAAGCTCCTGCACGATCTCTTCGGGGACCGGCCGATCCGCCGCGGCCACGTGGACCTCGACATGCCGGCCGTGGCGGAGGACGGGCGCGTGGTGCCGGTGATGATCGAGAGCGACCTTCCCATGACGGAGGCCAGTTACGTCAAGGGCGTCCACCTGATCGTCGATCACAATCCCGATCCGCACCTGGCCGCGTTCGAACTCACCCCCGCGATCGGCGAAGTGGCGATCCAGACCCGGATCAAGATGAAGCGCACGACGTGGGTGCGCGCTATCGCCGAGACCAGCGATGGGCAGGTGTGGGCGGGATATGCGAAGGTGATGGTCACCCTCAACGGGTGCGGGTGAGCCGATGGCATACGAGATCGGTGAGGCGCGGATCCGGATTCCGGCCCGGATCACCAAGGGCGAGATCATCACGGTCAATGCGATCGTGACCCACCCGATGGACACCGGCTTCTTCCGCACCCGGGAAGGCGAGCCGATTCCGGCGTGGTTCATCAAGGACGTCGTGGTGGAGTACGCCGGCCGGCAGGTGGCGCATTTCGTGTGGACCTCGGGTGTGAGCCGCGACCCGTTCGTGAGCTTCTCCCTCCGGGCCGTCGAAGAGGGGCCGCTCACGATCAGGTGGACGGACACGAAGGGATCAGTGTTCACGCAGTCGGTGAACATCGCCTTTGCGACGGCGTAGGCCCCCGGGCGCAGACGAGCCACATGGAACACAGCCAGGCATGCGTCGATTCATCCTGGCAGTCCTCGTTCTCCTGATCCCGCCGCTCGCCGCGCAGACTCCGCCCGGGGTCGATCGGCCGCTCGAGCTGCGGCGGCTGGCGCCCGACGTGTACGCCGTCCTGGGCCACGGTGAAGGTGCGGAGGGCCGGCCCAACGCCGGGTTCGTCGTGACGCGCGAGGGCGTCGTGGCCGTGGGCGGGCTGTGGAGCCCCGCGCATGCGCGGGCCTTTCTCGCCGTGGTTCGCCGGGTGACGTCGCAGCCCCTCAAGTGGTTCGTGCTCTACGCGCATCACCCCGACATGCAGTTCGGCACGAACGTGCTCCGCGAGGCCGGGGCACGGGTGGCCGCGCATCCGGAGCGGCATACGCTCGCGGCCGAGAACGGGCTCGACGCGATGCTGGCGGACTGGGACCGCGTAGTGGGACTGCAGGAGCTGATCGGGTTCGAGTACGCGGACGTGCCCGATCGGCCCGTGACCGGCGTGGACACGCTGCGCCTGGGCGGGGTCACGATGGTGCTCATCCATCCGGGCGTCGCGCACTCGGCCGGCGATCTCATGCTGTGGCTGCCGCAGAGCCGGGTGCTCTTCCCCGGCGACCTGATCCTCAACGACGGGGTGACGATGGTAGTGGACGGGAGTTCCGCCGGCATGCTGCGGGCACTCGACCTGATCGACAGCCTCGCTCCGCGGGTCATCGTGCCCGGGCACGGCACGATCCCGCCCGGCGGAAGCGACAGCCTGGTGGCCCGCACGCGGGCGTATCTCACTGAACTCCGCGCGACGATGCGCGACGCCGTCGAAAGGGGCGTGCCGCTGGGCAAAGCCACGGCCGCGCTGCCGCCGTCCGATGCGGATCGCCCCGTCTCCCGCAACTCGCGCCGGCGCCGCAACGCGGTGCGGGTCTACCTCGAGATGGAGCGGGAGGTGATGGGGTTCCCGGCGGATTCCACCCGGGGCGGGCCGTGAACGGTCTGTTGCTCGCGGCCATGCTGCTGGCCGCGCCGCACCCGCGGCTGATCTCGACGGCCGAGCTCGCACGGTTGCTCGATGCGAGAACCCCGCTCACGGTCATCGATATCCGGGAGGACGTCTTCACCTACCTCGAGAGTCACCTGCCCGGCGCGGCCTATGTGCACGTCGAAGGACTCCGCGCCACGCGCGACGGACTGCCCAGCCAGTTGCTGTCGCCCGCGGCGTACGTGGAGCTCTTCACCCGGCTCGGCATCCGCATCGACCGGCCCGTCGTGATCTATTCCGCGGGCGAAAGCCGGGACATCGATGCTACCTTCCTTGCCTGGCTGCTGGCGAGCTTCGGGCATCCGGCGGTATACCTGCTCGATGGCGGCTACTTCGCCTGGCAGGTGGAGCATCGGCCGCTCACGCAGAAGTATCCGCCGAAGGTGCCGGGCCGCTTTCCCTCGCGGCCCTTCCGGCCCGAGGCCGTCACGCTGGCCGAGCTCCGCGCCGCGCTGGGCCGGCCGGGCACGGTGCTGGTCGATGCGCGCAGCCCGGAACAGTACGCGGGGCAGGCGGGCGCGCAGCTGCGCCGGGGGCACATCCCGGGGGCGATCAACCATCCATGGAAGTCGGATCTGGAGCGGCGGGAGTTCGGCAACGTATGGAAGCGCCCCGAGGAGCTGCGGGCGAGCTACGAAGCGCAGGGCATCACGCCGGACAAGGATGTGATCGTCTACTGCAACACGGGCACCGAGGCCAGTCACGTCCACTTCGCGCTGCGGTACCTGCTCGGCTATCCCCGCGTCCGCATCTACACGGGCGCATGGAACGAGTGGTCGGAGCGGGAGGATCTGCCGGTAGCGGCAGGGGCACCGCGAGCGGCAGGCGGTAACTGACCGTTGTGCCGGTGTGCGGTCGGTGAGCGTTGCGTCTCGAGCGCGGGCGAGTCGCGAGAGGAGATCCTGATGATCCAGTTCACGCTCAATGGCCGGCCGGCGTCGGTCGACGTGCCGGCGGACACGCCCCTCCTCTGGGTGCTGCGCGACACGATCGGCGCACGGGGGACCAGATTCGGCTGCGGCATCGGCCAGTGTGGCGCATGCACCGTGCACCTCGACGGGGAGGCCGTCCGGTCCTGCTCGGTGGCGATCGCCGCCGTGGCCGGCAAGGCGGTCACGACCATCGAGGGGCTCTCGCCCGACGGCGGGCATCCGCTCCAGCGGGCCTGGCTCGCGGAGCAGGTGGCCCAGTGCGGCTACTGCCAGACCGGCCAGATCATGCAGGCGGCTGCGCTGCTGGCCAGGGTGCCGCGCCCCACCGACGCGGACATCGATGCCGCGATGTCCGGCAACCTGTGCCGCTGCGGTACCTACGCGCGCATTCGCCGCGCGATCCATCGCGCGGCCGGCGAGGTCGTGCTCACGGCGAATGCGGGGGCCGCACCATGAGCACCGCATTCACCCGCCGTGACTTCCTCAAGGCTGGCGCAGCGGCAGGGGCCGGGCTCACCATCGCCATCACGCTGCCCGGCTGCAACCGCACCCCCAGTCAGCCGGCCACCGATGCCCCCTTCGCCCCCAACGCGTGGCTTCGCATCCGGCCCGACGGCAGCGTCACCATCGTCGTGGATCGGTCGGAGATGGGGCAGGGCGTCACCACCGCGCTGCCGATGCTCGTGGCCGAGGAGCTCGATGCGGACTGGTCGATGGTCCGCTTCGAGCGGGCGCCCGCCGGCGCGGCGTACGCCAACGCCATGATGCGCGGCATGCAGGGCACCGGCGGAAGCACCTCGGTGCGCAACGCATGGGTCCCGCTGCGTGAGGCCGGGGCCAGGGCGCGACTGATGCTGATTGCGGCGGCGGCCCGGCAGTGGAACGTCGACCCCGCCACGTGCCGCACCAGCCAGGGCGTCGTTCACCACGATGCGACCGATCGCCGGGCCACCTATGGCGAGCTGGCCGACCTCGCCGGACAGTTGCCGGTGCCGGAGAAGGTGACGCTCCGCGACCCGCGTGAGTTCCGCCTCATCGGCAAGGCCGTGCCGCGGCTGGACTCGCCGGCCATCGTCACCGGCGAGCCGGTCTTCGCCATCGATGTCGCCGTTCCGGGGATGCTCACCGCCGTCGTGGCGCGCTGTCCGGTCTTTGGCGGTAAGCTCAAGAGCTTCGATCCGGCGCCGGCCCTCGCCGTGCCCGGCGTCAGGCATGTGGTGGCCATCTCCAGCGGGGTGGCCGTGGTGGCCGACGGGTTCTGGGCGGCGAAAAAGGGACGCGACGCGCTCGTGGTGATGTGGGACGAAGGGCCGCTCGCGACCTTGAGCAGCGCCGAGATCACCGAGCGCTTCAAGACACTGGCCGCGGGCGAGGCGCCCGTGGTCCGCAGTGACGGCGACGTCGACGCGGCACTCGCCCGGGCGCCCCGGACCCTCGAGGCGATCTACGAGCTGCCCTATCTGGCCCATGCCACCATGGAGCCGATGACCTGCGCCGCCGACGTGAAGCCGGATTCCTGCACGGTCTGGGCGCCCACGCAGATCCAGTGGGCGCCCCGGATGCTGGGCGGGGGCGCACACGGCCTCGCAGCCCGGCTCAGCGGTCTGCCGCGCGACAGGGTGACGGTGCACACCACGCAGCTCGGCGGCGGGTTCGGCCGCCGCGCGGAGATGGACTTCGTCGCCGAAGCGGTGGAGACGTCGAAGGCGGTGGGGGCGCCGGTCAAGGTGATCTGGACTCGCGAGGACGACATCCGGCACGATTTCTACCGGCCCGCGAGCTACCACGTGATGCGCGGCGCGGTGAACGAGGCCGGCGCCGCCGTGGCGTGGAAGCACCGGATCGTCGTGCCGTCGATCCTCGCCCGGTTCATGCCGGGCTGGCTGCCCGAGTGGCTCGCGAACCGCATGGGGCTGCTGGAGCACGGCGTCGACCCGACGTCGATCGAGGGCGCCGTGGGGACGCCCTACGCCGTGCCCGCCCTGGAGGTGAGCTGCGCGCGGGCGGACGTGGGCGTCCCGGTCGGTTTCTGGCGATCCGTGGGCAACACCCACACCGCCTTCGCGTGTGAAAGCTTCGTGGACGAGCTGGCCCACCTGGCCGGCGCGGACCCGTACTATTTCCGCCGTGAGCTGCTGAAAGGCTCGCCGCGCCACCTGGGCGTGCTCGATCTCGCGGCGGAGAAAGCCGGCTGGGGGACGCCGCTGCCGCCGGGGCGCGCCCGGGGCATCGCGGTACACGAGTCGTTCGGCACGTGGGTGGCCCAGGTGGCCGAGGTGTCACTCAACCCCGACGGCACGCCGCGGGTGCACCGCGTGGTGAGCGCCGTCGACTGCGGCATCGTGATCAATCCCGATACGGTCCGGGCGCAGATCGAAGGGGCGATGGTCTACGGGCTCACGGCCGCGCTCTTCGGCGAAGTCGCCATCGAGAACGGCCGCGCCCGTCCCTCGAACTTCCACGACTATCCGATGCTGCGCATGAACCAGATGCCGGCGGTGGAGACATATCTGGTGTCGAGCACCGCCGACCCGGGGGGCGTGGGAGAGCCGGGCACGCCGCCCATCGCGCCGGCCGTGGCCAACGCGCTGTTCGCACTGACGGGTGTGCGGGTGCGGCGGTTGCCGATTGCCGCGCTCACCCTTCCTTGAGGCTCGCGAGGTCGATCACGAACCGGTAGCGCACGTCCCCCTTGATCGTGCGCTCGTATGCCTCGTTGATCTGCGGCATCGAGATCACCTCCACGTCGGCCGCCACGCCATGCTCGGCGCAGAAGTCGAGCATCTCCTGCGTCTCCTGGATGCCGCCGATCAGCGACCCCGCGAGGCGGCGCCGGCCCATGATGAGCGGCGCCGCCGACAGCGGCGCGGGCTCGGGAAGCCCCACCAGCACCATCGTGCCGTTGCGGCGGAGCAGACCGAGGTACGCGTTGTAGTCGTGCTGGGCGGACACGGTGTCGAGGATGAAGTCGAACCGCCGGGCATTGGTCGTGAAGACCCCGGGATCCTTCGTCGCGATGAAGTCGGCTGCACCCAGGCGAAACGCGTCGTCACGCTTGCCGGGTGAGTGGCTGAGCACGGTCACCCGCGTGCCCATCGCCTTCGCCAGCTTGACCGCCATGTGGCCCAGGCCGCCGAGCCCTACGACGGCGACCTCGTCGCCCGGCTCGACGCCGAACCGGCGGAGCGGCGAGTAGGTCGTGATACCGGCGCAGAGGAGCGGGGCGGCGCGTTCGAGGGGCAGGTTGCCGGGGATGCGCACGACGTAATGCTCGTCCACCGTGATGCGGGTCGAGTAGCCGCCGTAGGTGGGCGTCTTCCCGTCGCGCTCACGGCTGTTGTAGGTGAACGTCGCCCCCTGCTCGCAGTACTGTTCCTCGCCCTCCCGGCATGCCGCGCATTCCCGGCACGAGTCGACGAAGCAGCCGACGCCCACGGTGTCACCGACCTTCCATTTCGTCACGGCGCCGCCTACCTGCGCCACACGGCCGATGATCTCGTGTCCCGGCACCATCGGGTAGATCGACCCGCCCCACTCGTTGCGGGCCTGGTGGATGTCGGAGTGGCAGACTCCGCAGTACAGGATGTCGATCAGCACATCGTGCGGACCGGGCTCACGGCGCTCGATGGAGAATGGCGCAAGGGGCGTCGTGGCGGACTGGGCGGCGTACGCAGGTGTCTTCAGCATGATCGTGTGGAGTGATTCGTTGAAACACGCACGCGAGCCGCCGCGGCCGCGACGCCTCGCGTGGGTTGCGCATGGATGATCCCGCCCACTCGGCCAGCGCCGACCCAAGGATGTCTGCACTGGCCAAGTGAAGTGGCTTGGCTTATGATATCAGCGCCGACAGTGCGTGTCAAGTCAGGTGACTTACCTACCCGCGTGCCCCGCCCGCGGCCATCCAGGAGAGCCACCATGCCGGTCGAGGAATACCGCGAGCGAGTCAAGGCTGCAAAGCGGTGCGCTGCGCTGGACGCGGCCATCGCCGTTTTCCTCGACCACGGCTACGACCGGACCACGCTGCAGCACGTGGCGCGGGCCGCCGGCATCTCGACGGGCACGCTCTTCAAACATTTCCCCACCAAGGCGGCCTTGTTCGGCGCGATATTGGAGCGGCTCTGGGAAGCGGAGCCGGGCCAGGACCGGTCGCTTCCCCCGGCCGGCGATCCCCGCGCCGGACTCTTCGCCATCGGACATGATTACGCGCGGCTGCTTCGCCAGCCCAACACGGTCCCCCTGTTCCGCGTCATCATCGCCGAGGCCCCGCGCTTCCCCGAACTGGGGCGGGCGCTGTTCGAACGCGGCATGGCGTCATATCTCGATCGCCTGCAGCGCTACCTGTCCGCGGAGATCGCGGCCGGCACGCTGGTCATCGGCGACGTGCCTCTCGCCGCGCGCCAGTTCCTTGGCATGATCACCGAGCTGGTCTTCTGGCCCGGGTTTCTGTTGACCGACCTGGTCATCTCCGACGCCGACGTCGAGCACGTCATCGCGGAGGCGGTGACGACCATGCTCACCCGCTATGGTGTGGCTGCCAGCCGGGCGCTCCCTGCGGGGTTCTACTGACCCGGGATTCCGGCACCTTCCGTGCTTGACCGGCGTCCCGGCGCCGGTACAGCTTCTTGCCGTCGATGTCCAGCTGATCCTCACGCCCACCTGATCACCCAGACCGCAGTCAGGCGTTTCCGTGACCGTTTTCCCGATCCACCGGCCGCGCCGCCTCCGCCGGAGTGAAGCCGTCCGCCGACTGATCCGCGAGCACACCCTGGAGGCGGCGCACCTGATCCAGCCGCTCTTCGTCGTGCACGGCGAGCGCGTGGAGCGCGAGGTGCCGTCGATGCCCGGCGTCTGCCAGCGCTCGGTGGACGAGGTCCTCGATCGCGAGGTGGACCGGCTCGTCGCGCTCGGCATCCCGGCCGTGATCCTCTTCGGCATCCCGGCGTACAAGGACGCGGTCGGCAGCGAGAACTTCGCCGACGATGGCATCGTGCAGCGGGCGCTGCGCCGCATCCGCGACCGTGCGCCCGATCTCCTGCTCATCACCGACGTGTGCTGCTGCGAGTACACGAGCCATGGCCACTGCGGCGTCCTCCGCGGCGACGAGGTGGACAACGATGCGACGCTCGAGCTGCTCGGGCGCGTGGCCCGGTCCCACGCGGCAGCGGGCGCCGACATCGTGGCGCCGAGCGGCATGATGGACGGGATGGTGAAGGCGATCCGCGCAGCGCTGGATGCCGACCGATACACCGACGTCGCCATCTTGAGCTACGCGGTGAAGTATGCCAGCGCGTACTACGGTCCCTTCCGCGATGCCGCGGGGAGCGCTCCCGCCTTCGGCGACCGGCGGCAGTACCAGATGGATGTCGCGAACGTGCGTGAGGCGCTCACCGAGGCGGCGCTGGATGAGGCCGAGGGAGCGGACATGCTGATGGTCAAGCCTGCGCTGGCCTATCTCGATGTGGTACGCGCGGTGCGCGAGGCGACCACGCGGCCGGTCGTGGCCTACAACGTGAGCGGTGAATACGCGATGGTGAAGGCGGCCGCGGAGCGGGGGTGGATCGACGAGCGCCGCGTCGTGCTGGAGACGCTCATCGGCATGCGCCGGGCCGGTGCGGATGCGATCATCACCTATCACGCGGCGGACGTGGCGCGCTGGCTCCGGGACGGCGCATGACGTGGACTTCGGCCGAGACCGGCGCCGCGCGGTCGGCGACGGCGCGATCGGAGCAGCTCTTCGCCGCATCTCGTGAGCTCCTGCCCGGCGGCGTGAACAGCCCGGTGCGTGCCTTCCGCAGCGTGGGCGGGACGCCGCGCTTCGTGGCGCGGGGCGAGGGGCCCTGGCTCGAAGATGTGGACGGCAACCGCTACGTGGACCTCGTCCTCTCGTGGGGGCCGCTGATCCTGGGTCATGCGCATCCCGAGGTGGTGCAGGCGATCACCGAGGCGGCGCAGCGCGGGACCACGTACGGCGCGCCCACGGAGGCCGAGCTCCGGCTCGCCGAGCGGGTGATCGACACGTTCCCGGCCATCGAGATGGTGCGGTTCGTGAGTTCCGGCACCGAGGCGGTGATGAGTGCGGTGCGGCTCGCGCGCGCTGCGACGGGCCGCGCCGCCATCGTCAAGTTCGACGGCTGCTATCATGGCCATGCGGATGCGCTCCTCGCGGCCGTGGGCTCCGGCGTCGCGACGCTCGGGCTCCCCGACTCGCCCGGCGTGACGGCCGCCACGGTGGCCGACACGCTCGTCGTCCCCTACAACGACCTGACCGCGGTGGAAGATCTCTTCCGGTCGCACGGCGATCGGATCGCGGCGGTGCTAATCGAGCCGGTGGCGGGCAACATGGGGCTCGTTCCGCCCATGCCAGGGTTTCTCGAAGGCCTGCGCGCGGTGACCGAGCGGTACGGCGCGCTGCTCGTGTTCGACGAGGTGATGACCGGCTGGCGCGTGCATCGCCAGGGCGCGCAGGTGCTGTACGGCATTGCGCCTGACCTGACCTGCCTCGGCAAGGTGGTTGGCGGCGGGCTTCCGGCCGCGGCCTACGGCGGGCGTCGTGAGCTCATGAACCTCATCGCGCCGGCGGGACCCGTCTATCAGGCGGGCACGCTGAGCGGCAACCCGCTGGCGATGGCGGCCGGTCTCGCCACGCTCGCGGTGCTGGAGCGCGACGGGGCCTGGGACGCGGCCGAGTGCTGGGCCGCGGCGGCGCAGGCGGTGCTGGAGCGGGTGGCGGCGAACGCCGGCGTGCCGCTCGTGGTGCAGCGTGTGGGCACGATGCTGACGCCGTTCTTCCACGCGGGGCCGGTTCGCAACTACGTCGAGGCGAAGGCCAGTGATCGCGCCGCCTTCAGCCGTTTCTTCCAGGCGATGCTCGACGGCGGGGTCTACCTCCCGGCCTCGCAGTTCGAGGCGGCCTTCACCTCCTCGGTGCACGGCGCCGTGGAGCGCTCTTGTTTTGAATCGGCGGTCGCGCAGGCCATGGCGCGCGTCGCCGCAGGATGACCGTCCGCGTCGGCGTGGTTGGAGCGGGCATCGCCGGCCTCGCCGCGGGCTGGCGCCTGGCCCGCCTCGGCCACGACGTGACCGTGTTCGAGCGCGACGCCGAGCCCGGCGGCGTGATCCGGACCATCCGCGATGGCGGCTGGCTGGTGGAGACCGGGCCCAACACCATCACCCACCTCCCTCTCGCGGCGCGGGATGCGCTCGCCGACCTGGGGCTGGCCGAGGAGCGCATCCCGGCCAACCCGGCCGCGCGAGCGCGCTTCGTCGTGCGAGATGGCAGGCTGATGGCTCTGCCGCTGTCGCCCAGCGAGCTGCTCGCCTCGGCGCTACTGTCCGCGGGGGCCAAGCTTCGTCTGGCACGGGAGCCGTTCATCACGCCGTCGCCCGACGGCGTGGATGAGAGTGTCGCCGACTTCACCCGCCGCCGCCTGGGCCAGGAGGTGCTCGAGTACCTCGTGGACCCTCTCGTCTCCGGCCTCCTGGCCGGCGACCCCGAGCGCCTCTCGGTGCAGTTCGCCTTGCCGCGCCTCGCGCGGCTCGAGCGGGAGTACGGGTCCGTGATCAAGGGTCTAGGACGCCGCCGCGCCGGGGGCGACGGCGCGTTCGAGAGCGGGCTCTGGTCTTTCCGCGAGGGACTCGCCGCGCTGCCGCGACGGCTGGCGCACCAGCTCGGCGATCGGCTCAAGCTCGAGACGCCGGTGACCGAGATTGGCCGGCTCGGCGCTGGCTGGCGCATCCGCACGCGGCGCGGCGACGAAGGCGCGTTCGACGCGGTGGTGGTGGCAGCGCCGGCGTGGTCGCTCGCCGGGCTGCTGGCCGGCATCGGGCCCGACGCCGCGGCGCTGGAGGAGATCCGCTACGCGCCGGTTGCGGTCGTAGCCCTGGGGTTTCGGCGGAACGAAGTGGGGCATCCGCTCGATGGCTTCGGATTTCTCGCGCCCGCGGTGGAGCGGCGCCGCGTGCTGGGCGCGCTGTTCTCGTCGACGCTCTTCCCGGGGCGGGCGCCGGACGGGCACGTGCTGCTCACGGCGTTCGTGGGCGGTGAGCGCAACGTGGAACTGCTTGACCGACCGGATCATCAGCTGGTGCAGCTCGTCACCGAGGAGCTGATGGAGCTCCTCGACTGCAGCGGCGCTCCGGTGTTCTCGCGGGTGATTCGCCGGCCTCGCGCCATTCCGCAGTACGTGGTGGGCTACCGCCGCATCCGCGAGTGCGTTCGGGCCCTCGAGGAGCGCTGGCCCGGCCTGGCCCTCGCCGGCAGTTTCCGCGATGGGGTGTCGGTGGGCGAAACGCTGGCCTCCGGTCTCGACGCGGCCAGCCGGGTGGATCGCATGTCTGGCGCCGGTTTCACGGCGCGGAACCGCCGATGAGTACGGCCGCGTCGCGGGTCCTGCGGGTGGGCACGCGGGCGAGCGCGCTGGCACTGTGGCAGACCGAACGGGTCCGAGCGCTGCTGGCGGAGCGCGGGTACGCCACAGAGCGAGTCGAGATCACCACCACCGGCGATGTGATCCAGGATATCCCGCTGGCCGCCGTGGGAGGCGTCGCGTTCTTCACTCGCCAGCTCGACGAGACCATGCTCGCGGGTCACATCGACCTTGCCGTCCATTCGCTCAAGGACCTGCCCACGGTTCTCCCGCCGGGCATCCGGCTCGCGGCCGTGAGTTCACGCGAGGACCCGCGCGACGCCCTGGTGGGACGCCACCCCCTCCTCTGGCGCGATGTGCCGCCGCGTGCCATCATCGCTACGAGCAGTCTGCGCCGCCGGGCGCAGCTCAAGCGGGCTCGGCCCGATCTGACCGTCGTCGACATCCGCGGCAACGTGGACACGCGACTGGCCCGGCTGGACGCCTCGCCCGAGTGGGCGGCGACGGTCCTGGCCACCGCGGGCCTCGTGCGCCTGGGCTTCGCGGCGCGCATCGGCGAACGGATGCCGCTGGATGTGATGCTGCCCGCGCCGGGGCAGGGCGCGTTGGCGGTGACGGCTCGCGCCGACGACGCTCTGGTGCTGGCGGCTGCGCGCGAGGCGGTCCACGACGAGGGCACCGCAGTCGCGGTGACGGCGGAGCGTGCGCTGCTCCGCCGCCTCGAAGGCGGGTGCTCGGTGCCGATCGGTGCGCTTGCCGAGGTGCGGCAGGCCGCGAAAGGCTGGTTGCTGCGGCTGCGCGGAAACGCGGTCTCCGTGGACGGGACCCGCGCGGCCGATGTCGATGCTGAGGGGGTCGTCGATGACGGAGACGATGCGACGGCGTTCGGCGAGGCGGCGGCGGAGACACTGCTCGCTCGCGGCGCGGACCGGATTCTCCATGACCTCAAGACGCAGCGGGCCGCTCCGTGGTCCTGAGGGCGGCGCATGACGACCGTGGTCGTGACCCTCGGGCGCGGATCGCTCGCCGGGCTGGCGGAGGAACTCCGCCCGGCGGGTGTGCGGGTGCTGGAGCAGCCGCTCATCCGCTTCGGCGAGCCGCCGGACTGGGGGCCGGTGGACGCGGCGATCGGCCGTCTGGCCGCCTACGACGCCGTGGTGTTCACCTCGCCGCGCGCGGCCCGCTCCTTCGCCCTTCGGCTGCTCGCCCGCGGTATCACGCCGTACATCCGGCAGGCGTGGGCTTCGGGGGAGGCCACCCGCGCGGCGCTCGGACCGGCCTGGCCCGGCCGGGTACGGATTCCCGACGTCGCTACGGGCGAGGGGGCGGCGCGGGACCTCGCGGCTGCGATGCTGGCCGCCGGTCTCGCGGGGCCGGTGCTCTTCCCCACGGGTGACGTGCATCGAGAGGAACTGCCGCGGGTGCTCCGCGCGGCCGGCATCATGGTGGACGAGGTGGTCTGCTACCACGCCTTTCTGGCCGCGGACGCGGAGGCGCTGGCCGCGGCCCGGGCCGGTGAGGTGCTCGTCGTGGGCAGCCCGCGCGTCATGGAGCTGCTCGGTCGCGCGGTGCCGGCGGACCGTCCGCTCCTGGTGGTGATCGGCCCCACCACGGCCGCGGCCGCCGTCAAGGTGGGCTGGATGGCGGACGCGGTGGCCGAGGAGGTGTCGGCCAGCGCGGTGGCCCGAGCCGTTGATGATCTGCTCTAGGGGCACGCGTCGCTCCTCCGTGCCGTACCCTCTTTCCGTGCTCGAATGAACGATCTCTTTCTGCGCGCCTGTCGGCGCGAGCCGGTGGAGCGTCCGCCAGTGTGGATGATGCGCCAGGCGGGGCGATACCTGCCCGAGTATCGTGCCGTGCGCGCCCGCGCCGATTTCCTCACGATGGTACGCACTCCGGAGCTGGCGGTGGAGGTGACGCTGCAGCCGGTAGACATCCTCCAGGTGGACGCGGCCATCATCTTCAGCGACATCCTCGTGGTGCCGCAGGCGATGGGCATGGAGCTCACGGTGGACGACGGCGTGGGGCCCCGGTTCACCCGTCCGCTCCGGACGCCAGCCGACTTCGAGGCCCTGGTCGATCGGCCGCCCGAGGAGGGTCTGGGCCACGTGCTCGAGGCGATCCGGCTGTGCCGCCGCGAGCTGCGCGGACGGGTGCCGCTCATCGGGTTCGCGGGCGGGCCGTGGACCCTGGCGTGTTACATGATCGAGGGCGGCGGCTCGAAGAACTTCAACCGCACGAAGCGCCTCCTGGTAGAGGACCGGGCGCGCATGCACCGGCTGCTCAACCGTGTCGCCCGCGCGGTGGGCGACTTTCTCGCGGCGCAGGTGGCCGCGGGGGCCGAGGCCGTGCAGCTCTTCGAATCGTGGGCCGGCGCCCTCGGTCCCCGGGATTTCCGTGAGTTCGCCTTGCCGTATCTGGCCCGGGCAGCGCAGGCGGCGGCGGGGGCGGGCGTGCCCGTGATCGTGTTCGCGCCGGGCGCGGGATGGGCGCTGGAGGAGATCGTGCGGGCCACGGGCGCCGACGTGGTGGGCATCGACTGGCAGACCGATGCGGCCCATGCACGCCGCAGGCTCGAGGCGTTCGACGTGGCGCTGCAGGGGAACCTGGATCCCTGCTGGCTCTATGGCGAGCCCGGCCTCATCCGCGAGCGCACGCACGCGATGCTCGCCGCGTTCGGCGGCCAGCGCCACATCGCCAATCTCGGGCACGGCATTCTCCCGGACGTGCCGGTGGACCACGCGCGGGCGTTCATCGACGCGGTGCGGGAGTGGCGTGCCGAGCGCGGAGGGGCCGGCGATGCGTGAGCGGGTGGAAGCGTTCATGTCCGACCTGCACGACGAAATCACCACGTTCGTCGAGCGGCTGGATCGCGGGAAGCGCTTCCGCGAGGATTGCTGGCAGCGGCCGGGCGGCGGTGGCGGTGTGACGCGGGTGCTCACCGAGGGCGCTACCTTCGAAAAGGCGGGCGTCAACCGCTCGGCGGTGGAGGGGGCCATCGACGCCCACCACGCCCGGCGGCTCGGCGCGGTGGTGCCGGTCAGCGCGGGCCTCCGCTTCCATGCGACGGGCGTATCGGTCGTGCTCCATCCCCGGAGTCCCATGGTGCCCACAGTCCATCTCAACGTCCGCTGCTTCGAGATCGCGGCGCCCGACGGTATCGTGCTCGATCGCTGGTTCGGGGGCGGCACCGACCTCACGCCGTACTATCCGTTCCCCGATGACGCCGTGCACTTTCACCGCGTGCTGCGGAACCTCTGCGATGCCCACGACCGGGCCTTCTATCCCCGGTTCAAGGCGTGGTGCGATCAGTACTTCGTCAATGCCCACCGCGGCCACGAGGCACGCGGCATCGGCGGGATCTTCTTCGACAACCTCAGGCCCGGCAGGGAGACCGCGCTGGATGCCGAGCAGCTCTTCGCCTTCGTGCGGGACGTGGGACGCGTGCTCCCGGACGCCTACGGGCCCATCGTGGAGCGCCGCCGCGACGCGGCCTGGGGCGAGCGCGAGCGCCGTCTCCAGTTGCTGCGCCGCGGCCGCTATGTCGAGTTCAACCTCGTGCATGATCGCGGCACGCTCTTCGGCCTCCAGACCAATGCGCGGATCGAGAGCGTGCTGATGAGCCTGCCGCCCGTGGCGATGTGGGACTACGACCCGGTCTTCGAGCCGGGCTCGTTCGAGCAGGAGCTGATGGCGATGCTGCGACCGCGGGATTGGCTGGACGGCGAGGATTAGGCGGGTCACCGGATACGGCATTCCGCATCCGGCCCTTGGCCCGGTGCCCGTCTCCTGAGCAGCAGCAAGCCAGCGATCCCCAGCCCCATCCACACCAGTTCGCGGACGCGGCTCAGGAGCGCCGCCGCCGCGCCCAGCGCGGGGTCGAGCCCCAGCCACTGGAACATCACGTAGACGCCGCCTTCCTTCGCGCCAAGCTCGAACGGCAGGAAGAACAGCAGGTTGATCACGAGCGAGGAGAAGTTCGCGATCACGAGTGCCTGCCACACGTTGCCCGGCCGACCGAGACCCACCAGGATGACCGCGAACTCGAGCGTGGACAGGACGCGGCCGGCGGTCTCGATCCCGAGCGCGTGCCGGAAGCGGGCCGGATCCTCGCGGTGAATGGCCGTGATTTCGTGATCCAGCTCGCGCAGTCGCGGTTGCCAGCGTTCGAGGTGGTTGCGGAAGCGGCGAGTAAAGGGCAAACGCAGGAGTCCGTCGACCCCGGCCTCGAGCAGGCCAGCGCGGTGGCGCGCCAGGAGGAACCAGGCGATGGCGGCGAGGCACACGGCGGTCACGCCGATGCCTGCGGCCATCGCCCAGGTGTGCGGCAGCAGGATGGCCGCGGGCACCAGCGTTGCGATGAACACCAGGACCTGGGAGAGCGCGTGGAGCAGCCGGTAGCCCACGGCCGTGCCCGCGGCGCGGTCCGGGCCCAGCCACGGCGCGGCCGCCGCGATCTTGATCGGCTCCCCGCCCAGTCCCACGAACGGGGTGCCGTAGTTGATGGCGAAGGCAACGACGGTGATCAGCCAGGCGCGGCCGAACGGCAGCGACGATCCACCGCCTCGAGTGAGGAGCTGCCAGGCGCGCGCGTTGCACAGGTAGACCACACCCCAGAGGGCCACGAGCGGCAGGACGACCCAGCCTGCCGCGCGGATGCTGGCGAGCAGGCGAGCGGGACCACTCTGAATGATGATGGCGGCCGTCAGCGCCGTCCCGATCAGGAACCCGAACAGCCGGATGCGCGCGCTCATGCCACCGGCACGCGGCAGCCCTCGCCCGCGGAGGCGTAGGCCGTCTCGAGCAGTGTGGCCACGCGCATGATGTCCTCGAGCCCGGCTTCGGCGTCGCCCGTGTCCATCGCATCGGCAAACCGATGGAACAGCGCTGCGAACCACCGGTAGTAGGCCGCCTTGTCCAGCTCGGCCGAGAAGTCGATCGATTCGGTGCCGTGTCGCCCGCGGCGCTCGAGCCGGCCGCCGATCCATTCGATCGCACCGTCTTCGCCGATGAAGCGGATCCGGGTGTCCCGCTCGCGCGCGGCCGACGTGAGGAACAGCACGCCGAGCCGATCACCGAAATCGAGCACGACGTGCGCGGTGTCCTCCACGTCGTAGCCGGCGTGCCCGAGACGCGCGGTATGGGCCTGTACGCTCCTGGGCATGCCAGCCACGTCGACCAGCTGATAGAACAGATGCGTCCCGTGGTCGAGCATCACGCCGCCCCGGCTCTCGGCCTGGCGTCCGCGCCAGGGTACGCCCATGGTATGCGCGCCGCGGTCGGCCTCGGTGCGGAAGACGTGAAACTCGGCCAGATGCCACCGGCCGATCGCGCCCGCCTCGAGCCAGGTCCGGAGCTGCTGCCACGCCGGATTGTTGCGGTACTGGTGGCAGGGCATGAGCACGCGCCCCGAGGCCCGGGCGGTCGCGGTGAGCCGGGCGGCCTCGGCCCGGGTGACGGCCACCGGCTTCTCGCAGAGCACGTGGCGCCCGGCCTCGAGCGCCGACAGCGTCAGCTCGTAGTGCGATGCCGTGGGCGTGCAGATGTCCACGAAGTCGATCGGGTCGAACGACGCAAGGTCGCGCGGGCTGGCGACGATCGGAATGCCGTCGAGGTCACCGGTTCGCGCCGCAGGATCGATGGCGGCGACGATGCGGAGCCGATGCGCGACCCCATCGCCCGAGCGATAGGCGGGCAGGTGCGAACGGCGCGCGATGCCGCCGGCGCCGACGATGACGCCCCGGCGCGGTGGCATGTCAGGCCACTCCCGCCACCGACAGCGGTTCGCCCAGCGGGCGGGCACACTCGGCGGCAGTGCGCTCGTGGTCGCGGACGAGCGCGATCAGGATGAGGTTCATCGGGATGAGCTGCACCCAGAAGTACCCGGTCACCCAGCCCGGGACGACCGTCAGCGCCACCAGGAAGATCCGGAGGTTCTGGCCCACCCAGGCGCAGCGGCGGATGGTGCGCTCCTGGCGTTCGGCCCACCACCGGGCCATATCGGGCGGCGCGTTGCCGGAACGCATGCGGCGCACCAGCTCGGCCGTATGGGGCAGCAGACGGACCTGACGGTTCACGTAGTCGCGATAGGTCGCGCGCTGCAGGCGTTCGAGCGCGGTACGTGCCGGCAGCCGGTCGACATCCTCCGGCAAGTCGAGCTCGCCGGCGCCGCCTCCGGTGAGCCACGACCAGGCCTGCCGCATGAAATCGATGGCATTCGCCTGGATCGACGCGGTCCACCCGGCGGCCGCGGCGAGCACCCACACGGTCCAGCGACCGCCGCCCGCGGTCACACGGAGCGCGAGCTGGAGAAACAGATTCACGAACCGGATCGAGTCACCCGCGCCGTCGAGCACTCGGCCGAAGCGGGTGGAGGTGCCGCGCATGCGGGCCAACTGGCCGTCCGCGCTGTCGAAGATGTCGGACACCACGAACAGGCCGAAGCCGAGCAGATTGAGCCGCCAGGAGTCGTAGAAGCAGAGCCGGCCGGCCACGAGGCCGATCGCGACGGCCAGGATGGTGACGTGATCGGCGCTGAGCGGCGTCGGCCGGAGCGCTCGGGCCACACGGAGGCCCAGTGGCCGGTAGAAGTGGAGATCGATCCACTCCTCGACGACGTCGCCCTTATGAAATGAGCCGGTCGCAGGCGTCACGCAGCACTCCCTCCATGATCGACAGCGCTTCCAGGGCCTCCGCTTCGCTGATGACGAGCGGCGGATTGATCCGTACCTCCGGGTGGTAGATCATCGCGAGCACGCCCCGCGAGAGCAGGGTGTCGAAGATCCAGCGGGTCGTCGCCTTGTCCAGCAGCTGCCGGGTGCCGGGCTTGACCAGGTCCATGCCGATCATCAGCCCGCGGCCGCGCACATCGCGCACGATGGGGATCTCGCGCTCCCAGCGCCGCATTTCAGCGAGCATCGTCTCGCCCACGCGATGGGCGCGGGCCGGGAGATCCTCGTCGATCGTGATCCGGATGGCCGCCAGCGCGGCCGCCGCCGCGAGCGGGTTGCCCCCGTAGCTGGACGAGCTGCCGCTCGGGTTGGCCCAGGGCTGGGCGAACGCCACCCGCTCGCTCGCGATCACGCCGCTCATGGGGAAGCCGCCGCCGAAGGCCTTGCCCACGGTCATGATGTCCGGCACCACGCCGTCGTGCTCCACCCCGAACATGCGCCCGGTGCGCCCGAAGCCGGTGATCATCTCGTCGCAGATGAGGAGCGCGCCGAGGTCGTCGGCCACCTGGCGCAGGACGCGCAGGTAGCCTGGCGGCGGTACGACGTTGCCCGCGGTGCCCTGGATCGGCTCCACGATGATGGCGGCGACGTTGTTGGTCGTCTCCAGCTCGATCTTCCGCTTGAGGAACTCGACGCAGTGCCACTCGCACGACGGGAACGACTGATCGAAGGCGCAACGGGCGCAACTGGCGAAGGGGCTCAGGTACTCGCCGGGCATGAGCGGCCCGAGCGCGTGCTTGAAGGTGCCGCCCAGCAGCGGCAGCACGCCGCCGCCGGTCTTGCCGTGATAGCCGCCCCAGAAGCCCACGATCTCGGTCTTCTTCGTGAACGACTTCGCCAGTCGCAGCGCGGCCTCTACCGCCTCGGCGCCGCTGGAGTAGAACTGGGTGCGGTTCAGGTCGCCCGGTGTGATGCTGGCGATGAGCCGTACCAGCTCGGCCCGGTGCGCCGTCGTGAAGCTGCCCACGTGGAGCCGGGCCACCTGCTGCTGCAGCGCGGCCACGTAACGGGGGTGGCCGTACCCCAGGCTCGCGACGCAGACGCCGGCCAGCAGGTCGATATAGCGGTTGCCATCGATGTCGTAGAGGATGGCGCCTTCGCCCCGGTCCATGCACAACCGGCTGAAGAGGGCTACGCTCTGGGTGCCAGGCGCCAGGAACTCCGCCTCCTCGGCGAAGGTGGCCAGCGACCGGGGGCCGGGCAGCGTGCGCTGCACAGGACTGACGGTGGTCACGCAGGTCTCCCGCAACGATAGGTGATGTCGACGTAGGCACTGATCGCGTCCGCCGCCCGCAGGCGGATCGGCGCGAAGCTGGGCCAGTCGTTGAGATCGATGAGCACCGGGCGGTCGGGCGCCGGCACGGCGGCATCGCCGCCGAAGACGTCGAGTCCCAGTTGCCGTGCGGCGGAGAAGGCGAGGTCGCGGAGGGCCGCGAGGTCCACCACGTCGGCGCCCAGGGTATCGCGGCCGTCGGGCAGGAAGGCGTGGAACAGCGAGCCATCGGCTACGCCGTAGAACTTGACCACCGGGCCGTCCACGTGCTCCTGGAGTGCCGCGCGCGCGATGCCCCGCGCCGCGAACGCGCGAAGCGCGGATTCGAGGCCGCCGTTGCTCAGCATCACGACATCGTCGGCGCGCTCGGCATGCACATCTCCCCGCTTGAGCCAGAGCGGACGATCGAACGCCAGCCCCGCGATCGCGCTTTCGGCCGCTGTCGGCACGATGAGCGTGCGAGGGAACGGGATGCCGGTGTCCGCCAGGGCCGGCACCAGCCGGTGACGGTGGCAGTTCAGGATGCTGGACGGCCGGTTGATCACCAGCGCGCCGGAGACCTCGAGCGGCAGCAAGCGCTCCGCGGCCGCCGCGCCCTGACACATGGTGAGGTAGAGATCGGCGGCGGGGATCCGGCCGGCCTCGACGTCCGCCTCGCCGATGCGGGTGGCCTGCCAGCCTCGTCGTATCAGGCGCCGCACCGTCTCATTCATGATCTCGGTGTCGTTGCAGGCATGCTGTGCCGGGGAGTACGTCGGACTCCGGTAGATCGCGACCAGGCGGGGCATCAGACGCCAGCCTCGAGCAAGGCGGTGGCGCGCGCGAGATCCCGGGCGGTGTCGAGGTCCACCACCTCGTGCACCTCGACGGCGGCGATGCGGTGGCCCTGCTCGACGAGCCACGCGAGGTACCCTCGCATGCGCTGGACGCCCGCGCCGAGCGCCGGGCGCACGCCGGCCCGCGCGACGGGACCGAAGGCGTACACGCCGGCCGTGACCAGCGGCCGCGGCGCGGAAGGGCCGCCGAAGCGGCGAACGAGGCCATGCTGATCGAGCTCCACGTGGAGCGGGCGCTCGTCCTCGATGAGCGGCGTCACGACCACGCCCGCACTGGCGCCGTCCGAGAGTCCCGCGGCCAGCGCGTCGAGCGCGGCGAACCAGTCCGCGTCGCGCATCACGCAGTCCACCATGGTGCACATCACGGTACCTGCCGGGAGCGCCTCGAGGCCCACGGCCAGCGTGTGCAGCGACGTGGGTGTGTGGCAGGTGACGAGGCGTACTTCGGCGAGATCGGGGAGGGCGGCAAGGGTTCCGGCGACGGTGTCGCGCACGGCACACGCGATCGGATCGCAGCCGGCCCGGCGCAGCGCATCGGCCAGGCGCACCGCCTGGGGACGGCCGGCGACCCGCACGGCCGCCTTCGGCGTGGCGACGCCGGAGGCGGCGAGGCGAGAGCCTTCGCCGCCGGCCAGGATCAGTCCAGCGGCGCCCACTGCAGTGCCTCGGGAAGGTCGGTGAGATGAGCGATGCGCGCTGTGGGCCGGCAGTCGCCCGCCGGCCGGCCGGCCGGTGCGAGCCAGCAGGTGCGCAGTCCCAGCGCCTGCGCCGGCGCCAGGTCCGCCGACGGGTTGTCTCCCACCATCCAGCAGCGGGAGGCAGGCAGGTCGAGCGCGGCGAGTGCGCCCAGGAAGATCGCCGGCGCCGGCTTCGCGACGCCCACGACGGCAGAGTCCTGCACGACGTCGAAGAACTCGATGAACCCGAGCTCGACGAGACAGGGGACCAGGTTGCCGGTGAAGTTCGACACGATGCCGAGGCGATGCCGCGCGGCCAGCGCGGCCAGGACGGGCCGGTTGCGCGCTGCCATCAGCCGGGCATCGGTGACGAACCGCTCGGCCATCCCGTGCTGGGGGACGAGGTAACCGTCGGGCAACAGGTCCTGGAGGATGGCGGCCTGCCGCTCGATCATGGCGGCAAAGCCGCACTGCCGGATGCCGGGCGTCTCCGCCAGGCGCTCGTCGGAAGCGCGAAATGCCGCGGTAAATGCCGTCCGATCCAGACGGCCCCCGGCCCGACGATAGACCGCGAAGAAGCGATCCGCCCACGGGACGCCATCGGCATCCAGGGTGCCGCCGAAGTCGAAGAGCAACCCGTCACGCATGGGTGTGCCAAGCCCCCGGAGCGCTCATCAGTGGGAATCTCCCGGGACAGAGTGTCCCCGCCGGGGACAACCTGTCCGGGCCGGATGACAAGCGTCGCCGCCAGCCGAAGCGTCGCCCGCTGGCTGCCGGGCGGACGTTGCCGCATCGCGGCCGGTCAGCCACGAGCCAGTCCTGATGGGAGAATGTTGTGGCAGTCAGGATCTCCTCCGGCCTCGGATCGCCGTATCATCGGGAATTCCGGCGCCCTTCCATGGGCAGGAAGCAGGCCATCGGCCGGGCGCCGGGTAGCGTGAATCACGCGAGCCGCCGGTCGATCTTGCGGCCGGCATCGCTCCCGGGGATGTTGCAGGGCACTTTTCCGGCCGCTCGGCCGGGTCGCTGTCGTCAACCGGGGAGCAGTCGAGCCGATGAAGGGTCACGCATGATCGCCGCGGTGTCCGGAATGCTGGCGGGAGCGGTCCACGTCTGGTCGGGGCCGGATCATCTGGCGGCGATCGCGCCCCTGGCCATCGACCGCCAGCAACGGCCCTGGCTCGTGGGCATTCGCTGGGGCGTGGGGCATTCGGCGGGCGTGGCCATCGTGGGCATCCTCGCGCTGCTGCTTCGCGAGGTCCTGCCGATCGACACCCTGTCGGGATGGGGCGAGCGGCTGGTGGGCGTGATGCTGGTCGGCATCGGGCTGTGGGGTGTCAGAAAGGCGATGCGCACCCGGGTGCACGCGCATCGCCACGAGCACGACGGCGTGGAGCACACGCACGTGCACGTTCACACCGATCCCGCCAATCATGAGGCGCCGGGCGCGCACGCCCATACGCACGCGGCGCTGGGCGTCGGCATCCTGCATGGCCTCGCGGGCAGCAGCCACTTCCTCGGCGTGCTGCCCGCGCTGGCGTTTCCCACCATGGCCCAGGCCGTAACGTACGTGGCGGCGTTCGCGGCCGGCACGATCGTCTCGATGGCGGTGTTTGCCGGGATGATGGGATGGGTTGCGACGCGTCGCGCCCGGAACGGCGCGCGGCACTACCGGCGACTGATGGTTGCCTGCTCGGTCGCCGCGATCGTGGTCGGAGGGTTCTGGCTCGTCCGGTGAGGCGCCGACGGCTCAGTCGCCTTCCAGTTCTTCCTCGCCGGGCTCGTCGAGGCCGAACTGGTAGGCGAGGTCCTCCAGGACCTGATCATTCGCCGACGCGAGCGCCCGCCGCACCGCCCGCAGCCCCTCGGCGTGGCCGCCGCTCGTGAAGGTGCGATCCAGCTCGCTCATCAGCCGTTCGAGCAGTTCCTCCCGTTCCTCCGGTGTCATGGCTGCCTCCCGTGAGATGACTCGACCCGTGCCGCGGGGCGCCGCGTGCCTCACGGCGGCTGCACGTAGGGCGCGGCGGAGGGCGTCGTCAAGTTCCGGGCGGGTGCCCCATGTGGCCGGCGCTGGCCGACAATGGTGCCGCGATCATCTTCGTCGCCGGTGTGCGGTGACGCCGATGGCGGTCTGGAAATTTGGGGACGCGCCGGCCGTGCCGGGGTGCTGCCGACGCCCGCCGGCCCATGCTAAGTTGTTGCAGGTCAGAACCGGGGCCGTAGCTCAGCTGGGAGAGCACCTGCTTTGCAAGCAGGGGGTCAGGGGTTCGAGCCCCCTCGGCTCCATGGATTTCCCCTTCCGTAGCCCAACCGCAACGCGATCGGCAGCCGAGCGGCTCCTTGACGCTTGAGCCGACGCGCACGTTCCGAATTTCAGCGAGCGTGACGCAGGTCATTCGCCGATATCTCGAAGCCACGGGATGAGCCCGGCCCGGCGGCCGGTGAACGTTGCGGCCTCGGCGCGCGCGCGCTTGCTCGCGCTTTCACGGGCGCAGGGAGTGGAGTTCCAGCGGGTGCTCTCGGAGTCTGGCATCGAGCGCCTGCTGTATCGGCTGGGCATCTCACCTCACGCCGACCGGTTCGTGCTCAAGGGTGCCATGCTCTTCAAGCTCTGGTCGGATGACCGCCACCGTGCCACCTGGGATCTCGACCTCCTCGGGCGAGGCGCGAGCGCGGTGGACGACGTGGTGCCCGTTATCAGAGGTCTGTGCGGCATCGAGGCTGAGGATGGCATCAGGTTCGAGGCTGGATCCATGGTCGGCGAGGAGATCCGCGGAGACGAGGAATATCCGGGCGTACGGGTGCGGTTCGAGGCCCGGCTGGCCGAAGCCCGCATTCCGATGCAGGTGGATGTCGGATTCGGCGACGCGGTCGTGCCCGCGCCGAGCTGGCAGAGTTACCCGACCCTGCTCGATCACGCGGCGCCCCGCATCCTCACCTACCCGCGCGAGACGGTCGTGGCGGAGACGTTCGAGGCCATGGTTTCACGGGGAGTGACCAACAGCCGGATGAAGGATGCCTACGATCTCTGATCTGCTCGGCTCGTCGTTTGTCTTCGACGGCCCGACACTGACGCGGGCGATCCGGGCAACCTTCGAGCGTCGCAGAACGCCCCTTCCCGACGGCGATCCGCTCGTGCTGATCCCGGAGTTCCTCGGCGCACCGGAGCGGCAGACAGCATGGCGGGCCTTCCTCCGGAGGAGCCGGCTTGCGGCGCCGCCCGATGCTGGCCGGCTGGCCGAAGCGCTGCGTGCGTTCCTCGGCCCCGTGCTCACCGCCGCTCCACGCGGCGAGGAACTGACGGGATATTGGCGGCCGGGTGGTCCGTGGGAGACGGTGGCACCGAACCCTGCGCCCGTCTAGAAGAAGAACCCCAGCCCCACCCGGAACGTGTTCACCGTGCCGTCGCCGAACCCGGCGGTGTCCTTGAACGCCTTGGTGAATCCCGCGTCGTACCCGACGTCGACGGAGAAGAAGAGCAGCCTGGCCTGCGCGTTGACGGTGCCGCCCCACTGGGTCTTCGCGAAATCGTCCTTCCCGAGCGCGAAGTCGTTAGTGTTGGCGCCGGTCACGAACTTCACGGTGGGGCCCGCGCTGAACTTGAGGCCCACCGCGGGCACGCCGAGGTTCACGCCCACCTGCACCGGGACATACCAGCTCCTGATGGCCACGCGATCCCGGCCCACCACCGGCGCGCTGGTGCGCTCGAGCTTGAAGCCCTCCTCCTGGTAGTGCACGCCGGGTTGCACGAAGAACATGCGGCCCAGCCGCAGGTTCACTCCCACGCGATAGCCCACGTCGCTGCCGCGATCGTAGGCAGCGGAGGTCTTGCTGAGGCGCGAGAACAGCACGGAGCCGCCCAGGTCGAATGCCTGGGCCGCGGCGGGTTGTGCGGCCAGCGCGAGTGCGGCCACGAGAGTAGCGGAGGTGATCCATCGCTGCGTCATCGTGTCTCCCGGCAAGAGTTCAGAGCAGACTTCTCACCAATTCTAGCACCACCCCAGCGGCGGCCGCATTGGGCAAGCGACCCTGGGCCAGCCGGGGCGATCCGCCGCCTTTGCCGCCTACGGGCTCGAGCGCCCGCTGGAGCAGCGCGTTCGCTTCCACGCCCGAGTCCTCTGCCGCGGCGACGAGCAGCGCCGGCGGCGCCGCGCTCACCGCGACGTACACGCCGCCCGGCAGTCCCGCGACGCCGAGGGCGAGCGGACGCACGTCGTCGAGCGCGCCGCTCACCTGCTGCACGACGACTCGGCGGCCCTCGCTGTCCGGCATGGCCGCCGCATGGAGTTCCCGCGCGCGGCAGCCGGCCAGTTCCTCTGCCAGGCGCCGGCGCTCTGCCGTCTGCTCCTTGAGCTGCTCGCGCTGGGCCTCGACCAGCGCCGGCAGGTCGGCCGGGGAGGCCGAAAGGAGGGCGGCCATGGCGGTGACGGCGGCGTGGTCCCGCTGGGCGGCTCGTACGGCGCGGCCGCCGCAGACGAACTCGATGCGTACCTGCTTGCGGATCCTGTCGAGCTTGCGGATGAGCACGGGCCCGATCTCGCCCGTGGCCCTCACGTGGGTGCCGCCACAGGCGCTCCGGTCGATGCCGCCGATGTCGATGATGCGCAGCACGCCGTCCCGATCCGGCGGCTTCCTGAGGCCGGCGGCCGTGGCCGCGTCCTCGAAGGTCACGGTCACCGGGCGGTTCTCCACCACGGCCGCGTTGGCCGCGAGCTCAGCGGCCCGCGCGTCCTCCCACGTGATGGCGCCGGTGTCGAGGTCGAGCGTCGACACTTCGGCCCCGAAATGAACGCTGACGGTGGGCCAGCCGAAGCGGTCCGCGAAGATCGCCGACAGGAGATGCTGGCCCGTGTGCTGCTGCATGTGGTCGAACCGCCGCGGCCAGTCCACCAGGCCGGTGACGGCGGTCTCATGGGCCGGCGCGTCGAGCACGTGGGCGATCTCGTCTCCTTCGTCCACCACGTCCACCACTCGGGCGCCCGCGAGCTGGCCGGTGTCGAACGGCTGGCCGCCGGACGTGGGGTAGAAAGCGGTGCGGTCGAGGTAGAGGCGGCGTCCGCCGTCTTCGCGCCGGAGCACGTTCGCCGAAAACTCGCGCAGGTAGCTGTCGGTGTAATAGAGTCGTTCGGTCGGCATGTTCGCTTTGGTGGTGGTGAATATCGGAGATATACTCTTGCATGCCCACCATTAGCCAACGTCTCGTTCCGCTCCTCGCAGCCGCCGCTGCCGCCTGTTCCAGCGGGGACTCGTCGGGGCCCGGCGGCGGGCCGCAAGCCGCGGCCCTGGTGCTCGTCTCCGGCGACGGTCAGACCGCCGCGGCAGGAACGGCGCTGGCCAACCCGATCGTCGTCCGGGTGGACGATGCGCAGGGCCAGCCGCTCGCGGGCGTCGCCGTGTCGTTCCTGGTGACGTCGGGTGGCGGGAGCGTGAGTCCCGCGACCACCGCCACCGGCGCCGGCGGTCTGGCGCAGACCCGATGGTCGGTGGGCGACGTGCCCGGCCCCAACGCACTCACCGTGCGGGTGGCAGGCCTGGCCGATCGCATCGTGTCGGCCACGAGCGTCGCCGGGCCGCCGGCGGCGGTGACGCTCGTCTCCGGCAACAACCAGACGAATCCGGCGGGCACCGTGCTCCCCGCGCCGATCGTCGTGCGGGTGGCCGATGCGCGGGGCAACCGGCTGGCGAACGTGGAGGCGGCCTTCGCGGTGACCGCGGGCGGCGGCACGCTCACCCCCGCGCTCGACACGACGGACGCTCAGGGCGAGGCATCGGCCAACTGGTCGCTGGGCGGGACACCGGGGCCCAACGGGGCGACGGCGACCGTCGCGGGCCTCCCGCCGGTGGCGGTCAGCGCTACCGGCACGATCGGCGGCCCGGCCAGGGCAGAGCTCCTGGCCGGTGACAACCAGACGGGCATCGCGGGGCTGCCGCTCACGGATTCGCTCGAGTTCAAGGTGACCGACGCCGCCGGCAACCCGGTGGCCGGTGTGCAGCCGCGCTATCTGACCATCGGCAGCGTGGCGCCGGGCAGTGCGCGTACGCGCGCCGACGGCCGCCTCAAGGTGCTGTGGACGCCCGGGGCCTCCGTGGGCGTGCAGACCATGACGGTGCAGGTGGCCGGCGCGCCCGACATCGCGGTCCGCGCGACCGCGACGGGCAAGGCACTCAGGGCCATCGCCGTGGGGCAATCCCACGCCTGCGGCATCGCGCCGGACGGCGCCGCGTGGTGCTGGGGCGCGAACCAGAACGGGCAGCTCGGCAGCGGCCAGACCGGCTCCGCGCGTCAGGCCGACCCGGTGAAGGTGGCGGGCGGCTTCAGCTTCGCCGCGATCACCGCGGGCGAGCTGCACACCTGCGGCCTCACCACCACTGGCTCGATCGTCTGCTGGGGTGGCGGCGCTCAGGGGCAGATCGGCAGCGGCAGCTCGCCCAATGCGCAGACGAGTCCCGTGGCCATCTCCGGCGGGCGCACGTACACGCAGGTGAGCGCCGGCGCGCGCCACACCTGCGCGCTCGACACGGCCGGGGCGGCGTGGTGCTGGGGGAGCAACGGGAACCAGCAGCTCGGCGCCGGCGCCGGTGCCAGTTCGAACGTGCCGGTCGCGGTGCAGGGCGGACATGTGTTCAGCGCCATCGCCAGCGGTTCCTCCCACACCTGTGGCATCGAGAACGGCGGAATCTTCTGCTGGGGCCGCAACAGCGCCGGCCAACTGGGCGACGGCACTACGGTGGACAAGGGCGCGCCCACCGCGGTGCTCTTCTCCACGCCGGTGACGCTCACGCGGGTCGTGGCCGGCGACCGCCATAGCTGCGCCCTCGCGACCGACGGCACCGCCTATTGCTGGGGCGCCAACGACACCGGCCAGCTCGGGGTCGGGAACACGATCCCCACCACGACCGCAGGCACCCCGGTGGTGGGCGGCCACAAATACGGCAGCCTCGCCGCCGGCGATACCCACACCTGCGGTGTGCGCCTGGACGGGAAGGGACTCTGCTGGGGCAGCAACAACAGCGCACAGTTGGGCGACGGGACGTTCACCACCCGGACCGTGCCGGTCGTCGTTGCGGCCGGGCTCACGCCCGCGGCGATCGAGGGGGGAGCGCTCTCGTCCTGCGCCGTGGGGACCGACGGCTTCGGCTACTGCTGGGGCGGCAATGCCGCGGGTCAACTGGGTAACGGCGCGCAGCTGGGCCAGCTCACGCCGTCCGCGGTCAAGGGTCCCTGAGACGCCATGGGGTACGCCTCGACGCCAGTGACGCCACACACCCGGCTTCATCACCCATGGACCTGATCCTGTTGCTGG
>JBMOPM010000173.1:0-9100 GCA_049323575.1 Gemmatimonadota bacterium | reverse complement strand
CTCCGTCTGGGCGGCCTCGGCCTCTGTCTCCTCGCGCTTGCCGTGGCCGCGTTCCAGGCCGATGCGACGCGACCCGGCGCGGCGGACCTGGCCGCCCGCGCGACGACGGCGGCGATCGACACGCGCTTTCTCCAGATCAACCTCGGCGTGGCGCTCGGCGGGCTCGGCCTGATCGCGGTGGGCGGGGTCCTGGCCTGGCGAGCCGGGGCACAGGTGGCGACGGCGGTGATCGCGCTGGTGATGGCGGGCGCCGGCTGGGTCGTGCGCCCGATCGCCGGGCCGGCGGGTGTGCTGTGGCCCTCGGTCGTGGCGATGGCCACTGCGGTCGCGGTGCTGCTCGCGATCGGGGCCATCGGGGCCACGCGCATCGCCGACGCCATCGAACGCCTCGACCGCCGATGGCTCGCGCCCGCGCGTCAGTTCACCAGCCATCCCGCATCCCGCGGCTGGTACGCCGTCGGGGGGTTGGGCTTCGCGCTGCTGCTCGTGCCCACGCTCTGGGGCGTGTGTCTCGGCGCGGTGATGCTGGCCCTCGCCAGCCACGTGCTGGCGCGGCGCGCGGGGCTCGTGGGCTGGCTGCCCCTCCTGCCGATGCTGGTGCTCGCGCTGGTGCCGTTCTGGTGGCTCGCGACCACCATCGCGGGGCCCACGGGTCAGTCGCTCGGGGCCCTGGTGGAGGGGCCGTTCAGTCCCGCGGCCCAAACCCTCCTCGCCGTGCCGCTCCTCATCGCCGCGCTGCCCTTCTTCGGGCTGTTCCCGTTCCACGGCGCCACGCCGGCCACGGCGCTGGCGTTCGCGGGCGGCTGGCTGCTGAACCGCCTCGGCCCGATCGTACCGGACGGGCTCACGCACTGGGCAGGGCTGGTCGTGCCGGTCGCGCTCGTGGCCCTGTGGCACGGCGCGAGCGCGGCGCGCTTCGATCGCGTCGCGGCGGCGCTCGGGCTCATGGGGCTCGCAGTTGCGCCGACCGCGAGCCCGCCGCTGGTGCTGGCGGCGCTGTCACCCTTGCTCGCGCCGGCGGCACTCTGGCGATCGTCCATGCCCGCCTGGGTCCAGCGCGTGATGCTGGCGCCGGTGGCCCTGGTGGCGCTGGCCGTGTTCGCGCCGCTGCTCGGAGCCGAGACCGTCTACGGCGTGCTCGCCATGGCCGGCGTGATGGCCGCCATCGCGCGCACCCGGGCGCTCTGACCGGCCGGGCTCGAGGCGTGCTATATTGCGATCTCTGACGATCAGACTGGCCGTCGACGGCCGTTACGATATCGGAAGGAGCGTACCATGGCCTTTACTCTTCCGCCGCTTCCCTACGCCTACAACGCGCTGGAGCCGCACATCGATGAGCAGACGATGCGGATCCACCACGGCAAGCATCACGCCACCTACGTCAACAACCTCAACGCTGCGCTGGAGGGGCATCCCGCGCTGCAGACCCTCTCCATCGAGGCGCTGCTCGGCGATCTCTCGCAGGTGCCCGAGGCCATCCGCACCGCGGTGCGCAACAACGGCGGCGGCCACTACAACCACACGCTGCTCTGGGAGATCATGATCCCGGGCGGCGCGCAGGAGCCCACGGGCAAGCTGGCGCAGGCGATCAACGCCACGTTCGGCAGCTTCGCGGCCTTCAAGGAGCAGTTTGCCAGGGCCGCCACGTCGCGCTTCGGCAGCGGATGGGCCTGGCTGAGCGTAGGGAAGGACAAGCAGCTCGTGCTCGAGAGCACGCCGAACCAGGACACCCCCGTCATGGAGGGCAGGACGCCGGTGCTGGGCTGCGACGTCTGGGAGCACGCCTACTACCTCAAGTACCAGAACCGCCGCCCGGACTACGTCAATGCCTGGTGGAACGTGGTGAACTGGACCGAGGTGGGGAAGCGTTACGAGGCGGTGGTGTAGGGACGAAGTCACGAGTCGCAGGTCTCCATTCACACGGCACGAATCACCGTCACGAGGTTCACTGACTGATGTCTCTTCCCGCCGTCGGCAGCATGGCGCCCGACTTCACGCTGGCCTCGACTGCCGGCCAGCCGGTGACGCTGTCCGCGCTCAGGGGGAAGAACGTGCTGCTCGCGTTCTTCCCGCTGGCCTTTACCGGCACGTGCACGGCCGAGATGTGCGCCTTCTCGCAGGACCATGATCGGTTCGAGCGCGCCGATACCGTCGTGCTGCCGATCAGCGTGGACTCCATTCCGACGCTCAAGGAGTTCAAGGCCAAGGAAGGGATGCGGCTGGACCTGCTGAGTGACTTCAAGCGCGAGGTCTCCCGCGCCTACGGCACGCTCGACGAAGACCGGTTCCTCTCCCGCCGCGCCTATGTCCTCATCGATGCCGACGGCGTGGTGCGGTGGACCCACATGGAGGCGGAGCTGAGCCACAAGCGGGACAACGCCGAGCTGCTGGCTCAGCTCGAGGCGCTCGCCGCCTGATCCGGAGACTTGCCATGGCCGGGTGCGTCCCCCCAGAGCCTTTGTCGCCGGGGTGACTCGTCGTCGAAGGAAAGGCGCATCCGGCATGGCACCTCCGGACGGCACGACCGCAGGACGACACGACGTCACTCCTCCCTCCGAGGATCCGACCCCATTCGATGCTCGCATGACCCCCGTTAACGGCCTCGCTGTCGTCGGCGCCATTGCGCGGCTCCTCAACAGCGGGCTGGGCTACACCGAGACGCTGTGGGCCACGGCCGGGGCGCTGCGCGACGGGCTCGGTGCGTCCCGGGTCACGCTGTGGATGCGGAAGTCGAACAGCGCCCAGCTGAGGGGGATCTCGGTGCCACGCGTGGCTGGCGCCACACCGATCGTGCTCTCCGTGGCGGACGTGCCGGCCCCGCCGCCCGGGATGCTCCGGGTGCCGCTCCGCCACGACGACGAGCACCTGGGCTTCGTGGATGCCGAGACCGATGCCGACCATACCGAGCTGCTCACGGTGGTGGCCGACGTGCTCGCGCCCTACGCCGCCGCGGTGGAGCTGTCGGAAGATTTCGCCTCCGAAGTGGCGCTCCGGGCCCGCGAGGTGGAGGAGCAGCGGCGCTTCACCGGGCTCATCATCGACAGCCTGCCCGTGGGCCTCTACGTCGTGGACCGGGACTACCGCATCCAGGTGTGGAACCGGAAGCGGGAGACCGGCACGCAGGGCCTGCGGCGCGACGCGGTGATGGGCCGCCAGATCTTCGACGTCCTCACCCGTCAGCCCCGGGAGGAGCTCAAGCAGCAGCTCGATCGCGTGTTCGAGACCGGCGAGGTGCTCCAGCTCGAGATGGACGTGCAGGGGCCCGACGGGCGCCGGTCGTTCCGGATCACCAAGCTCCCCATGCGGCTCGACGGCGACGAGATCACCCACGTCATCACCATCGGCGAGGACGTGACGGAGTGGCGCTCGATCCAGGCGCGCATTCTCCAGAGCGAGAAGCTCGCCGCCATCGGCCAGCTCGCCGCGGGTGTCATGCACGAGATCAACAATCCCCTCGCCACCATCGGGGCGTGCGTGGCCGCGATCAGTGGTCGCCTCTCGCCCGCCGATCTGGAAGGCGACAAGGCCCTGGGGGAGTACCTCGGCATCATCGAAAAGGAAGTCGAGCGGTGTTCCCGGATCGTGGACGGACTGCTCGACTTCAGCCGGCCCAAGGGCATCACCCGCGCGCCCACCGATCTCAACCAGGTGCTGGAGGACACGCTCTTCCTGCTCAAGCACCACGAGCGGTTCAAGCGGGTCACGGTCGAGCGCCACCTCGATCCCGACCTGCCGCCGATCCTGGCCAATGCGGAGCAGCTGGTGCAGGTCTTCATGGCGATCATGCTGAACGGCGTCGACGCGATGGACGGGGGAGGCCGGCTCACGGTGATCACCCGCCGGGGCCATCGCCCGGACGAGGTCGTGGCGGAGGTGCGTGACACCGGCGTCGGCATTTCCCGCGCCGATCTGACCAAGATCTTCGAGCCGTTCTTCACCACGAAGCCGCCGGGCCGGGGCACGGGCCTGGGCCTCTCCATCTGCTACGGCATCATCGAACAGCACGGCGGGCGGATCGAGGCGGACAGCCAGCCCGGGCTCGGCAGTGTCTTCCGCGTGACGCTGCCGGTCGCCAGGGAGGCGGGTGTCGCCCGGGCGACGGGCGGAGGCACGCCGTGAAGATCCTGGTCGTCGAGGACGATCGTACGGTGGGCCAGTACGTCAAGCGCGGGCTCGAGGAGCACAAATACCAGGCCGACCTGGTGGACGACGGCCTCGAGGCGCTGCGGCTCGCGTCCGGCGGCCAGTATGACCTGATCATTCTCGATCTCCGCCTGCCGGGCATGACCGGCGTCGAGCTGCTGCGGATGCTGCGGGACCGGGGCAACACGACGCCCATCCTCGTGCTCACGGCGCAGGATTCAGTGGATTTCAAGGTCAACACGCTCCGGGCCGGCGCCGATGATTACGTCACCAAGCCGTTCAGCTTCGACGAGCTGCTGGCGCGGGTCGAAGCGCTGGGCCGCCGGCCCAAGCAGGTGGCTCCGCCCGTCCTCCGCGTGGCCGACCTCGAACTGGACACCGGCACCCGCGAAGTGCGCCGGGCGGGGAAGCGGATCGAGCTCACGCCCAAGGAGTACGCGGTCCTCGAGTACCTGATGCGGCACGCCGGCCGGGTGATGTCCCGCACGCTGATCACCGAGTACGCCTGGGACTACCATTTCGATCCCGGCACCAACATCGTCGACGTGGTGATCAACCGCATCCGCAAGAAGGTGGATGCCGGCCACCAGAAGAAGCTGATCCACACCATGCGCGGCGTCGGCTACGTCGTGAAGGGCTGACGTGGGCACCATCCGCCGGCGGCTCACCGTCTGGTACACGGTTGCCCTGGGGCTGACCGTCCTCGCGTTCGGCGGCGCGCTCTACCTCAAGCGCCGCCAGCTCTCGTACCAGGAGCTGGACAACCGGCTCGTGCTCGAGGCCGAGTTCGCGTCGCGCTGGCTGGCGCAGTCCAGCGCGGTGCTCGGCCGCGTGGGCAACGGCGATCCCACCCGTCCGGCGCTCGACCCCGGCGTCGCCGCCTACTTCGAGAACGTCCGCGACTTCCTCCTCGTCGCCGACCGCACGGGGAAGCACCTCCTCTTCGCCTCTGATCCGGCCCGGGCGCTGAGCTACGGCGATCTGGAGCAGCTCTCGCTCCCGATCCGCATCCCGTCGCCGGTGGAGCGCAGCGGCACGCTGGTCCTGGCCGGCAGCGCGCGCCCCGTGCGCTATTTCGCACGCCCGGTCACCGACGCCGGGCCCGAGGTCGGCGCCGTTCTGGTGGGGACGTACACGGGCGCGGTGGCGTTCGGGCCGACCGACCTGCTCCAGGTGATGCTGGCGGTGGCGCCGCTCATCCTCGTGGGCTCGCTGGCCCTGGGCTACTGGCTGGCCGGCACCGCGCTCCGGCCGGTGCAGGGGATGATCGACGAGCTGGAGGCCATCACCGACGGCCGCAGCCTGCATCGCCGCCTCGCGGTGCCGGTCTCGGGTGACGAAATGACCCGGCTGGCCGTCACGGTCAATGGCATGCTGGCGCGCCTCGAACAGAGCTTCGTCAGCCTCCGCCGCTTCACTGCCGACGCGAGCCACGAACTCAAGACGCCGCTCATGGTGCTGCGTGCGGGCGTGGAACGCGCCCTCACCCATCCCGGGACCCCGCCCGAGATCATGGGCGCCCTGGACGAGACCCTGGACCAGATCAGCCAGATGGCGGAGATGGTGGACAGCCTGCTCACCCTCGCGCGCGCCGACGAGGGTCGGGCGCCGCTCGCCGTCGAGGCGTCCGACATGCGCGAACTCTGCGCCGAGGTGGCGGAGACGGCCGAGATGCTGGGAGAGGGGCACGGGATCGTGGTCCACAATCAGCTGCCGGCCGAGCCGGTACCGCTGGCCGTGGACCGGAGCCGCATCCGGCAGATGCTGCTCAACCTGGTGACCAACGCGATCAACTACACGCCGGCCGGAGGCATGGTGGGCATCGAGCTCACCGATCACGGCGACCGGGTGGTGGTCGTGGTGCGTGATACCGGCATCGGCATCGCGCCGGGCGACCTGCCGCACATCTTTGATCGCTTCTGGCGCGCCGATCCCGCCCGCTCCCGTACCGGCGAGCGGCCCGGCACCGGACTCGGCCTCGCGATCACGAAGTGGATCGCCGAGGCGCACGGCGGCTCGATCGCGGTGCAGAGCCGCCCCGGGCGGGGGAGTGTGTTCACCGTGACGCTGCCCCGCGCGCCGCAGGACCAGGGGGAGCGGTTCGGAGTGCGCGGGCCTGATCGGCCGTGACCGGCCGCGCCGCCTCCCGTCTGCGGCAATAGCTAATCCGACTGTCATCGTTTTGTCATCTTCCGGCGAGCGCAGGTTAAGAAGGAGCCGCTAGGCTCCGTCCCGCATCGGCAAATCCATCGGAGGTGTGCGCGTGTTCGAAACGCTCGTCGAGTCCAGGCCCAGGAAGCAGCGCACGTTCGGGCAGACCGTCGTCTCGCTGATCGTTCACGGCGCGCTGATCTTCGGGGCCGTGAAGGTGACGCAGGGAGCGGCGGAGCAGGTGAAGGAGATCCTGCAGGACACCACGCTGGTGTTCCTCAAGCCGCCGGACGCGCCGCCGCCGCCGCCGGAGCAGCCGCCGCCGGACGTGGTGGTGTCGGCCAACCCGCCGCCGAAGGGCTTCCAGACGGTGGTGGCCCCGACCGACATCCCCAAGGACATCCCGCCGGTCAACCTGAACGAGCGGTTCGACCCCAAGGACTTCAGCGGCAAGGGGGTCGAAGGCGGCGTCGCCACGGGCATCGTGGGCGGCACCGGCCCGGTCACGGAGACCGTGACGGGGCAGACGTTCCTGCAGGACGAGGTGGACGACCGGCCTGAGGTGGTGTCGGTGCCGCAGCCGCGGTATCCGCCGCTCCTCGAGCAGGCGGGCATCGGGGGCCAGGTGATCGCGCAGTTCATCGTGGACACGACCGGCCACGTGGAGCCCGGCAGCTTCAAGGTCATCAAGACCCCGCACCCGGCGTTCGAGGCCCCGGTGCGCGAGGCCATCATGAAGGCGGTGTTCAAGCCGGGGCGGATGCGCGGCACGGCCGTGCGCGTGCTGGTGCAGCAGCCCGTCACGTTCAGAGGCCGGCAGTAGACCGCTTCACCAACCGCCGTGACCCCGAGGGGCGCGGCACTTCGTACCCGAGGAGGTAAGGTCAATGGGTGTGGATCTGATGCATCTCTGGGCGCAGATGGGCTGGTTCGCCAAGGGCGTGGTGGTGGTCATGGCGATCATGTCCATCTACTCGCTCACCGTCGTGTTCACCAAGCTGGTGCAGATCAAGCGGAGCGAGGCGGCGACCCGGAAGTTCGCGCCCCAGTTCTCGCGTGCGATTCAGGAAGAGCAGCTCGACCAGGCCATCGCGCTGGCCGAGAAGAACAAGGCGAGCCATGTGGCCGTCGTGCTGGGCGAGGCCCTCGCCGAGGTGAAGCCGCTCCTGAGTGATCGCGCCACCATCACCGCCGCGGACATCAACTCGGCCGAGCGCGCGATCGAGCGCCAGATGCTGGTCAAGATCACCGACTTCAAGCGCGGGCTCGGTGTGCTCGGCACCACCGGCGCGACCGCGCCGTTCGTCGGCCTCCTCGGCACCACGATGGGTATCGTCAACGCGTTCACGGGCATGGCCGCGGCCGGGGCGTCGGGCGGTCTTGCGGGCATCTCGGCCGGTATCGCCGAGGCGCTCATCACGACCGCGTTCGGCCTCCTCGTCGCGATCCCGGCCGTGTGGGCGTTCAACTACTTCACCACGAAGATCGAGAATCTCACGGTCGAGATGACGGTGGCCTCCAAGGAGCTCATCGACTACCTCATCAAGAATGTGGGCAGCGAGTTCGGGCGCTCGATCTTCACGAAGGAGTTCCAGGCCCAGAAGGCGGTGACCGGCAGTGGCCACATCAGCGGATAACGCCGCCAAGACCGGCGTCAACTCGTCGCCCAACGTCACGCCGATGATCGACGTGATGCTGGTGCTGCTCATCATCTTCATGATCGTGACGCCCCTGATCGCGTCCGGCTTCAAGGCCACGATGCCGAAGGGCGTCAACCTCGAGAAGCGTCCCGAGGGCGACAACGAGGTCGTGCTGGGTATCGATGCGGGCGGCAACTTCTTCCTCGATGGCAAGCCCATCAAGGACGAGGTGCTCGAGGAGCAGCTCAAGTCGATCTATGCTGCCCGCACCGAGGACAAGATCCTGTACTTCAAGGCCGACAATCAGTTGAAGTATGGCCGGGTCCAGGAAGCCGTCGAGATCGCGCGCCGCGCCGGCGTGCGCGTGATCGCCGCGATCACGGAACCGAAGGGCGGCGGTCTGTTCAACACCGACGAGAAGGAGAAGTAGCCCATGGCCATGTCCGCGGGTGGTGGTACCAAGGGCGGGGTCGAGTCGGAACCGAACGTCACGCCGATGATCGACGTGCTGCTGGTGCTCCTGATCATCTTCATGATCACCCAGCCGCTCAATCGCATGGCGATCGACGTCCAGGTTCCGCCGCCCGAGACGGCCAAATCGGACAACGCGCCGTCGAACCAGATCGTGCTGGAACTCCTGGCCGACGGGGGCTACGCCATCAACTCGCAGCCGGTGCCGAAGGCCCAGCTGGACGCCCAGCTGCATACGATCTACGACCCGCGGCCCGCCAAGCTGATGTTCATCAAGGCGGCGCCGAACCGGATCTATCAGGAGATCGTGGAAGCCATGGACATCGCCCGTGGCGCGGGCGTGCAGGTCATCGGCTTCACGCCGGCGGAGGCCAACCAGTAACGTCCCGGCCGTACGTCCCCACCCTTCTCACGCCCGGGCGCCGCCATCGCGGTGCTTGGGCGGTTTCCATTCTGGCGCACATCCTGCTCATCTGGCTGATGGTGCGCGTGACCCGCAGCGCCGTCGCGCCTGGGCCGCCGCCGGGCACGCCGATGCTGCTCGAACCGTTCCGCCCCGGTGGCGGCGGTGGCGGGGGCAATCGGGTCACCTTACTTTCCGTCCCGCCGGCGCCCAAGGTGGTGGCACCGCTGCCCGCCGTCGAGACGCCGATGCCACAACCCGTGGAGGTTCCCCGGGCGGAGCCACCAGCGCC
>JBMOPM010000172.1:0-4685 GCA_049323575.1 Gemmatimonadota bacterium | reverse complement strand
CATGACCCTGGGGGAACTCGCCTTGCTGGCCAGGCACGACCTCGCGATCGACGCCAGCGTCACCGTCATCCCGGCGGCCGGCTGGCGGCGCGCCATGGACTTCGCGGCGACCGGCCTTCCGTTCGTGCCGCCCAGCCCCAATCTGCCCACGCTGGAAAGCCTGTATCACTATCCCGGCCTGTGTCTCTTCGAGGGGACCGCGCTTTCCGTGGGGCGGGGGACGGACGCGCCGTTCTCGCAGGTGGGCGCGCCATGGCTCGACACCGCGGCCGTCCTGCGGCGGCTTCACGCCGTGCCCGGCGTCCGCTTCGAAGCCACCACGTTCACGCCCCGCCGGCCCGGGGATGGCAAGTTCCCCGACGTCACGCTCCCGGGCATCCGGCTTCGACTGCTCGACCCCGCGCGTTACGATCCCACCGCGGCCGCCGTCGAGCTGCTCGCCGCCATCCAGCGAGTGCATCCCGACCGGATAGGCTGGAACGAGCGCCACTTCGACCGGCTGGCCGGCGGCCCCGGGCTGCGGCAGCAACTGATCGCCGGGGTGGAACCCGCGGCGATCGTCCGGGGCTGGGCCGAAGCGGTTCGACGGTTCGCGGCGCGGCGGCAGCCGTTTCTGCTGTACCCCTAGCGTCCGAGCACGCAAACCGTTTGTCCCGTATTACTTAGCGCCCGGCAGAATTGCCGTGGGAGTCGGCACCAATTATTGTTCCCGGGTTATACCCGGTAAGCTGGCACCGGACTCGGGCAGGCGAGGTGTGGTCGCGACCGTGAAGCTCATCCCGACGTTCGTGGAGCGCGCGTACTTCGCGATGGTTCAACCGCTGGTGCACTGGTTCATCCGGAACCGGGTGCATCCGAACACGATCACGACGATCGGCGCGCTGATCGTGCTCGTGTCGGCGGTGCTGTACGGCGCGGGCCTCATCCGGCTCGGCGGGCTGCTGCTGCTCCTGAGCGGTGCGTGGGACACGCTCGATGGCGCGGTCGCGCGGGCGGCGGGCAAAGCGACGAAGTTCGGCGCCTTCTACGACTCCACGCTGGACCGGGTGGCGGACGGCGCGACCTTCATGGGGATCGCGTATTTCCTGCTGGTCGCGCCCGATGTGGCGTGGCGCGTGCCGATGGCGCTGGTGTGCATGGTGGCGATCATCGCATCGCTGCTGGTCTCCTACGCCCGGGCGCGCGCCGAGGGGCTCGGCCTCGACTGCAAAGTGGGCCTGGTGCAGCGTGCCGAGCGCATCGTGGGACTGGGGGTGCCGACGCTGATCTTCGGCGCGGGCCCCCGGGCAGTACTGATCGAGGCCATCGTGGCCGCGCTGGCGGTGGGGTCCGTCGTCACCGTGATCCAGCGCTTTGCATACGTATACCGGGTGACCGGATTCGAGCGCCTGCCAGACAAGGCGGCGGAACCGGAGCCGGTTGTCCCTGCATCTCTCGCGAAAGGACCGTAGATGTCGAACCCCTCTCCCCGGCAGATCCAGCCGGCGTCGGGCAAGCTGGGCGTGCTGACCGTGGGTCTGGGCGCCGTCGCCACCACCTTCATCGCCGGTGTGGAGAACATCCGTCGCGGCCGCGCGCGTCCGATCGGCTCGCTCACGCAGATGGCCACGATCCGGCTGGGGAAGCGTACGGAGCACCGCACGCCGCTCATCCGGGATTTCGTCCCGCTGGCGCACCTCGACGACCTCGTCTTCGCCGCGTGGGACCCGATTCCCGATGACGCCCATGAGGCCGCCTTGAAGTGCGGGGTGCTGGACCGGCACGAGCATGTCGAGCCGATCGCTGATTTCCTGAGGAGCATCAAGCCGATGCCGGCCGTGTTCGACCAGCGGTACGTCAAGCGGCTGGAAGGGACGAACGTCAAGACGGGCCGGACCAAGCGGGACCTGGCCGAGGCGCTGCGCCAGGACATCCGGGACTTCAAGGCGAAGCATCACCTCGATCGTCTGGTGATGGTGTGGTGCGCGTCCACCGAGGTGTTCATCTCCCCGGGGCCGGCCCACCAGACGCTCGAGGCCTTCGAGAAGGCGATGGACGCCAATGATCCGTCGATCGCCCCGTCGATGCTCTACGCCTGGGCGGCGATCAAGGAGGGCGTGCCGTTCGCCAATGGCGCGCCGAACCTCTGCTGCGACATCCCCGCGCTCGAGCAGCTGGCCCAGGACCAGGGGGTCGCGATCGGCGGCAAGGACTTCAAGACCGGCCAGACGATGGTGAAGACCGTCCTCTCGCCGATGTTCAAGGCCCGCATGCTCGGTATCGCCGGCTGGTACTCCACGAACATCCTGGGCAACCGCGACGGCGAGGTGCTGGACGACCCGGAGAGCTTCAAGACCAAGGAAGAGTCCAAGCTCGGCGTGCTGGAGTACATCCTGCAGCCGGACCTGTACCAGGAGCTCTACGGGAACATCTACCACAAGGTGCGGATCAACTACTATCCACCCCGCGGCGACAACAAGGAAGGCTGGGACAACATCGACATCTTCGGGTGGCTCAACTACCCGATGCAGATCAAGGTGGACTTCCTCTGCCGCGACTCGATCCTGGCCGCGCCGCTGGTGCTCGACCTGGCGCTCTTCTTCGACCTCGCGCAGCGTGCGGGGATGCACGGGATCCAGGAGTGGCTGTCGTTCTACTTCAAGAGCCCCCAGGTGGCGCCGGGGCTCTATCCGGAGCACGATCTGTTCATTCAGCTCACGAAGCTGAAGAACACGCTGCGGTGGCTGATGGGCGAAGAGCAGATCACTCACCTCGGCATCGAGTACTACGAGCACGCGCCGGTCGCGTAGGCCCGGGCCGCATCCCCCTTCCTCGACGCCGATGCCGCGATGAAATACGTTCACCGGACGTCACTCCCGCCCGACGACGTGATCGCTCGCGCCTCGGAATACTTCGGCGCGCGCCTCGCGCCGACCGAGGAATCGCCGCGGCGGCGGAAGTTCGCAGGGAGCCTGGGGCAGATCAGCGTGGCTGTCCGGGCCGAAGGCGGCCACTACACCCTGGTGACGGTCGAGACGAATCAGCCGGGGGAGAGCGAGGCGGACAGGGTCGCCAAGCGCTTCCTCACGCTGGTCCATACCGCCGCCGAACCCGCGCATCAGCCGAGGGGGGCCTACTGACCGGCTCCCCTCTTTTTCTGTCGATCTCCGGAGGCCTACGCACATGATGCTGTTGCCCAGCCTGCGCCGCATGCTGTCGCTGTCCCTCCTGCCCGTCCTGCTGGCGGTGGGGATCGCCCTGCTGCCCCAGCGCCTCGCGGCGCAGGACACCGCGGCGGTCACCGCGCCCCCCGTGTCCGCGGTGGCCGACCCCGCGCCCACGGGAGCCGCGCAGCACCGTCCCGGCGGGGAGGCCAATCTCGTCCTGCCCGACCTGAACCTGGCCACGTTCTTCGGCGGCATCGGCGGCCGGACTCTGCTCCTCGGCGGCCTGCTCGTCTGCGCGCTGGGTCTGCTCTTCGGCCTCGCGATCTACACGCAGCTGAAGAACCTCCCGGTGCACAAGGCGATGCTCGAGATCTCCGAGCTCATCTACGAGACCTGCAAGACGTACCTGATCACCCAGGGGCGCTTCCTGCTCGTCCTGTGGCTCTTCATCGGGGCGATCATCGCGTTCTATTTCGGCGGGCTGCTGCAATTCGACCTGCTCAAGGTCGGCATCATCCTGGGCTTCAGCATCGTCGGCATCGCCGGCAGCTACGGGGTGGCCTGGTTCGGCATCCGGGTCAACACCTTCGCCAACAGTCGCACCGCGTTCGCCAGCCTCCGGGGCAAGCCCTACCCCTGCTATCAGATCCCGCTCAAGGCCGGCATGAGCATCGGCATGCTGCTCATCAGCGTCGAGCTGCTGCTGATGCTCTTCATCCTGCTGTTCGTGCCGGGTGACTATGCGGGCCCCTGCTTCATCGGCTTCGCGATCGGTGAATCGCTGGGCGCGGCCGCCCTGCGCGTGGCCGGCGGCATCTTCACCAAGATCGCCGATATCGGCGCCGACCTGATGAAGATCGTCTTCAAGATCAAGGAAGACGATGCGCGGAACCCGGGCGTGATCGCCGACTGCACCGGCGACAACGCCGGCGACTCGGTGGGGCCGTCGGCTGACGGCTTCGAGACCTACGGCGTCACCGGCGTGGCGCTCATCTCGTTCATCCTGCTCGCGGTGAAGGATCCGGTGGTGCAGGTCCAGCTCCTCGTCTGGATCTTCGCCATGCGCGTCATGATGGTGGTGGCGTCGGCCGGGAGCTACTTCATCAACGAGGCGATCGCCCGCGGGAAGTACCTCAACGCGCAGCACATGAACTTCGAAGCGCCGCTCACCACGCTCGTGTGGCTCACGTCGATCGTGTCGGTGGTGCTCACGTTCGTCGTCTCGAAGCTGATGATTCCCGAGCTGGGCGGCGACGCGACGCTGTGGTGGAAGCTCTCGGCGGTGATCACCTGCGGCACGCTGGCGGGCGCCATCATCCCCGAGCTGGTCAAGGTGTTCACCTCCACCGAGTCCCGCCACGTCCGCGAGGTGGTCACCAGCTCGCGCGAGGGCGGGGCCTCGCTCAACATTCTGTCGGGCTTCGTGGCGGGCAACTTCAGCGCCTTCTGGCTCGGCATGGCCGTGCTGCTGCTGATGTCGGTGGCCTTCCTCATCAGCACCCTCGGCCTGGACAGCCTGATGGTGGCGCCGGCCGTGTT
>JBMOPM010000171.1:0-4694 GCA_049323575.1 Gemmatimonadota bacterium | reverse complement strand
GCAGGCCCTGCGCCTGCTCGAGCAAGGCGCCCAGCGTGAGCCCCGGCCGGAACTCATAGGTGCCCGGCTGATAGACCTCGCCCCGGAGTTCCACCGAGTTCCGCCGCAACCGGCCGATGGTGAACACCGTGACGATGTCGCCGTCGACCAGCGGGACCGAATCGAGCGCGCTGCTCCGGCCCCCGAACGGCACGTCCACCACCACGCGCTCGATGCCCGGCTGGCGCTGATCGGCCGGGAGGATGCGGTCGACCTGGAGGCGCTCGGTGGACGCGGTGGGCAAGAGACCGCCCGCCATCGCGAGCAGCGCGCCGAAGCCCTCGCCCTCCTTGAGCTCGAACACGGCGGGCCGGCGCACCGCGCCGCGCACCTCGACGGCGCGGGTGTTGACCGGCACATAGATGACGTCGCCCTGCTCCACGCGGCGGTCCTGGGTCGCATCGCCCCGCAGCAGGTAGCTGTAGAGGTCGATCTCCTGCACCAGCTGGCCGCCGCGCCGGAGTTCGATGCGCCGGAACGACCCGCGCTCCGTGGGGCCGCCGGCCCGCGCGATGGCGTGGAACACCGTCGCGAACGCACTGACCTGATACGCGCCCGGCCGTTCCACTTCGCCGATGACGAACACCTGGCTCGTGCGTGACCGGGTGAGACTCAGATCGAGCTGCACCGCGCCGGTGGCCAGCCCGCTGAAGGCCCGCTGCGCATGCTGGCGCAGGACGGTGCGCGCCGCCTCGAACGTGAGGCCGGCCACGGGCACCTGGCCCACCTGCGACACCAGCACGGTGCCGTCCCGGCGCACCTCCAGGTTCTGGACCCGTTCGACGTCGCCCGTGAGCACGAGCTGCACCTGGTCGCCCGGCGCCAGCCGGTAGGACGGATCGACCGGGCCCGCCGTCACGGGCGTGAAGGCCGCCGCGGCCGCGTTGAAGACCGCCTTGCCGAACACGCGCCCGGCGTACGCCGCGGCCTCCTCGCCCGGTGCGCCGGCCGCCGGCCACCCGCTGTCCAGACCGGTCACGTCGCGCTCGAGGGACGACGGCAGCGTCTCCGCTCCCACCACATCGAGCAGCGCCCGGGCCGACGCGAAGGCCATCGCCAGCGTGTCCACACCGCCCGGGCGGAAGAACGGGTCGGTGAGCGAGGGATCGAGCCCGCGCGCCTGGAGCCTGGCCCGGATCTCCTGCTGCGAGAGCCCCGAGCGGCGAATCGCGTCGAGGATCTCACGGTTGGAGACCGGCCGGCCGAGGCGCTCGCTGGCCGCGCGGGCAGCCGCAGAGGTATCCGGCACCTGAGCAGCGCCGATGGTGGTGCCGAGGAGCCCGGCGAGCGCGAGGACTGTTCCGCACACTACCCGGCGCAGGCGCGCCAGCGAGATCACATCAAGCATCATTCTCCCGTCGTGCATGGTCCCGTATCCCGTGGGCCGGGGGCGAGTTCAGCCGTCATCGCCATCGCGCCCGGCCGGAGCCGCCGCGCGCAGCCGCCGCCACCTCATCAGGTCGCGGCGCAGGGCCTCGAGATGGGCCCGGAATTCCGCCGCGTCCGACGACCGGTCGGCCCGGGTCGACCGCACGGCCTCGAGCGCGAACGCCAGCGCGATGCCGATCCCCAGCCCGGCCACGAGCGCCACGAGCGTGCGCCCCACGAGGCCGCGCGGGTCCGGCCGTACCGGCCGTTCCGGGCGTTGCAGCACCGTGATGACCGGCGTGTCCCGCACTTCGTCGATCCGGGCCTGCTCGAACGCCTGCGACAACGAGACGTACAGCGTCTGGTGCAGCGCCACGTCACGCGCCAGGCGCTCCTGCTGGAAAGCCAGTTCCGGCGAGTTGCGGAAATCGCGATTGCGCTGGAGGAACTGCTGCAACCGGTCCTCCGACGCCCGCAGTTCCCGGCGCACGTCCGCCAGACGCCTCTCGGTGAATTGCCGCTCCGCGGTCGCCTGACTCTGGCGGGTCTCGAGGTTGAACTGGTTGAGCAACTCGAGCAGCCGCTCGTGCACCCGCAGCGCCACCTCGGGCCTGGGGCCACGCACCGTCACCTCGACCACCCCCGTGCGCTGGTTGGCCGCCACCGTGATCGCACGGTCGAGCCGCCGGATGACCGCGTCGCGACGGAGTTCCGGCGTGCGCCCGCGTACCTCGTAGGCCTCCGCCAGCGACACCTGCCGGCCGCCGATCGTCAACGGTGCGTCGGCCAGCGGGCCGAGGATGCCGCGCGAGCGCACGAGGTCGGCGTAGAAGGCCGGGCTCTGGTTGGCCTCAGGCAACGGCACCGCCACCCCGAACTGCGCCGCCAGCGTCGAGAGGCCGGCCGCCGGGGACTTGACCTGCGGCGTGAAGGCCGACTCGGTGGACCACGTCCGTCCCCGCGCCAGCGTCACCACGATGGTGACGGCCGCTGCGGTGGCGGCCACGAGGGCGACGACTCGGCGCCGCCGCAGGACGACGTTGACGAGCGCCAGGAGCGAGACGTCGGTGTCAGGGGTCATGCGGCATCCACCAGGTCAGCGAGGCGCGCCATGAGGGCGTCCGGCCGGAACCGCGTCTCCCCGAGGGCCCGGGCCCGCCGCCCCATCGCCTCGAGTTCCGCGCGCGGCGTCGCCCGGATGGCGCGCAGGGTCGCGACGGCGCCGGCCACGTCGCCATGCGCCACGTGCCACCCCACGCGCTCCTCGGCCAGCAGGTCGGCCACGTGGTTTTCGGGCGGGCCGAACAGCAGGATCGGCCGGCCTGCCGCCAGCGCGCCGTACACCTTCGACGGGTGAACGACGCCCACGAGATCATCGCCGATGCTCACCACGTGCACGTCGGCGGCCGAGAGGGAATAGCGCAGGGTGGCCAGCGGCTCATAGGGCAAGGACTGGACGTTGGGTGATCGCGACGCTTCGACTTCCGCCTTGCCGAGCCCGCCGCCCACGAACACGAACGCGAAGCTCGGGTCGTCCTGCACCCGTTCGGCCGCGGCCAGGAGTGTCCCAAGCGGGTTGGCCGGCGAGTGATTCCCGCTGTACATGACGACGAAGCGGCCAGTGAGGCCGTGCGCGGCACGGAACGGGTTGGCGTCGTGCGGCACGGGCTCGAGCGCCTCCTCGAGGGGCCAGGGTGGCAGCACCGTGAGACGCGACGCCACGGCGGGGACCTTGCCGCAGAGGCGGCGGGCCATGAAGCGGTCCAGCGCCACCACGGCCGCGGCGCGGGCGAGGAGCCGGCGGTTGACCCACTCGAGCATCCGGGCGAACCGCGCCCCGGGCGCCACCACCCCGAGCGCGATGGCCTGATCCGGGTTGAGGTCCATCACCCAGAAGACCACGCGGGCCCGCCGCACCGCCCCCAGCACCAGGCCGACCAGGGGCGCCATCGGCGGCGACGTGCTCACCACCACCGTGTCGAGCCGGCGCAGCATCAGCCCGCGGACGACGGCCTGCGCCACGAACGAGAGGCCGCCCACGACGCGTCGCCCCAGCGAGCCCTTGCCGAACGACGCGCCGCGGAACCGCCGCACCTCCACGCCCTCGCGGTGCTCCCGCACCGGATACCGGATCGCGGGGTTCTCGTAGCCCGACGCCGAGGTGAACACCGTCACCCGGTGCTGGCGCCGGGCCAGGGTGGCGGCGAGGCCCGCCATGTGCTGCCCCACGCTCGCCGGGTCCGGCACATACACCTGCGACACCAGCAGGACGGACGACCCCCGTGCCGCGCGCTCCGTCACGTGCCGTACTTCCTCAGGTACTCGGCGTGGATCCAGCGGTACGTGCGCTCGAGACCATCGCGGAGCCGCGTCGATGGCTCCCAGCCGAGATAGCCGCGCAGCCGCGTGTTGTCGGAGTTGCGGCCGTTGACCCCCTTCGGCGCATCGAGCCGATAGGTCCGCCTGAGCTTGACGCCGGCGATCTCCTCGGCCAGATCCACGAGCCGGTTGATCGTCACCAGCTCGCTCGAACCCAGGTTCACGGGCTCGAGGATGCCGCTCTCGGCGATGGCGAGTGTGCCCTTCACGCAGTCGTCAATGTACATGAACGAGCGAGTCTGCGTGCCGTCGCCCCAGATCTCGATGGTGTGCTCGCCGGTATGCACGGCGTGGATCACCTTGCGGCAGATCGCCGCGGGAGCCTTCTCCCGTCCGCCCTCCCAGGTGCCGTGCGGGCCATAGACGTTGTGGTACCGCGCCACCCGGGTCTCGAGACCGAAGTCCTCGCGGAAGTGGCGGCACATCCGCTCGGAGAAGAGCTTCTCCCAGCCGTAGCCGTCCTCCGGCATCGCCGGGTACGCATCCTCCTCCCGGAGCGGCACCACGTCGGGACTCCGCTGCTTGTCGGCGTTGTAGACGCAGGCGGAGGACGAGTAGAAGAATCGCCGCACCCCGGCCTCCAGCGCCGCCTGCAGCATGTGCGTGTTGATGAGCACCGACAGCATGCAGCGCGCCTTGTTGAGCTCGATGAACCCCATGCCGCCCATGTCCGCCGCGAGCTGATAGACCGTCGCGGCGCCGGCGCAGACCGCGTCGCATTGCGGTCGCAGGCTGAGGTCGGCGACGACGTTCTCCACGTCATCGAAGACCTGGTACCACTCATCGAGCGGCTTGATGTCCACCGCGCGGACGCGCGCTCCGCGGGCCCGCAGCGCCCCCACCAGGTGCCCCCCGATGAAGCCACCCGCACCTGCCACGACCGTGATGCCATCGCTCATGCTCATGCC
>JBMOPM010000170.1:0-4722 GCA_049323575.1 Gemmatimonadota bacterium | reverse complement strand
GAGTCCGGACCTTTCTGCTCATCGGCCTCACGTCAGGCTTCGCGGGCTGGCTGCTCGGGACCGACTACCGCCTCGCGGGCGTGACGCTCCTGGCCGCGACCGGAGCGCTGACCGTGGCTGCCTACGTCGTCGCGTCCAGCCGGCCGGGTGGCAGCCCCGAGGGGACCACCGAGGCGGCGGCCCTGGTGGTCGCGACGCTCGGCGTGCTGGCTGGCCTGGGCTACCTGGCGATGGCGAGCGGCACCACCGCCATCGTGGTACTGGCCTTGGGCGAGAAGACCCGCGTCCAGCGGTTCGTGGCCCACATCGGCGAAGCCGAGATGCGGGCCGCCCTGCAGTTCGCGGTGCTCGCGCTCGTGGTCCTCCCCCTCCTGCCCGACGGCACGTACGGCCCCCTCGGCGGCATCCGGCCGCGCTCGCTGTGGGCCATCGTGCTGGTCTTCACGGGCCTCAACTTCGCCGGCTATCTCGCACGGCGCGCCGTGGGCGAGACGCGGGGCTACGCGTGGACCGGCCTCCTGGGCGGCATCGTGTCCTCCACGGCCGTTACGCTCCAGTTCTCCCGCCAGAGCCGCACGGAGCCCGGGCTCGCCCGGAGCCTCGCGATCGGCACGATCGGCGCCTGCACGATGCTGTTCCCGCGGGTCATCCTCCTCGCCAGCATCCTCAACCCGGCCATGCTAGGCTGGCTGCTGCGCGTCCTCGTGCCGCCCCTGGTCGCGGGGCTGGCGCTGCTCGCGTGGTTCTGGCCGCGGGGCGGGGCGCAGGCCGGAGCCGGCGCACCCCAGCCCGGCCCGGCAAACCCGCTTCGCCTCGCCTCGGCCATCCGCATGGCCATCGCCTTCCAACTCGCCCTCATGGCGATCGCGCTGGTGCGGGAATGGTTCGGCACGGCCGGGATCCTGCCCACCGCCGCTCTGCTCGGCCTCACCGACCTCGACGCGCTCACCGTTTCCATGAGCCGCGTCGGCGAGGATGCCGCGCTCACCCGCCTGGCAGCGACGGCCATCGCCGTGGGCATTCTGAGCAACGACGTGCTCAAGCTGGGGCTGGCGCTGGTGCTGGGCAGCGCGCCGTTCCGCCGGATCGCCGGCCCCGGCCTCGGGGTGCTGCTCATCACCGGCGCCGCCGCGGTGTGGGTGTCCTGAGCGCCGAGCGAGAGCGGCGGCTCAGGTGGCCAGGGTCGATGCGGTTTCTGTCCGGGAGGCGAAGGCGCCGTCCCTGAATGCCCCCTCGCTCCGCGCGATGACCACGGTCGCGACCCCGTTGCCGATCAGGTTGGTGATCGCGCGCGCCTCGGACATGAAGCGATCCACGCCGAGGAGGAGCGCGATGCCCTCCACCGGCACCACGCGCATCGCGGACAGCGTCGATGCGAGCACGATGAAGCCTGACCCCGTCACCCCGGCCGCACCCTTCGACGTGAGCATCAGGATGCCGAGGAGCATGGCCTCCTGACCGAGCGACAGATTGACGTGATAGACCTGGATCAGGAAGAGCGCGCCCATCGAGAGATAGATCGACGTGCCGTCCAGATTGAACGAGTACCCGGTCGGCAGCACGAGCCCCACCACGGACTTGTCGCACCCGTAGCGCTCCATCTTCTGCAGCATTCGCGGCAGTACGGCCTCGGACGACGACGTCCCCAGCGTGATGACGAGCTCGTCCTTGATGAACGCGAGGAACTCGAGCAGGCTGAATCCGGCCCGGCGGGCGATCAGGTTGAGCGCCACGAAGATGAACAGCAGCATCGTGGCGTAGACCGCGGCCATCAGCTTCCCCAGCGCTGCGAGCGACTCCAGCCCGAAGCTGCCCACCGTATAGGCCATGGCGCCGAACGCGCCGATCGGGGCCACCCGCATCACCATGCGGACGATGCCGAAGAAGACGTGGGCCAGCCGGTCGAACAGATCCAGCAGCGGCCGGCCCCGCTCCCCCAGGCCCGCCAGCGCCACGCCGAACAGCACCGACACGAAGACGATCTGGACGATGTCCCCCCGCGCGAACGCGTCGAACAGGTTGGTGGGAACGATGCCGAGAAAGAAGTCGCGGAAGGTGAGGCCGTGAGCCTGGCTGGTGTAGCGGGAGACGTCGCCGCCGGCCAGCCGGCCCGGGTCCAGCCCCGCCCCCGGCTGCACCACGTGGGCGACGACCAGCCCGATGAGCAGGGCGATGGTGGTGACGACCTCGAAGTACAGCAGCGCCTTCCCGCCCACCCGTCCGATGCGCCTGAGGTCGCCGGCGGAGGCGATCCCGTGGACGATGGTCAGGAAGATGATCGGCGCGATCAGCATCCGGATGAGGTTGATGAACAGATCGCCGAGCACCCGCATGCTGCCGGCCGTTCCGGGCGCGAAGACGCCGAGCAGGACACCCAGGGCGACCGCGGTGAGAACCTGGACCGTGAGGTTGCCGAGGAAGCGCATGGCCCAACAAACTGAAGGGGCCGGGCGTAATACGCGAGTGCCGTGACTGGTCGTCCCGGGCGCCGAGTGCCGGCTCTTCAGGCTCGGCCGTCATCTCCCAACACACTCTCAACCGGGTTTCGGATGCGCCTTCCGTTCCTCCGCCGTCTGGCCGCAACGGCCGTCCTGCTCATCGCGCCGGCCGCGCTCGCGGCCCAGAGCCCGCTCACGCCGCCCCGCGAGGCCCTCGGGTTCGAGATCGGGGCCGACTACCGGCTCGCCACCTATAGCCAGCTTCAGGCCTGGTGGGAGAAACTGGCGAGGCAGTCGGACCGGATGGTCCTCGATACCATCGGGACCACGGCCGAAGGCCGGCCGCAGCTCATGGCGATCGTTTCGTCGCCGGCCAACCTGGCGAAGCTGGACCGCTATCGGGAGATCTCCCGGCGGCTGGCGCTGGCGGAGGGCGTCTCCGAGGCCGAGGCCAGGGCGCTGGCCAGGGAAGGCAGGGCGGTCGTCTGGATCGACGGCGGCCTGCACGCCACCGAAGTGCTGGGTGCGCACCAGCTCATGGAGACGCTCTGGCAGTTCGTCAGCATGAACGACCCCGAGACCCTGCGCATCCTGAACGACGTCATCATCCTGTTCGTCCACGCCAACCCGGATGGCCAGGAGCTGGTCTCGAGCTGGTACATGCGCCACCCGGATTCGACCAGGCGCTCGTACGCCGACATCCCGCGGCTCTACCAGAAGTACATCGGGCACGACAACAACCGCGACTTCTATCTCAACTCGCAGCCCGAGTCCAAGAACATGAGCCGGGTGCTGTATCGCGAGTGGTTTCCCCAGATCATGTACAACCATCACCAGACCGGCCCGGCCGGCACGGTGATGTTCGCGCCGCCGTTCCGCGATCCGTTCAACTACAACCTCGATCCGCTCATCCCCCTGGGCATCGACCTGGTAGGCGCCGCGATGCACAACCGCTTCACCATGGAGGGCAAGCCCGGCGTCACCATGCGGAGCGGGGCGCCCTACTCCACCTGGTGGAACGGCGGGCTCCGGACCACGGCCTACTTCCACAACATGATCGGGCTGCTCACCGAGACGATCGGCAGCCCCACGCCGATGGAGATCCCGCTCGTCCCTGACCGGCAGCTCCCGCACGGAGACCTGCCCGCCCCGATCCAGCCGCAGCGCTGGCGGTTCCGGCAGTCCATCGACTATTCGGTGACGGCCAACCGCGCGGTGCTCGATCTCGCGTCGCGCTATCGGGAGCAGTTCCTCTACAACATCTGGCTCATGGGCACGCGGTCGATCGAGCGTGGCAGCCAGGACTCGTGGACCATCCATCCCCGACTCATCGACCGGCTCAAGGCCGAGGCCGCGAAGAGCCGCGGCCAGGGAACGGGCGGAGCCCCCGGTGGCCAGTTCAGCCCGGGTGTGCCCGCGCGCCTGTTCGACCTGCTGCGTGACCCGGCGGAGCGCGATCCCCGCGGGTATATCATCCCGGCCGACCAGCCGGACTTTCCCACCGCCGCCAAGCTGGTGACCGCGCTGCTCGAGTCCGGCGTGAAGGTGCACCGGGCCACGGCCGACTTCGAGGTGGCCGGCACGCGGTATCCCAAGGGTTCGTTCGTAATCCGGACCGCCCAGGCGTTCCGTCCCCATGTGCTCGACATGTTCGAGCCGCAGGATCATCCGAACGACTTCCCCTACCCCGGCGGCCCGCCGAAGCCGCCGTACGACAACGCGGGCTACACGCTCGCCATGCAGATGGGGGTGAGCTTCGATCGCATCCTCGACGCGTTCGACGGGCCGTTCGAGGTCATCCCGTCGGCCCGGGTGACGGCGCCGGCCGAAAAGCTGCCGCCCGGCAAGGGGTTTCTGCTGAGCCCGTCGGTCAACGACGCCTACGTGGCCGTCAATCGCGTGCTGGCGGCGAAGCAGCCGGTGCGCCGCCTGACCGAAGCCTTCGCCAGCGGGGGCCGGACGTGGCCGGCCGGGTCGTTCTACTTCCCCGCCACATCGGCCACGCGCCCGATCCTGGCCCGCCTGGCCGAGGAGCGAGGCCTCCGTTTCGGCGGCGTCAACACCGCGCCCGCTCGCACGGTCGCGGTGACGCCGGTGCGCATCGGCCTGTGGGACCGCTATGGAGGCTCGATGCCGTCGGGCTGGACCCGCTGGATCCTCGAACAGTTCGAGTTTCCGTTCGAGGTGGTCTATCCCCAGCGGCTCGACGCCGGTAACCTCCGCCAGGCGTTCGATGTCCTGATCTTCCCGGATGACGCGATCCCGGAACGTGACGCGGCGGACA
>JBMOPM010000169.1:0-4722 GCA_049323575.1 Gemmatimonadota bacterium | reverse complement strand
AACCGGCCCATCCTGCAGTCCCAGGTGGACGAGGAGCTGTTCGCCCGCCAGGCGGCCGGCCTCAGGATTCCCACCGACCCGAAGGCGCTCGAGGCCCTGCGCCGCGAGATCATCAGCGACAAGATCGACGAGGAACTGCTCGTCCAGCAGGCGCTGCGCGACACCTCGATCAAGGTGACCGACGAGGAAGTGAACGACGGCGTCGAGCAGCAGGTGCGCAAGGTGCGGCAGAACTTCTCCAGCGACGCCGACTACCGGGCCGACCTGCGCCGGGCGGGCTTCCAGACCCCGGAAGAGTACCGGCGCTGGCTGGCCGACGAGCAGCGCCGCGCCGCGCTGCAGAATCGGCTCACCGACAAGCTGCGCCAGACGGGCAAGCTCAAGCCCGTGATGCCGACGGAGAAGGAAATCCGGGCCTACTATGACGAGCACAAGGACAAGTTCGGCCGCCGCCCCGCGGCGGTGAGCTTCCGTCAGATCGTCATCGCGCCCAAGGCCGACTCGGCAGCGCGCGCCCGGGCCTGGCTGCTCGCGGACTCCATCGCGCGGGAACTGCGCAAGGGAGCCGACTTCGCCACCGCGGCCCGGCGCTTCTCCCAGGATCCGGGCTCGCGCGAGCAGGGCGGCGACCTCAACTGGTTCCGCCGCGGCCAGATGGTGCCGGAGTTCGAGCGGGTGGCGTTCCTGCTCAAGCCGGGAGTGATCTCGGACCCGGTGGAGACGCCGTTCGGCTTCCACATCATCCAGGTGGAGCGGGTGCAGCCGGCCGAGGTACAGGCCCGCCACATCCTCATCATCCCGGAGGTCACGCCGGCCAACGTGGACAGCGCGCGGAAGCTGGCCGAGTCGATCCGCGCGGCGATCGTGGCGGGCGCGTCCTTCGATTCGCTGCAGAGGCAGTATCACGACCGCGGCGAGGAGCGGGAGGCGAACGACGTCCCGCTCACCCAGCTGCCGCCGGCCTACAAGGCCACGATCGAGACGGCGGACTCGGGCACGGTCTCCCCCGTGTTCGAGCTGCAGGGCCAGAACCAGTCGAAGTTCGCCATGGTGGTGGTCACCTCCCGCAAACCCGAGGGCGACATCCGCTACGAGGACGTGAAGGACCGCATCCGCGATCAGCTCGCGCAGCAGTTGGCCATCCGGCGCTTCCTCGATCGGCTGCGGGCGTCCACGTACGTGGAGATCCGCCCGAGCTGATGGTCCGCCTCGCCATCGCCCTCGGCGACCCTCGCGGCATCGGGCCCGAGATCGCCGCGAAGGCGTTGGCCGAGCCGCTCGCGGCCGACGTCACGGTGATCGGGGCGGAGGACCAGATCACCGCGGTCCCCGCGGCCCGGCGGATCGCGGTGGGCGCCTGGCGCGGCGGCAGCGGCCACGGGCCGGGCGCCGACCACGCCCGCACGGTGCGGGCGGGCCGCATCGCGGGCCACGCCGTGGAGCGCGCGGTGGCCCTGGCGCTGGCCGGCGACGTGGACGCCATCGTCACCGCCCCCGCCAACAAGCACGCGCTGCACCTCGCCGGCTTCCCCTATCCCGGACACACCGAATGGCTCGCCCACCTCGCGGGCGACGTGGATGTGGCGATGATGCTCGCGTCCGACCGCCTGCGCGTGGTGCTGGCCACGACGCACATCGCGCTGCGCGACGTGCCCGCCGCCCTCACCATCGAGCGGCTGGTGCGGACCGGGGAGATCACCCGCGTCGCGCTGCGGGACTGGTGGGGGATCGCGGAGCCCCGGCTGGCACTCTGTGCCCTCAACCCTCACGCGGGCGAGGGCGGCCTCTTCGGCGACGAGGAGATCCGCGTGCTGGGCCCGGCCGCGGCGCGACTCGGCGCCCAGGGCCCCTTGCCCGCCGATACGGTATTCGTGCGCGCCATCCGCGGCGAGTTCGATGCGGTCATCGCGCCCTATCACGACGTGGGGATGACGGCCATCAAGGTGGCGAGCTTCGGCCAGGCGGTGAACGTCACCCTGGGCCTGCCGTTCATCCGCACCTCGCCCGATCACGGCACCGCGTTCGACATCGCGGGGAAGGGCGTGGCCGATGCCGGGAGCATGCGGGAGGCCATCGAGCTGGCCGCGGTGCTTGCGGGCCGGCGCAGGTGACCCGCCGCGAGACCGCGAGCCGCGACGGGTGGCGCTTCGCCGTGCCCTCGACCCATGATGTGCCGTTCCTGACCTTCGCCCTGCGATGACCGCCACCATGACCGATCCGCTCGTCTCCGTCCTCATTCCGGTCTACAACGAGCAGGCCACTGTCGAACGGGTGGTGCGGAAGGTCCGCGCCGTGCCCCTCCGGCTGCAGATCGTGGCCGTCAACGACGCCTCGACCGACGGCACCGCCGAGATCCTGGAGCGGCTCAAGGCGGAAGGCGCGATCGACGTGCTGGTGCATCACCCGGTGAACCGGGGGAAGGGCGCGGCCATTCGCAGCGCGATCGGCGCGGCGACCGGGGACGTCTGCGTGATCCAGGATGCCGACCTCGAGTATGACCCGAGCGAGCTGCCGGTCCTGCTCAAGCCCGTTCTCGAGGGCAAGGCCGACGCCGTGTTCGGCTCCCGCTTCCTCGGCGGCCCGCACCGCGTTCTCTACTTCTGGCACTCCGTGGGGAACGCGCTCCTGACCCTGTTCTCCAACATGTTCACGGACCTCAACCTCACCGACATGGAGACGTGCTACAAGATGGTGAGGACGCCGCTGCTCAAGGCCCTGGTCCTCACCGCCGACCGGTTCGGCTTCGAGCCGGAGATCACGGCGCGGCTGGCACAGGCCAAGGCGCGGATCTGGGAGGTCCCGATTTCGTACTCGGGCCGCACCTACGAGGAAGGCAAGAAGATCGGCTGGAAGGACGGTGTGGCGGCGTTCTGGCACATCCTGCGGTTCAATCTCTTCCCGCCGCCCGGCGTGCGGCGCCGCAGGCGCTACCGGGCGGCGTGGGAGCAGGCGCCGGAACGGGAAGCGGTCACGAGTCGCGAGTCGTGAGTCGCGAGGCGCTTGCGTCGCACGTCTCCAGCCTTCGCACCAGCGCCAGATATGCGTCCAGCTTCAGTTTCTGACTCGCCCGATTCGCGACCAGCACCGCGCCGCACTCGAGGATCGTCTCCCGCTCCACCAGTCCGTTGGCCTTGAGCGTATTCCCGGTGTCCACCAGGTCCACGATCCAATGCGAAAGCCCGAGCAGCGGGGCCACCTCGACCGACCCGTTCACCTGCACGATGTCGACGGCCGTTCCGCGGGAGGCGAAGTGCTGCCGCGCGAGGCGAGGATACTTGGTGGCCACCCGCGGCGTGATGCCGTCGGGCAGCGACGGATAGGCCGCGGCGCGCGGGGCGGCGACCACCAGCCGGCAGCGGCCGAAGCCAAGCGCCAGCGGCTCCAGCACATCGGCCTGGGTCTCGCGCAGCACGTCCGTCCCCGTCACGCCGAGGTCGGCGGCGCCGCACTCGACGTACACGGGCACGTCCGCCGGCTTCACCACGAGGAACTCGATCCCGGGATCGCTGGACGGGATGAGCAGACGCCGGCCCGGATCGGGCGCCATCGCGGCGCCGGCCTCGGCGAAGCGCTCGAGCGCGGGGGCGAGGAGCCGGCCCTTGGCCAGGGCGATCCTGAGGGTCATCGGGCCCGCCTGGCGGCGCGCCGCCTCACGACGTGACCTCCGCGATCACATCGAGATCCAGCGCGACCCCCACCGCCGGCATCGGCGTGCCGAAACGTCCCATGAGTTCATCGTAGCGGCCGCCCGCCCCCGCCGCGCGGCCCGCGCCCTGCACGTACAGCTCGAAGTGCATTCCGGTGTAGTAGCTCAGGCCCCGCACCTCGCCAAGGTCGTATACCACGTGCGAGCGCTCCGCGGGGCTCAGCGCCTCGTCCAGCGCGATGAGGTGCGCGAGGCCGGGCCGCGCGAAGTCGGGCGCCGTGGCGAACGTCTCCTCCAACTGGCGGCGGCGGCCGATCACGAACGGCAGCCGGGTGAGCGCGCGGGCGGCCGGCGGCGCCCCCTCCAGCGCGGCGACGAGGCTCGCCCGGTCCTTCCGATCGATCCAGCGCCGCACATCGGCCTGCAGCGCCGGATCCACCTCGTTCAGGCCCGCGGCGAGCACGCCCACGTGGCCCACGTTGAGCTGGTACTCCGTGAGTCCCGTCGCCTCCACCAGCGCCAGCGTGAGTCGCACGATCTCCACGTCGGCCGTGAGCCCGTCCGCGCCCAGCAGCTCGGCGCCCACCTGCAGCATCTCGCGGGGGCGGCCGCCGCGCTCCGGCTCCTGCCGGTACACTTTCCCCGTGTAGCACAGCCGGAGCGGACGCGGCGCGTCGGCGAACCGCGTGGCCGCCACCCGGGCAATGCTGGAGGTGAAGTCGTAGCGCAGGGCGAGGATCCTGCCGTCCAGGTCCACGAAGCGGATCAGCCGTTCGGCGACGTCTTCGCCGCCGGCCCGGAGGAAGATCTCCTCGTATTCGAACGTGGGCGGAATCAGCTCCTCGAAGCCCGCCGCCTCCAGCACGGTCTGGGTGGCGCGCTGCAGCGTGCGGCGGCGGCGCACGGCCGGGCCGGTGAGGTCCAGCGCGCCGGGGGGAATGGCGGCCACGGAGTGACGGAACATGCCGGTTCGGATGTTGGGTGTGGGTGGCGGGCCAGGGGCCAGGCAGGTGTCAGGGTCAGAGGCACCCGTCACCTGTCACCCTCCGTTACCGGTTGCGGCATGAGCAACCGCA
>JBMOPM010000168.1:0-51605 GCA_049323575.1 Gemmatimonadota bacterium | reverse complement strand
CTGCCGCCGGGTACCTACCTCGTCGCGTTCCGCGCGATCGGCTACGCGCCCAAGTCGGCCCGCGTCACCATCGGCGACCAGGACATCATCCTGGACGTGTCGATGCAGGCAGCGCTGGTGGAGCTGCCCGCCATCCAGGTGACGGCCACGCCCAACGCCGGATCCGCCCTGTCGTCTCCCCAGCCGACGGCCGTGGTGGCCGGCGACGCGCTTCGGACCAACCAGGCGGCGAGCCTCGGCGCCACCATCGCGACGACGCCCGGTGTCCGGAGCTGGGAGACCGGCGTCGGCATCGGCAAGCCGGTGATCCGCGGCCTCACCAGCAACCGGGTGCTGGTCCTCGACGGCGGCCAGCGCACCGAGACGCAGTCCTGGGCCGACGAACACAGCCCCAACGTCGAGGTGGCGGCGGCCGACCGGATCGAACTCATCAAGGGGCCGGCCAGCGTGCTCTACGGGTCCGACGCGCTGGGCGGCGTGGTGAACGTGATCCCGAGCGATCTGCCGGACGCGATCGGCCGCGCGCCGATGTTGCGGGCCCGCTTCTCGGCCGCCTTCGGCACCAACAACCGGAACCCGGACGCCACCGTGCTCCTCGAGGGAGCGAACGGCGGGTTCGGCTGGCGCGCCTCGCTGACCGGCCGCACCTCGGACGACGTGCGGACCGCGCGCGGCACGCTGGCCAACAGCGGCAACGAGGCCCTGGGCGGCTCGGCCACGGCCGGATTCAGGGGCGGGTGGGGCTCGGTCGTCGCGACGTACACCCAGCGCAACGAACGGATCCAGCTGCTCGACGAGGACCCGGCGGCCACGCCGTTCCAGCGCGTCACCGACAACCGGGCCCGCATCGCGCTCACCCTGCCCGCGGGCGACGCCGCGCGGATCGAGGCCATTCTCGGCTTCCAGCGGAACAACCGGCGCGAGTTCGCGGACCGGAACGACACCGAAGCCGACGTCGACGCGGGACTCAGGTCCACGGCGTGGACCGGTGACCTGCACTTCCATCACGCGCCGATCGGCCGCATGGTGGGGATCATCGGTGCCCAGGCGTTCGTCAACGACCTGACCCGGTTCGGGCCGGAGAAGCTGATCCCCGAGAGCGATCTCTGGAACGTTGGCCTCTTCGCCTTCGAGCAGGTCGATCTCGACCGCTGGAACCTCTCCTTCGGAGTCCGCTACGATCACCGCACGCTGGACGTGAAGGCGGGCACCGTCGGCCGCGACACCCGCGCGCGGACCGTGGCCGCGCAGACCCGCACTTTCAACTCGCTCGTGGGCAACGTGGGCGTGCTCTACCGGATCGCCGAGCCGGCGGCCCTGGTGCTCAACGTGGGCCGCGGCTTCCGGGCGCCAAGCACGTTCGATCTGTTCGCCTTCGGCGTGCACGAGGGGACGCAGCAGTTCCTGATCGGGCAGCCGGACCTGAAGAACGAGACCTCGCTCAACACCGACCTCGCCCTCCGCGTGCAGAGCGGGATGGTGAGCCTCGAGGTAGGCGGTTACGTGAACACCATCAGCAACTTCATCTATCCGCTGCCCACCAGTCAGTTCGACGACAACCCCGCCGACCCCGAGGCGTCGGGACTCCGCGAGTACGTCGTGACCCATGGCAACGCCCGCTTCTGGGGCTTCGAAGGGTCGGTGGACTGGCATCCGATTCCGGCAGTCGAGTTCCAGGGCGGCCTGGACTACGTGCGCGCGCAGAACCGGTCGCTCGATCAGCCGCTGCCGTGGATCCCGCCGTTCCGCGCCACCTACAGCGTCAAGCTGCTCGGCAAGGACGGGAAGTGGTACCAGCGGCCATATCTGCAGGTGGGCGGGGAGTCGAACGCGAAGCAGACCCGGATCGACCCGAACGAGCTCGCGCCCGGTACCCCCGTGCCGCCGGGCTACACACTCGTCAACATCGGCGCCGGCGCGCGGATCCCGACCGGTCGCGCCGCGCTCAACGTGGACCTCCAGCTCCGCAATGCGCTCAACACCAGCTACACGAACTGGCTGAACCGCTACCGCGAGTTTACCGCGTTCGACCGGAACCTGGGTATGGGGCGGAACCTGGTCATCCGGGTGGGAACGGACTTCTGACCGATATGACGCGGGGCGCGGGGCAACTCGATCACCATCGACCCGGGGATCACCCCAACCGCTGAACGGGCCATGGGGCAGCAGGTGGACCCACGCCGGCGGCCCGGCCGGCAGGACCACCCGATGGGCGGCCCGCTGGAACGCGGTGCCTGTGCCGCTGATCCACTTCGCTCCCGTCGGAGCAGCGTCGTGTGGGATGCTACGCGCGCCCACGCAGGCGGCGTACCTCCTGGGACGCGCGGAGCGGGGCCCGGCGGACCGCCCGTCGGGCCCTGCTGCTTTTCCCCAGATGTCGGCCGCGCGCGCCGGTGCGGGGCGAGGCATCTCGACGCGAACGCCCCGCCCAGGAACAGATGCTGATGCCCAACGCCGCGCCCACCCCGGAGCGCGCCGGGGCCTTTTGCGTTATATACCCCCTCCCCCTATCTTTCCACCGGACCCCTGACACCGGGAGCGACATCCATGAAGAGCGCGATCCTGCACATCGAAGGCATGAGCTGCGGCCATTGCCTGAATGCGGTCAACCAGGCCCTGGCCTCCATCCCCGGGGTGACCGTCGAATCGGTCCAGATGGGCCGGGCTTCGGTACAGTACGACGAAGCCCGGACCAGCGCGGAGGCCATCGCCGCCGCCGTGGCCGAGGCGGGCTACCGGGCCACCGCGGCGTAGGCCGCCATGTCCACGGCCCAGCTCCTCGTCACCCTCGCGGGCCTCGCCGCCATCGGCTGGGTCAACTGGTACTTCTTCTTCGCCCGGCCGGCCCCCAGAGCCGCCATGGCGACCGCGTCGGGGCACCAGGAGATCGCCGTCGAGGTGGCCGGCGGGTATGAGCCGTCGACCATTCGCGTCCGGGCTGGCCGGCCGGTGCGCCTCGTGTTCCATCGCACCGACACGGACAGCTGCACCGAGGAAGTGGTCTTCGGCGATTTCGGCATTCGCCGTTTCCTGCCGGCGCATCAGCGCACCGCGGTGGAGTTCACACCGCCTGAGCCCGGCACCTACGAGTTCACCTGCGGCATGGGCATGATCCGCGGGCGGCTGATCGCTGACTGATGAGATAAGACAATGTCTGCTGGCGTCGTACACTCCCGACCCGACGATCAGGCGACCGGGACCTGCACCATCCCGGTCTCGGGAATGACCTGCGCGGCATGCAGCGCCCGCATCCAGCGCACGCTGGAGAAGACCCCGGGTGTCGCCAGCGCCAGCGTGAACCTCATGACCGCCGCGGCGACGATCACGTACGATCCCGCGGTGACCACGCCCGACCGCCTGGTCGAGACCATCCGCGATACGGGCTATGGCGCGGAGTTGCCCACGCCGGGCGCCGGCGCCGGCGAGCTGGTCGAGGCCCGGGAGCGGGAGCGTGCCGCCGAGGTGGCATCGCTCACGCGGAAGTTCGGGGTGAGCGCGGTGATCGCGGTCATCACGATGGTCGCCAGCATGCCGCTGGCCGAGCTGGCGGGTCCCGCGGCGATGGCCGATCCGCTGATGCGGCTCATGATGCCGCTTTCGGCAAGCATTCGCGCCGCCTTCCCGTGGATGGCGGCGATCGCGCCCGATGGGTGGCGGTGGATCCTCCTGGGGCTGACGCTGCCCGTCGTGGGCTGGGCCGGCCGCCACTTCTACACCCGCGCCTGGGCCGCGTTCCGGCATCATGCCGCGGACATGAACACGCTCATCGCCGTGGGCACCGGCGCCGCCTTCCTGTTCAGCGTCGTGATGACCGTGGCGCCGGGCTGGTTTGCGGCGCGGGGCCTGGCACCGCAGGTCTACTACGAGGCCGTCTCGGCGATCATCGCGCTGATTCTCCTCGGCAACCTGCTGGAGGCACGGGCCAAGGGCCGGACGTCGGACGCGATCCGCCGGCTCGTGGGACTCAAGCCGGCCACGGCGCGCGTAGTGCGCGGGGGCACGGAGGTCGAGGTGCCGCTCGACAGCGTGCGGGTCGGCGACGAGCTCATCGTGCGCCCCGGCGAGCGGATTCCTACCGATGCCCTGGTGCTCGAAGGCACCAGCGCCGTGGACGAATCGATGCTCACGGGCGAGCCGCTGCCGGTCGCCAAGCAGCCGGGCGACCCCGTGGTGGGTGCCACGCTCAACCAGAATGGCGTGCTCCGGCTCCGCGCCACTCGCGTCGGCCAGGATACGGTCCTCGCGCAGATCATCCGGCTGGTGGGTGAGGCGCAGGGCGCCAAGGCGCCCATTCAACGCCTCGCCGACCGGATCTCGGCGGTGTTCGTCCCGGTGGTGATCTCGATCGCGATCGCCACGTTCGTGATCTGGTTCGATGTCGGTCCCGAGCCCCGGGTGCTGCACGCGCTCGCGGCGGCGGTGACCGTGCTCATCATCGCCTGCCCCTGCGCCATGGGGCTGGCCGTGCCGACGGCCGTGATGGTGGCGACGGGTCGGGGCGCCGAATTCGGCCTGCTGGTGAAGGGCGGGGAAGCGCTGGAGCGCGCCGCCCGCCTGGACACCGTCATCCTCGACAAGACCGGCACCATCACCGAGGGCAAGCCGACGCTCACGGACGTCGTGCCGCTGCCTCCCATGACGGCCGATGACCTGCTCGGACTCGTCGCGAGCGTGGAGCGCCAGAGCGAGCACCCGCTGGCAACCGCCGTGGTGCAGGGTGCGGAGGCGCGGAGCATTGCGCTGGGCGCCCCGTCCGACGTTTCGGCCTCGCCGGGCCGCGGGGTGGCGGGCGTGGTCAACGGCCGGAGCGTGCGGGCCGGCACCGCGCGGTTCCTCCGCGAATCGGGCGTGGAGGTGGGGCCGCTGGAGCCGCTGGTCGCGCAACTGGCCGAGCAGGGCCGCACGCCGATCCTCGCGGCCGTCGACGGACAACCCGTCGGCGTGCTGGGCGTGGCCGACCCGATCAAGCCCACCAGCGCCGACGCGGTGCGCCGCCTCCGGGCGCTGGGCCTCGACGTCGTGATGCTCACCGGCGACCAGCGCCAGGCCGCCGAGCGCGTCGCGCGGGAGGTGGGGATCGACCGGGTCATCGCGGAGGTGCTGCCGGACGGCAAACTCGACGTCGTGCGGTCGGAGCAGCAGGGCGGCAAGGTGGTCGCAATGGTGGGCGACGGGCTCAACGATGCGCCGGCCCTGGCCCAGGCGGACGTGGGCATCGCGCTGGGCACCGGCACGGACGTCGCCATCGAGGCGGCCGCGATCACCCTCATGCAGGGCGACCTGGGCGGCGTGCCGCGCGCGATCGCGCTGTGCCGCGAGACGCTCACGGTCATCCGGCAGAATCTGTTCTGGGCGTTCATCTACAACGTGGTCGGGATTCCGGTGGCGGCGGGGGTGCTCTACCCCGCGTTCGGCATCCTGCTCACGCCGGCGATGGCGGCCGCGGCGATGGCGGTGAGCAGCGTGAGCGTGGTGACGAACAGCCTGAGGCTGCGGAGGTTTCGTGCGTAGGAAGAAGTCACCAGTCGGGCGTCGCGGGTCGCCAGCGAGTCAGGCGACGTGTGACTCGCCGCTCGCGACGCCCATCCACGCCGTCGCCGTGGATCCCGAGGCGAAAGACGCCGTGCTCAAGCGGCTGCGGCGCATCGAGGGGCAGATCCGGGGACTGCAGAAGATGGTGGAAGAGGAGCGCTACTGTGCGGACGTGCTGACCCAGATCGCCTCGGCGCACGAGGCCCTGCGGTCGGTGGGGCGAATCCTGATGAAGAGCCACCTTCGCCACTGCGCCACCCACGCTATCCGGTCCGGCGACCGCGACGCCGCGGAGGCGATGTACGAGGAACTGGTGGAGTTGATGTACCGCAACGCCCGTTGAGCGGCCCGCCGGGGCGGGCTCGCGAGCCGCCCCGCGGGCGCCACGGATCCCGCCCCTAGGGCAACACCTGCACCTCGAGGTGGCTCGCCCGCCTCGCGTCGTGATACACCCGCTGCGTGGCCTTGATGAAGTCCTTCGCATCGGCCTCGTAGATGTTCGATACGTATTTCTGCGGGTTGCGATCGAACAGCGGAAACGCGGTGCTCTGCACCTGCACCATGATCCGGTGCCCCTTGCGGAACGTGTGCAGCACGTCCTGCAGCCGGAAGGTGACGTCGGTCGGCCGGCCCGGCGTCATCGGTTCCGGCTTCGAGAAGCTCTTCCGGTACCGGCCCCGCATGATCTCGCTCCGCACCATCTGCTGATAGCCGCCGAGATGGATGTTCGCGTTCGGCATGTAGGGGTGGTCGGGCTCGTCCGGCGGGTAGACGTCGATGAGCTTGACGAAGAAGTCGGCGTCGGTGCCGGTGGTGGAGACCACGAGCCGGGCCGTGAGCTCGCCGCCGAGCGTGACGTCCTCCGCCAGCGGCTCGGTCTCGAAGGTGAGCACGTCGGGCCGGGTGGAGAAGCAGCGCTGGTCGTCGCTCATGTACTGATACAACGTGAAGCCCTGGATCGTCGGAACCAGGCAGCGGCCGGGCACGGGCAGATTGGGGTCGCTCACATAGCTCGAGAAGCCCTCGGTCGGGCCGGGCTTCTCCCAGGACAGTTTGCGGCCGGGGTGGAAGTACAGCCGGCGAGTGCGCGCCGTGGACAAAGGCCAGCGATCGAACTTCTCCCAGCGCCTGGCCCCGGTGTCGAACAGATAGGCCTCCGGCAGACCGGTGTGACCATCGGCCGGCCCCTTGAGCCAATGGCGGAAGAACGGCGTCTCGATCTCCCGCTGGTAGAAGACCTCCAGTGAGTCGCCGAAGTAGATGTCGCCGTGCAGGGTGTGCGCCACGCCCTGCGCCGCCCAGCCGCCGTGGCGGAACGGCCCCATCACCAGCGTGTTGTAGATCCCGGGGTTGTTCCGCTCCAGTTCCTTGTAGACCGTGAGCGGTCCGTAGAGATCCTCCGCGTCGAACCAGCCGCCCACCGTCATCACGGCATACCGCACGCCCTTGAGGTGCTGGGCCACGCCGCGTGCCTGCCAGAAGGCATCGTAGTCAGGGTGCTGGATGATCTCCCGCCAGAAGACGTTGTCCTTGTAGTAGCGCGCCGTGACGTTCTTGAGGGGCCCGAGCTCGAGCTGGAACCGGTAGTCATCGGGCAGGCCCTCCCGCACCATGTACGGCGCGAACCACGGCTCGGTCGTCGGTCCCGGGGTCGGGATGCCGAAGACCGGGTAGGTGTAGAAGTAGGCCTGGGTAAGCGCGCCGTTGTGATGGAAGTCCTCGAAGTAGAAGTCCGTCACCGGCGCCTGCGGCGAAGAGGCCACCAGCGCCGGGTGCCGCGAGAGCGCACCCATCGTGGTGTAGAAGCCGGGGTACGAGATGCCCCACTGGCCCACCCGGCCGTTGTGATACGGCAGGTGCTCGAGCAGCCACTCGATGGTGTCGTAGGTGTCGGAGGCCTCATCGACATCGGCGGGGCCGCGCTTGAGCGAATCCGGCACGAACGGACGCACGTTGACGAACGTTCCCTCCGACATCCACCGCCCGCGCACGTCCTGGTAGACGAAGATGTACTTCTCCCGCTGGAGGAACGGATTCGGACCCACCGATGCGCGGTACGCGTCCGGACCGTAGGGTCCGATGCCGTAGCAGGTCCGCTGCATGAGGATGGGATACCGGTTCGCATCGGAGGCGTCCCTCGGCATGTAGACGATCGTGAACAGCCGGGTGCCGTCCCGCATGGGAATCCGGTACTCGTACTTGACATAGTCGGCCTTGACCTGCTCCGCGCCCGGGTCCTGGGCCCAGGCGCCCGGAGCAGTGACCAGCGGCAGGACGAGGCAGGCGAGGAGCAGAACGAAGCGGCGCATAGGACGTGAACCGTATCTGGAGGAAGCAGGGCGCGACCGGCTGCCGCGCCCGATGATGTCGCACCGGAGCGCTATGGAGTCATCGATCTCGCTGCTCCGAGGGTCGCATCCGAGTCCGATGCGGATGCGCGCCGCCAGAACCACCACAGGAGCGCCGCGAGCACGGCCGCGCGAAGCAGCCCGCCGGCGACGGCCCCGGGATAGGAGGCCGCGAGCGCCATCCGCAACGCCCCGAGCAGGCTCATCGCCAGCGCCGCGAAGGGCAGCACCACCAGGTCGTGGCGAATCACGAGCAGCCAGGCGGCGACCACGAACACACCGGTCGCGATGCCGGTCGCCAGCCAGGCGTTGAGCGTCGGCGTGCCCGCCGCGCCACCGAGGATGAACCCGGCGACGAAGAGCCACGCGATGGCCAGGAGGCGGCGCCGGGTCCAGCCCTGACTCAAGCCGAGCACCGACCCGAACAGCATGGCCAGCATGGCGGCCACCGTCACCCACGCCATCGGCGCGGCGAGCGCTGCGGAGAGCCAGGGCACATAATCCCCGGCGGGCAGGTACGTCGGCCAATCAGGCGCATCCTGCTTGAGGCTCGACCCGAGGGCTGTGACGCCGGTGGCGAGCGTGCCGATGGCCAATCCCGCAAGCGCGCTGTTGGCCACCGCCTCATGACGGGCCTGCTGTTCCCGCGCCCAGGTCACGCCAAGCCCGGCGACCAGCGCAACGGCAAGCGGCACCAGCATCACGACGAGCGCTGCACCCAGGACGGCGAACAGCACCTGCCGCTCCAGCGGCTCGGTCGTGCGGAAGCCGGCAGGGATGCTGGCCCACTGGTTGACCGTGACCCCGAGCTGCAGCGCCGCCAGCACCAACGCCCCGCGGAGCACAGGTCGGACCGGGAAGGTGCGCCGGCTCCACCGCACCACCGCGGCCGCGACGCCGCCGAAGAACAGCGCGGCGATCAGAATCGTGGACAGCACGGTCAGGATGGTCTCCAGCGTGCGCCGCGGCTTCTCGTTCCGTTGCCACTCTTCCGGGACGTGCACGAACCGGAAGGCGTCCGTCACCTGGTCGCCCGAGACGACCACCTGCACCCGGCACTCGCCCTGCGGCAGCCGCGGGCCGGACCCATCGGCGAACACGAACGTCCAGTCGGTACGCGCCGGCCGTCGCGCCGGCGTCGCCGATACCTGGCGGAGCGCCGTGCTGTCGAGGCCGAACCTCGAACGCACCTCGGCCAGGGCGAGCGCGCGCGCCGCGGCCTCGTCCAGCGTGGCCCCGGGCCGGCCTTCGGGCAACGTGTGTTCCACCTCGAGCACCCGGCCATCGGCGGCCAGCCTGAGCTCCCACGTCTCCGCCCGTTCGGCCACGTCGCCGCGGAACGTCACTGCCCGCACCGCCCAGCCCGGTCCGTTGATGTAGCTGCCGAGCACGGCGTAGTAGGTATCGCGGCCGGCGGTGCGCCACACGAAGCGGCTGGCCTCGCCCGGCGTGTCCTGCACCTCGGTGACGAATCGCCACGCGGCCGGCAGCACCACGCCCCGGCCGGCCAGCGTGTCGCGCGCGATGGCTATCGCCTCGCGGCGGCCGATCGTGATCGCCGGCATCCCGCGCGGCTCGAGCGCCACCCGGGCCCAGGCGACGAGCCCGACGATGCCCGCCACGGCCACGACCCGCGGGTCGATCCGGCGCGCCGTGACCGGAGGCGCCTCCACGGGCGCCACCGGAAGTTCGGCCGGGCCGCCCGCCGGTTCCGGCTGCCAGGCCGCATTGCGGAACGCATCCGGCAACGGCGCCCATCGGCCCATTCGCATGCGCGCCACCAGCACCACCGCGAACGGCACCAACGTGCAGAGGACCACCAGCGTCCGGTCTACCCAGATGCCCGGCGTGAATGAGACGAACAGCGGCAGCGCGAACCACACCACGTCGTACACGAAGTGCATCACGACGCCGGGCAGCAGACCGTAGGCGAGGTACAGCCCGCCGAACACGAACGACGGCAGGACCAGCTCCACCAGCCGGGCATAGGCCGGTTGCGTGGGGTAGTTGGCATGGCCCGCGCCGAAGATCACGGCCTGGAGCACGAACGCCACCGCGATCCACGCGTTCCGATGCCCCAGGCGCTGGCCGATCAGCGCGGCGCCGGCGAGCGGCACGGCCCGGAACAGGCATTCCTCCCAGAAGCCCGCTTGCAGCGATGGCGCGATCGCGCTGAGCCACGGAAACGAGTGGGCAAGGAGATCGGGCTGGATGAGTGCGTCGGACGGGTTCCACCAGTCCCACCAGCGGGTGGAGACGATGAACAGCACCACCTGGTAGGCGAAGAACAGGGCGACCAGCAGGTAACCGCCCACCGTGCGGCCCAGGATCTCGGGCGACGCCGCGGCCTCGGGCGTCCACACCCGCCAGAGCCGGGGGTGGTGCCCGAACGCCAGCCGCGTGAGACCCTCCGCGGCCACGAACGAGAGGGTGAGCATCGCCGCGGTACCGACGAATCCGAGCACGAGGAGGCCCGCGTGCTTGAGGACGAACGTCTCCACCGGCAGCGCGGTGTCATAGTTCATCCACAGCAGTTGCCACTCGCCGGCCGATGCGGCCAGCCCGAGCCCGGCGATGAACCCGCCCCAGCGCACGGCGGGCCGCCAGGCCAGCGCGCGGCGTCGCAGCAGGAAGAAGATCCCGCCGCCCACGCCGCCGATGCCGTAGAGCAGCAACACGCCGATGCCGGCCCCGGCCGCGATCCCGTCGTTGGCCGACCGCATCTCGGCGTAGCGGCGGGTGAAGGCCTCCGGGACCTGAATGAACCGGGTCAGCTCGGTCAGGCGATCACCACTCACCACGAGGCGCAGCCGGTAGCGACCCTCGCCGATGTCCCGCTCCGGGCGCTCGTAGGTAAAGGTGTGATCCACCCGGCCGCTGGGTCGCGTCTCCGTGGCCGACTCGACCAGCGCATAGCTGGCGAGGTCCGCGTGCCATCGATCGACCGCCACCCGCTCGGCCAGCGCCCGGGCACTGTCGGCCGTGAGGCTCGCGCCGGGCTCCTTCTCCGGGACCTGCTCGACGAAACCGTCGAAACGACCGGACGGCGTGAAGCGCACGCGGATCTCCCGCGCCTCGCCCGGCCGGAACTGGCGCACGGTCCAGGTGTAGGGCGAGAACAGCGTGCCCGTGACCAGCCTGCGGAACGCCGGCTTCCCGCCGCCCTCGAGTTCCACGAACGTCTGGACCTCCTGGTCCACCCGGAACGACGCCGCCTCTCGCGGCGGCTTCTCCGGTCGCCACCACCCATGCTCCCGCGCGAGCGCCCGCGCCGCGGCGAAGGCCGAATCCCGGTCCATGCGGAGATCGAGCGAGACGATGGGGTAGACCGAGGGGAAGGTGCGGACGGTGTAGAACACCGCCCCCGCCGACAGCAGCACGAGGAGCGCCCATGGCCATCGCCGCCGGAGGAGACTGCCGGGACCGGTCATGGTTCGGGACGTCCGATGCGGCGGGCGGCGCGAGTCGTGTCGTGCGCGACCGTCCCTATGGCGAAGAGCACGACGGCACCGCCTGCCACCGAGACGATGGGCAGGAGAAGGATCGCGCGGTCGAGCCCGAACCGGTCGGACAGCATGCCGACCAGCGGGAAAGCGATCGCATCGCCCACGAGGTGGATGAAAAGAAGGTACGCACCGGCCACCGTTGCGCTGATGCGGGCCGGCACGACGTCGAAGATCGTCGCCGAGAGCGGGCCGTTGTACCAGGTCAGGCAGAAGAACGCCCCACAGAACACCGGCACGAACACGGCGGGATCGCGCAGCGTGAGAAGCCAGGTGGCCAGGGGTCCGCCGATCAGAAGCCCGGCGGCAACCACGATCACGCGCCCGCTCTCGGTGTACTTGCGGAGCTGGTCGGCCAGCCAGCCGCCGAAGAGGGTGCCCGCGGTGCCGAAGATGAGCCCCCACTTGCCGAGCAGCACGCTGGCGTCGGCCGCGGTCATGCCGAGTTCGCGGGCCACGAACGTGGGTGCCCAGCCCACCAGGCCGTTCATCCCGAAGGAAACCAGAGCCCCGGCGACGAAGACGTACTTGAGCGTGGGCGTCCGGAGCACGATGGCGCCGGCCCGGACCAGGTCCTCGATGGCGCTGCCGAACTGCCCGCCGAACAGCGTCTCGTCGATCTGACGGGCGCGGATCTGCCGGACCCACTTGAGAAAGTTGATCGCGACGCCCAGGCCCAGGAACACGCTGAAGACCGCGATGTCGAGGCGCGCCCGGGTGATCTCGGGGTCCACGCGGTAGGCGGCCATGAGCCCCACGAGCGTACCGATGATGGTGGGGAGGAGCTGGCGCACCAGCGACGTGAGCCCCATCCCCAGTTCCTGCAGGGTGTCGCGGATGGAGACCTTCTCCGGCGGGCGCGTGGGATCCTTGAGCCGGCCCGCGAGGAAGGCGAAGAGGAAGCCCGGCGCCGCCACGGCCATGAAGGCCACGCGCCAGCCATACAGCGCCTCGAGCTGACCACCCAGCAGAATGCCGAGCACGCCGCCCAGCGCGATCCCGGAGGACAGCACTCCCATCGCGAGCGCGCGCGCCTTGCCGGGGAAGTAGTCCGCCACCAGCGACGAGGACGCCGGCCCGAAGGCGGCCTCGCCCACGCCCACCAGCGCGCGACACCAGAAGAGCTGCGCGAAGCTCTTCACCAGCCCGCTCACGAGCGTGAAGGCGCTCCAGACGGCCACACCGCCCGCGATGACGGCGCGGCGGGAGCGGATGTCGCTCAGCACGCCGGCCGGCAGGGCGGTCACCGAGAAGACCAGGATGTAGGCGGAGCCCAGCCAGCCGAGCTGGGTGTCGGTGAGGCCGAGGTCGCGCTTGATCGGTTCGAACAGCGCGAAGATGACGTTGCGGTCGAGATAGTTGAGGACGTTGATGGCGGCGAGCAAGAGGAGGGCGTACACTCGGTACGCCCTCCCGGGCCGCGCGCCTCCCGGCGAGGCGCTACTTGTCACCGGCCCCCACCGCGAAGCCGGCCTCGGCGGCGCGACGATCGCGGAACGCGAGCGCGGCACGGTATTCGGAGACCAGGCGGTCCATCATCGCCTGGCGGCGCCCGTAGAGCCGCTTGAGGGGCCGGGGCGCCTTGCGGGCGAGCGCGTAGGCAGTGAGGAGCGGCAGCGCGATGGTGCTGTCGGTGTAGCAGACGACCGTCCCCGGCAGCATGTCCGGGTCGATCTTGCCCCAGCTCACCGCCTCGTTGGGTGTGGCGCCCGAGAGACCGCCCACGTCGGGCCGCGCGTCGGTGATCTGCAGGAAGTAGTCGTGGCCGCGCTCGTCGATCCCGAGCACTTCCTGGATCTGCGGCTCGGTCTGCAGCAGGAAGTTCTTGGGGCTGCCGCCGCCGATGATGAGCGCGCCGCTCTTGCCGCCGCTGCGCTTGGCCTCGAGCACGATCGCGGCGGTCTCGTTCACGTCCGCGCTCACGTCGAAGCGGAGCTTGCTGCCGGCCAGCGCCTGCTCGGCCACGTTCATGCCGATCGAGCTGTCGCCCGGGGAACTGGTGTAGATCGGCACCTCGAGCTCGTGCGCCGCCGCCAGGACGGAGCGCCGGGTGAGTCCCAGCGCCTTTTCCCGCTCGAGCATGTACCCGCCCAGCAGATAGTGGTACTCCGCCGTGCTCATCGGCCGCTGGAACTCTTCGCGGGCCGACACCTCGCGGATGAACGCGTCGGTGGAGAGCAGCACCGAATAGTCGAAGAAGATGTCGTAGATCCGCACGACGCCCTTGTCGCGCAGCTCCACGTCGTCGGCGAAGGGCGTGCCTCGATGCATCGGCAGGCCAAGCCCGAAATGCGCATCGTGATACAGGTTGGCGCCCGTCGAGATGATCCAGTCGAGAAACCCGGCCTCCATGAGCGGGATGATCGAGCTCATCCCGAGGCCGGCGGGCGTCATCGCGCCGGTGAGGCTCATGCCCACCGTGGTCTCCGGCGCGAGCATGCGCTCCACGAAGAGCTGCGCCCCCTCGCGGAGCCGGCCGGCGTTGTACGCGAGGAAGGCGTTATCGATCAGATCAGCCGCCGTCTCGCGGCCGGTGATGGCCTTCGGGTTGATGCGCTGGCCGCGCAGATACGGAGAGGAAGATCGGGACATGTGGGACATCCTTGACGGTCAGATGGCACGTGGCGCGCGCCGCGTGGCGCCTCGCACGATTGCTAGAACTCTGCGGTCGGCCGGAGCCGCCGGCTCTCCTGAATCAGCTGGACCGCCTCGTCCGGGCGGTCCACCACCTTGAACAGAACCATGTCGTGGGGACTGATCATGCCGCGGGCCAGCAGGGTCTGCTCCAGCCATCGCACCATGTCGCCCCAGAAATCCGAGCCGAACAGGACCACGGGAAAGTCGGTCACCTTCCCGGTCTGGATCAGCGTGAGCGCCTCGAACAGCTCGTCCAGGGTGCCGTAACCGCCGGGGAAGACGATGAACCCCACGGCGTACTTCACGAACATCGTCTTGCGGACGAAGAAGTACTTGAAGTCGAGACTCCGCGTGAGATAGGGATTGGACTTCTGCTCGTGGGGCAGCTCGATGTTGCAGCCGATGGAGAGGCCGCCGGCCTCGAAGGCCCCCTTGTTCGCCGCCTCCATGATCCCGGGCCCGCCCCCGGTGATCACCGGGATCCCCTCCCTGGCCAGCAGCCGCGCCGTTTCCTCCGCGGCCCGGTACATCGGGTCCCCGGGCGGGGTGCGCGCGGAGCCGAAGATGCTCACACCGCCAGCCACGTCGTTGAGATTCTCGAATCCCCACACGAACTCGCCCAGCACCCGGAGCACGCGCCAGCTATCCGACGTGTTGCGGCGGCGGGCGATCTCCTCCGGGCTCGGCATCTCGAGGAGGATCTTGTCCTCGGTGTCGTGCGGCCCGAACCGATCCTTCGTGTCAGCCACGGGCGAGCCCCCCCGGGAGAGCGCGGTGGTCGTCGGGGACGTTGCAGCAGAACGGCGACATGCGCACACGACCCGGCCGAGCATCGGGGGCGAGGCTGACCCCGAGATGCTCGTTCACCTTCGCGCGCAGACGCCGCGACAGGCCCCCCAACGAGCACGAGTCGCAAGAGACCGTGTGCGCGACGATCGGGAACTCGGCCCCACGGGCGATCAGCGGGTGGAGGTCCTCCACCACCGGAGCGGCAGACGTCATGGGGCGGGAATATACCTCACGTATGGCTCGCGGCGGCTGCCGCATCGCGCTCGGCGAGCCTTGAGGCAGGCCAGCACCCAGCGTCACCGAGTGCCGCAGCTCCGCTATTAGCTTTCCGCCCATGGACGACGCCGCATCGCCGGCACCCGAGGCGCGAGGCTCCTGGAACGGGCTTGTCGCCGGCCTCCTCGGCCGGGCCATCGCCAACCCGCGGCTGGCGGTCGATCTGCTGAAGACCGCCTGGGCCTTCCGGCGGCTCGACTGGTGGCGCCGGCCGCCTTTTCTCCCGCTTCCCGATCCCACCTACATCCGGTGGCGGATGCACACCGCGTATGGGGACGAGGACGCCGTACCACCCGTGGACGATGTCATTCGCTTCGCACGGTGGCGGAGGGAGACGATGGGCCTCTGACGATCGCGGAGCGGTTCGCAGCCAGTTGTACGAGGTATCTATTACTACTACCATACAGTCCAGCGCCCTCGTAAAGACTCGCGCCGCCGAGTTGGGGTTCATCGCCTGCGGGATCACGACCCCCGACCCGGTGGCCCACGCCGGTGAGCTGGACCGCTGGCTCGCGGCCGGATACGGCGGGAACATGCGGTATCTTCACCGCCAGGCTGCACGGAGGAAGGAACCGCAGCGGATCGTCCCCGAGGCCAGATCAATAGTAGTTGTACTCGACAACTACTATACGGAAGGCGACCAGGCACCGCCCCGAGTCGCGCGCTATGCCCGCGGCAAGGACTACCATCGCGTTACCGGGAAGCGACTGGAGCAACTCGCCGAGTTCCTGCGGTCGCAGGGGGCGACCGTGGCACGGGCGTATGTGGACGCCGGGCCGGTCCCCGAGCGGGAGCTGGCTCAGCGGGCAGGCCTCGGCTGGATCGGCAAGAACACCATGCTCATCCGGCCGGGCACGGGATCCTTCTTCTTCATCGGAAGCGTCTTCACCGATCTCCCGCTGCCGCCCGACCTCCCGTTCGAGGCCGACCGGTGCGGGAGTTGTACGCGATGTCTGGAGGCGTGCCCCACGGAGGCGTTCGTCGGCCCCCGCGTGCTCGATGCGACCCGCTGCATCTCGTACCTCACGATCGAGTACAAGGGCGAGCCGCCGCCGGACCTGGTGCCCGAGTTCCAGGGCTGGGCGTTCGGCTGCGACATCTGCAACGATGTGTGCCCGTGGAATCAGCGCTTCGCCGAGCCGACGTCGGTACCCGAGTTCGCGCCGATGACCACGCTGCCGCCCGATCCCGGGTACTTCGATCGGATGACGGAGGCGGAGTTCTCGGCGCGCTACGGCGACACCCCGCTGGAGCGCCCCGGACTCGCGGGGATGCGGCGCAACATCCGGGTGGCGCTCCCGGGGACGGCGCGGACCGAAGATGGAGGCAACGTCGATGCATGAGCCGGTGTTCCAGGTGACCGTGTCCCTGCCCGAGTGGGTTCACGCCGTCGTCGACTGGACCGCGAGCTATCCGGACGATCGGTCCCGCATGCGGCTCGCCATCCAGCTCGCCCGGCACAACGTGGCGCAGGGCACCGGCGGGCCCTTTGGTGCGGCGATCTTCGAGGCGGACTCCGGCCGGCTCGTGAGCGTGGGCATGAACAGCGTGGTGCGCCACAACAACTGCACCCTGCACGCGGAGATGGTCGCGTTCATGATGGCGGGCCGGCGCGTGGGCTCGTTCACCCTCAACGCAACCGGCCTTCCCCGCCACGAACTCTTCACCTCCTGCGAACCCTGCGCGATGTGCCTGGGCGGCACGCTGTGGAGCGGAGTGCGGCGCATCGTGTGCGGTGCGGTGCGGGAGGACGTCACGCGCCTCAGGTTCGAGGAAGGCCCGGTGTTCCCCGAGTCCTACGCCTACCTCGAGGCCCGCGGCGTGACGATCGCGCGAGGCCTCCTCCGCGAGGAGGCTTGCGAGGTGCTGGAGGCGTATCAGCGGCAGGGCGGGGAGATCTACAACGGATGACCGTTTCCCTCTACTCCATCGCCATCTTCGTCACCGACATCGATCGGGCGGTTACCTTCTACCGGGATACCCTCGGCTGGCCTGTGACCCGGCAGGGCTCGTTCGGCGCCGAGTTCTTCGAGGATGGCACGCACATCGGCGTGCATCCGGCCAACCATCCCGCCGCGAAGGCCATGGTGGGCCGCGAGACCGGCATCACGCTGCGGGTCGACGGTCTGCTGCACTACTGCGGTGAGCTGATGGCGAAGGGTGTCCGCTTCGTCAAGGAGCCTACCCAGCAGTCGTTCGGCATCATGGCCATGATCGCGGATCCGGACGGCAACGTGTTCGCCCTGTGGGACGACAAGGTGCCGGAGGGCGCACAAGGAACCCACCCATGAATGCTCCGCTTCCGGAAGTCTGGCTGCGCGGGCCGGTGCCGGGCATCGACCCTCACCTGCAGCCGGTGGCCCATGCGTTGCTCGCCGTGCTCGAGGATGTCGAGCGCGCCGCCCTCCCGCTCGGCCCGGAAGAGATCTGGGCCACGCCGGGAGGCGCCGCCTCGATCGGCTTTCACCTCCGCCACCTGGCCGGCGCTACCGATCGCCTCTTCACGTATGCCCGCGGCGAGCAGTTGAGTGAACACCAGCGGGCGGTTCTCGCCAGCGAGCGCACCCCGGGCGACCCGCCCATGACCGCCACCGAGCTGGTGGGCGGGGTACGGCGCGTCGTCGAGTCGGCACTCGAGCAGCTCCGCCGGGTCCCGCCCGACCGTCTCCTCGCACCGCGCGAGGTGGGCCGCCAGCGGCTCCCCTCTACCGTGCTCGGGCTGCTCTTCCACGCGGCGGAGCACGCGCAGCGCCACGCAGGGCAGATCGCGACCACGGCGCGCATCGTAAGCTCCATGAAACCGACCGGCTGACCGGAGCAGGGCCGCTGTGGGGCCTTGCCCCGCCTTCTGGGCGAAGTAGTATCTACCGCCCGTGACTCATTCCGCCGACCGACTGCGCTCCTTCGCGAGCGACAACACCGCGGGCGTGCACCCGGCCGTCATGGCCGCCGTGCTGGACGCCAATCGCGGCGCCGCGCGCTCCTATGGTGCGGACGAGTGGACCGCGCGCGCCACCGCCCTCCTCAAGGCCGAGTTCGGGGCCGACGCGGAGCCGTATTTCGTGCTCAACGGCACGGCGGCCAACGTGCTCGGCCTGAGCGCGGTGCTTCGACCCCACGAGGCCGTCATCTCCACGGAGATGGCGCACGTCAACGTGGACGAGTGCGGCGCACCCGAGCGCTACATCGGGTGCAAGCTGCTCACCGTGCCCGCGGCCGACGGCAAACTCGTCCCCGAGCTGATCCGGTCCCGCCTGATCCGCGTGGGAGACGAGCACCACGTCCGGGCGCGCGTGGTCTCCCTCTCGCTGGCCACCGAGGCGGGCACCGTCTACCGGCCGGAGGAGCTGCGCGCCATCACCGCGTTCGCCCGCGAGCACGACCTCCTGGTGCACATGGACGGCGCCCGGCTGGCCAACGCCGCGGCGAGCCTGGACGTTCCCCTCAAGGCCCTGACCACCGAGGTCGGCATCGACCTCCTCTCGCTCGGCGCCACCAAGAACGGTGCGATGGGCGCGGAGGCAGTCGTGTTCCTCCGGCCCGGTCTCGGCGAGAGCTTCAAGTACGTCCGCAAGCAGGGCATGCAGCTGGCGTCGAAGATGCGTTTCGTCGCCGCGCAGTTCGCCGCCATGTTCGAGGACGGACTCTGGCGGCGGAACGCGGCCCATGCGAACGCCATGGCGCGCCGCCTCGCGGACGCCGTGCGCCACCTGCCAGGCGTGACCATCACGCAGCCGGTCGAGGCCAACGCCGTGTTTGCCACGCTGCCCGCGGGCGCCATCGCCGAGCTGCAGCAGCGGTTCTACTTCTACGTGTGGAACGGGCGGATCAACGAAGTCCGCTGGATGACTGCGTTCGACACGCCGCCTGAGGCCGTGGACGAGTTCGCCGCGGCGATAGAACGCGCGGTGAATGCGGCGCAGGGATGAACCGCGAGTCGATGAGGGCGTTGGGCGTCACGCTGGTCTCGGCCTGGACCTGGTTCGTGCTGGCCGTGTGCATCGTGCTGTGGCTGCCGCTGATGGCCGTGGTCCGCGCGGTCACGCAGCCGTTCGACCGGAAGCTCTATGCGGTGGGCCGCCTCTTCCGCTGGGTCGGCATCATCACCGGGAGAGCCTGTCCGCTCTGGCGCTTCTCCGTCGAGGGCATCGCGCATCGCGACTCCTCGCGAGCCTGCGTCGTGGTGTCGAACCACGAATCGTTCGTGGACATCTTCCTGATCAGCCATCTCCCCTGGGAGATGAAGTGGATGTTCAAGCAGGAGCTGTTCCGGATCCCGGTGCTGGGCTGGCTGCTCCGACTCTCGGGGGACATTCCGATCATCCGGGGCGCCAGCCGGAGCGCGGCAAAGGCCATGCGGACGGCGCGGGACACCTTGGAGCGCGGCATGTCCGTCATGATCTTCGCGGAGGGGACCCGCTCGGCCACCGGTGAGCTTCTGCCCTTCAAGGACGGCGCGTTCCGGCTCGCCATCGACGCCGGCGTGCCGATCCTCCCGCTCGCCGTGACCGGCACCCGCCACGCGCTCAACAAGCATGACTGGCGTGTGGGGCCGGCCGATGCGCACGTGCAGGTGTTGCCGCCGGTCGAGACGACGGGGCTCGGCCACCACGATATCGAGGCGCTCAAGACGCGGGTGCGGAGCATGATCGCGGAGGCACGGAGCCGGCAGCCGGTCTGAGCCGCGGCACCCGATGCCAGAACGCGGCTCCCGGCGCACATCTCGGGCGAGGACGAACCATGATCCGCATTGTCCCGGCCCAGGCCGACGACGACCTCGCGGCGGCGGCTGACCTCATCCGGCTCTATGCCTCCACCCTGGCCCCGCATCTCGGCGCCGACGGCATTGCAGCCGATGCCGACGACCTGCCTGGCCCGTACGCGCCGCCCAACGGAGCCATCTTCCTGGCCCGCGTGGCGGGGGAGCCCGCCGGCATCGTCGCGCTGAAACGGCTCGAGGATGGCTCCTGCGCGCTGAAGCGCATGTTCGTGCGGCAGGAATACCGGGGCCGCGGCGTCACGAAGGCGCTGGTGCGCCGGCTCCTCGCCACCGCGAGCCGCATGGGATGCCGTCGCGTGCGCCTCGGCACCGTCGAGGAGATGACCGCGGCGCGGCGCCTCTACGAGCGGATGGGCTTCCGCCCGATCCCCCCGTACCAGAGCGACCCGGAGGACACGCTGTTCTACGAGCGCGTGCTCCCGCCTCGCCCGCGCATCAAGATCTGCTGCATCATGAGCGAGGCCGAGGCCGGACTGGCGCTGGCAGCGGGGGCCGACGCCCTGGGACTCGTCTCCCACATGCCCAGCGGCCCGGGCGTGATCGATGAGGAGCGGATCGCCCGGATCGCGGTGCGGGTGCCGGAGGGAGTGGACTCCGTCCTGCTGACGTCGCTCACCGAGCCGGGCGCGATCGTCGCACAACATCGGCGGTGCGGCACGACGGTGATCCAACTGGTGGACCGGCTCGCACCGGGAGCGCACGAGGCGCTCCGCCGGGCGCTCCCCGACGTGCGGCTCTGGCAAGTGATCCACGTGACCGGCGACGCGTCGGTGGACGAGGCCATGGCGGCGGCGCCGCCGGTGGATGCGCTGCTGCTGGATTCCGGCAACCCGTCCCTCGCGGTCAAGGAGCTGGGTGGCACCGGCCGCGTGCATGACTGGCACGTGAGCCGAGCCATCCGCGAGCAGGCCGGGGTGCCGGTCTACCTGGCGGGCGGGCTCGATGCCTCCAACGCGGCCGAGGCGCTCGACCGGGTCGAGCCGTTCGGCCTCGACGTCTGCTCGGGCGTGCGCACCAGCGGACGCCTGGATCCCGAGAAGCTCGAGGCCTTCATGCTCGCCGCCGCCCGACTCCTGCCGTAGACAGCCCCGCCGGCCTCTAGTTCGTCGCCCGCTCCGCCGCCACCACGGCGATCCACTTCCCATCCGGGCTCACCGCCATGCGGCTGATCCCCGTCACCCCCTGCGAGGCGAGATCGCCCACGGGCTGCCATCCGGCCGATGCCGCCCAGCGGTAGATCACGGACCCGCTGCCCATGAGCAGCGTTCCGTCCGGCGCCCAGGTGTAGAACTCGTTGCCCGGCAGGAGCGGCGCGATCGGGCGCTGCTTGCCCGAGACCGGATCGAATAGGTTGACCATGCCTTTCGTCGCCGCGCTGTCCTCCCACTGCACGAAGCTGAATTCCTTCGTACCCGGCACGCGGAGCAGCGTGCGTCCGATGTGGTGCGCAACGACCGTCGCATTGCCGGTCTCCCGGTCCGCGAGCTGCAGCGTGGCCGGTGCCCCGAGAACGAAGAGCGCGAGACGATCCGGGGCGAGCCAGACGTGATAGCCCACCGGCTTGATCCGCTCCAGGACCAGCGACGGCGCGCCGCCTGCCATGGGGAAGGCCCAGAGCCGCTGGGTCGAGTCGCGCTCCACCCGGACGACCGACACTGACTTCCCGTCGGGCATCACCGTGGGCGAGTACTCCGATTCGGGCGTGTCGGTGATGCGCGTGGCGCGGGCATCCGCGAGGTCGTACCGGTAGATGTCGGTCTGCCCGTCGACGTTCGCCGTGTAGAAGAAGCCATCGCTCCTGGCGGTCCAGGATGGCTGGTTGTCGTAGCCGACCCGGTGGGTGACGTTCTTCGCTCCAAGCGAGAGCCTGGCGCCGGCGCCCGCGAGGGGAACGAGGTAGATGTCGGTAGATGGGGCCTGAGCGTGCAGGGCGGACGCGGTCAGGGCCAAGGCGCAAACGAGTTTCATGGTTTGGATGGTGGGGGTCGGTGGACCGGTGACTCATCGAGGGCGTGATTGGCCGGGCGCAAGGGAAAAGTTCTTTGATCAGCGGAACGCTAATTAAAGTTGGGTCGATGTCTTTTGCTTGGGCCTGAGCTCGCCTGCTTGCACCAGACGCCAGGGCCCATGACACACGGACGTCAGGTCGTTGCGGCACAACAGGTGTCACGCCATTGCTGCGATAAGATCAATCGACTGACACCAGCGACACAGGCCGGTTGCCGCTATGATGAGGCCCGCTATGCGAGACATCCCAGCAGAGCAGGTCAACCAACGTCCGGCCATCGAGAACCCGTGGTGGCGATCGCCTCATCAGATACCGTCGACACGGGGATCCCTTCGACTCCGCGCCGATCTCGGAGGCCATCTTGCCGCTGGCGCGGCAGGGTGAAGGTACGTCGTGCGCTGCTGCTGATGGGACCCAGGCGGGTGGGCAAGACCGTACTCCTCCAACCCTTATGACGATCGCCCCAGCCCAGCCGGCGGCCTCACCCTCCCCACCGCTCCCGCCAATGCCACCAGCGTCACCACATACGGGAACATGAGGAACAGCTGGTAGGGCACCTTGATCCCCAGCGCCTGGAAGAGGAACTGCAAGGCGGTGGCCGCGCCGAAGACCAGCGCCGCGACCATCGCGCCGAGGGGATTCCAGCGGCCCAGCACCACGATGGCGATGGCAACGAAGCCGCGGCCCGCCGTCATCTTCTCGGCGAAGGTTCCCACCTGCGCCAGCACCAGCGTCGCCCCTGCCAAGCCGGCGAATGCCCCACCCACGAGCGTGGCGCCGAAACGCATCGCCTGCACCGGAACCCCGACTGCCCGCGCCGACTCGCTCGATTCGCCCGCAGCCCGGAGCGCCAGGCCGATCCGGGTGCGGAACAGCACCCACCAGGCGAGAGGCGCCAGCGCCAGGGCCAGATAGGTCAGCACCGGCTGGGAGAAGAGTCCGGGACCGAGCACCGGGATGGCACTCAGGCCAGGAAGACTCACGGCGGGGAGCGTGGGCAGCGAGAGGCCCACTCCGGCGCTCCCGTAGGCCTGGCGGTAGATGGCGCCGGTGAGGCCCACGCATCCCAGGGTGACGGCCGTCCCCGTGATGATCTGATCCACCCGCGCGCCGATGGCCACGGCGGCAAAGATCGCGGCGATCAGCATCCCCGCGGCAGTCGCGGCCGCCACGCCGGCCCAGGCACCGCCCGCCGTGGCACCGAGCGCCGCCGCGAGGCAGCCCGCGAGCATCGCCCCCTCGACGCTCAGGTTGATCACGCCCGAGCGCTCGGTGATGGTCTCGCCCGTGGCCGCGAACAGGAGCGGCGTGGCCAGCCGCACGGCGGCCGCGGCAAACCCGCCGGCGAGTTCGACGGCGTCGGTCATCCGGCCGCCTGGCGAACGCGCCAGTCCGCCGCGAACCGGTCGGCCAGCAGCACCGAGATGATCACCACGGCCTCCACCACGTAGACGGCCACCGCGGGAATGCCGGCCTCGCGCTGCATGGCGCCGGCGCCCGCCTCCAGCGCGCCGAACAGGATCCCGGTCGCCACGATGCCCATCGGATGGAGTCGCGCAAGGAGCGCCACGGCGATGCCGGTGAAGCCGTAGCCGGGCGAGAGGTTCTGGTAGAGCGCATAGGAGACGCCAGTCACCTCGACCGCGCCGGCCAGGCCGGCGATGGCACCGGAGAGCAGCAGCGCCGCCGCGGCGAACCGGCGGGGCTCCACGCGCCCCGTGACTTCCGCGGCGCGGGGCCCCGCGCCGACGGCGCGCAGCTGGAATCCCCAGAGCGTGCGGCGAAACACGAACCACAACAGCGCCGCCAGTGCGAGCGCGATAGCGAAGCCGAGATGCAGGCGCGTGCCCGGAAGCCCGGGCAGACGAGCCGCCAGCGCGATCGGATCGCTCTGCGGGTAGATGTGATTGGCCTCCTGCAGGGGGCCCTGCACCAGGAGGCTCACCAGCGCGTCAGCCACGAAGTTGAGCAGCAGCGTGCTGATCACCTCGATCACGCCGAAGCGAAGCTTGAGCCACACCGGCACCGCCATCCACAGCGCGCCGGCCATCACCCCGGCGAGGAGGACCGCCGGCACCGCCACCGGGGCCGGCAGCCGCCCGGCGTGGAGTCCCACCCACGTGGCCGCCACGGCGCCCAGATAGAACTGCCCTTCCGCACCGATGTTGAGCGCGCCGCCTCGCAACGCCAGCGCAAAGCCCAGCCCGATCACGATCAGCGGAACCGCGCGGACCAGGGTGGCCGAGGCCAGCGCGTCCCAGGAGCCGAAGGCCCCGTGCCACAGCGACGAGAGCGCGGCCAGGGCGCCGTATCCAGCGGCCCAGAGGCCCAGCACGAGGACGGCGAGCCCGGCGGCGAGCGCGGCGACACCCTTCATCCGGCGCGCTTCTTCATGTCGAGCATCATCGCGCCGATCTCTGCGCGCGACGCGCCGTGCGGGGCCGGAGTCAACCGGCCCCCGGCCATCACCACGATGCGGTCGGCCAGGGCGATCACCTCGTCGAGGTCGCTGGAATACAGCAGCACGGCGGCGCCCCCGGTCGCGGCCTGGCGCAGGCGCTCGTGCACGTCATGCGTGGCGGCGAGATCGAGACCGCGCGTGGGGTTCTCCGCCACGAGGACCTGCGGCTTCCGTTCCAGTGCTTCGGCGACCACGAGCTTCTGCTGATTCCCGCCGCTCAGGGCGCGGGCCCTGATATCCGGGCTCGAGGCGCGAATGCCGAAGCCCGTCACCACCTCGGCCGCGCGGGCGCGGGCCAGCCGCCAGTCCACCAGGTGCCCCCGGACCCACTGCGCGTCGCGGCCCAGCGCCAGAACGAGGTTCTCGGTGAGGGTGAACTCTCCGATCAATCCCTCGGTGGTCCGATCCTCGGGGATGAACGCCGTCGGCTCCGCCGCGTGCAAGATGCCGCGCAGCGGCTCGAGCAGTCCGGCCACGGCGCGCAGGAGCTCGCGCTCGCCGTTGCCCTCGACGGCCGCCACGCCCACGACCTCACCGGCGCGCACCTCGAACGACGCGCCCCGCACCGCCACGCCGTATCCGCTCTCCCGCGCCACCTCCAGCGCCTCCGCCTGCACCAGCACGGCTCCGGCCTCCGCGGCGCGGCGGGCCGGCGGTGCAGGGAGGTCGGCGCCGATCATGGCCTGGGCGAGCGAGACGGCGGTCTGCTCGCTCGTGGGCGCCGTGAGCGTCACCTCGCCACGACGAAGCACCGTGACGCGGTCGGTCGCCGCGAGCGCCTCCTCGAGCTTGTGGGTGATCAGCACCACGGCGCCGCCGGAGCGCGCGAAGTCCCGCATGCGGCGCAGCAGTTCCGCGGCCTCGGTGGGTGCGAGCACCGCCGTCGGCTCATCGAGCAGCAGGATCGTGGTGTGCGCGGCGAGAGCCTTCACGATCTCCAGGCGCTGCTTGAGCGCCACGCTCAACGCGCCGGCCGGCGCATCGGGATCCAGCGGCAGCCCGATGCGCTCGACCAGTTCCGCCACGCGCCGCCGCACCTGGCGCGGTTCCACGCTCCATCCGGCAGTGAGCGCGATGTTCTCGGCGACGGTGAGCGCGGGGATCGATGTGAAGTGCTGGTGGACCATCCCGATGCCGGCGCGGCGGGCGTCCCGCGGAGACCGGAAGGTGCGCGGTGTACCGTCCACCACCACGGTACCGGCATCGGGCTGGAGCAGCCCGGCCGCGATGTGCATCAACGTGCTCTTGCCGGCGCCGTTCTCGCCGAGCAGGGCGTGAAACTCGCCCGACGCGAGCGTGAAGTCGGCACCCTGCAACGCCTCGATGGGGCCGAAGCGCTTGACGATGCCTCGCAAGGCGAGGCGGGGGGCCGTCATCGCGGGGAACCCCGCCCGACCGCCCTCACAGCCCGGTCGGGTGGTGGTGGAACTCCCACGGGAGATCGAAGCTCTGGCTCAGATGCTCGGCCAGAGCCTGCACACCCACCTGCTCCGTGGCGTAGTGGCCCGCATAGAGGAGGTTGAGGCCCCACTCCATCGCGTCGAAGTACGTGTGATGGGCGCCCTCGCCGGTGATGTACGTGTCGAGGCCCAGATCGCGACACTCGGCCAGGAGCGAGGAGCTGCCGCCAGCGCCGGTAAGGATGCCCACCCGCGCGGTGGTCGCCGGACCGCCCCCGATGAGCTTGGTGCGCGTGCCGAGCAGATCGTCCAGCGTGCGGGCAAGGGCCTCGCGCGAGCGGGCGAGCCGGCCATACACGCCGATCGGCTGCCCCTTGTAGTTCCCGAACTGGCCCTCGAGTTCGACACCGAGCTGGCGAGCGAGGACGGCGTTGTTGCCCACCTCGGGATGGAGATCGAGCGGCAGGTGCGCGCCATAGAGCGCGATGTCCCGATCGAGCAGCGCGCGAACGCGCCGCATCCGCCGGCCGGTGAGCGCCACGTTGCCGTCCCAGAAGAGGCCGTGGTGGACCACCAGCAGGGGCGAGACCCCTCGATGCACCCCCTCGATCGTCGCCAGCGACGCATCCACCGCCGCCACGATCCGATCCACCGCCCCGCCGTTCTCCACCTGCAGGCCGTTCACGGCGTCGGGGTAGTCGGGCACGTCGCGGATGCGAAGATAGTCGTCGAGGTAGGTGACGATGTCGGCGAGCGGGACCCGCCGCGTGGCACCGCCCGTCATCGGCTGGCCCTGGCCGGCGCGGCGACGGGGACGAGCGTGCCCGCCGCGATCGAATCCGCCGCGGCCCTGACCCTGGCGGCGAGCTCCAGCGGGACCGAACCCTCCAGTGCCGGATTCGCCACGTAGCGCACCACGCCGCTCGCGAGTCCGAAGCTCTCCACTCTGGGGGTGAACCGCCCGGACTTCACGTCCTCGGTCACCATGAGGATGGCGCGGGGCAGGTCGATGATGGCGGAGCCGAGGACGCGGTCAGGCGCAAGCGCCGACTGATCGGCGTTGGCGCCGAACACCCGGACGTCGGAATGCTCCTGGGCGGCGCGGAAGAGACCGAGGGCGGCCTGGTCGGCGTTGTGGTGGAGCATGTCGGCGCCGACCCGGATGAGCGCGTTGGCCGCCTCGTAGCCCGCGCCCACGTCGTCCCAGTTGTTGAGGTAGGTCACCTGCGTCTTGACCCTCGGGTTCACCGCCCGGGCGCCGTTGTTCCATCCATCCACGGCGAGCTTTACCGGCGGGATCTCCACCCCGCCCACGAATCCGATGGTTCCGGTCCTGGTCATCCCGCCGGCCACCATGCCCGCGAGATACGTGGCCTCGTACAGGCGGAAGATGAGCGGCGCCACGTTCCCGTGCACGCGCTCACCCGACGTCACGATGAACACGGTCTTCGGATAGAGGGCCGACACCCGTTCCGCCGGCGCCTGGAACTCGAACCCGTGGGCGAAGACGAGGTCGAATCCCTGCGCGGCGTAGGTGCGGAGCGCCTCCTCCTGCTCGGCCGGCGTCCGGGCCTCGACGTGGCTCACCTCCACCCGGAGCGAGTCCCGGACCAGCTCGAGCCCCCGGTACGCGCCGGAGTTCCAGGCCGCATCGGCGATCGACCCCGGCGTGACCAGCCCCACGCGGAAGCCGGCGGGCTGGGTCTGGCCCCGACACCCAGCCACGATGAGTGCGAGAGTTGCCCACACGGCGCATCCACGCGCGGTCAACATTCTGCACACTTTCCACCTCGTCGCCGGACGTGGCACCACTGCGTGCCTTGCGCCGAGCGGGGCGCAACGTGAATTCCACATGGTTGTTCGATTTGTCAACGCGCCACGGCCTCGCCCGGTGAAAACGTCCCGACGTCGTCGGTGATGGTGACCCGGCCGTTCACCCGGCCCCCCTCGGCGATGACCAGCCGCTGGGCCAGGACGTCGCCGGTGACGGCGGCGGTGGCGAGAATCTCGACCCGTTCCCGGGCCGTGATGTTGCCGGTGACCTCGCCGCCCACGATGGCTTCGCGGGTCTCGATGTCTCCCTCGACTCGCGCGCCGGCGCCTACCAGCACCTGTGCGCCGGCACGGACGTTTCCCTGCACGAGACCCTCCACCTTGACGACGCCGTCCGTCTCCAGATCGCCCGTGATCCGCATGTCCGGCGCAACGATGGAGAACGTGGTCGGCTCCGGCCGGCGCCGCTCGGCGCCGCTCGGACGGCCGTTGCCCGATGAGAAAATCGCCATGATCAGCGTCCCTCTTTCACCAGGGTGAGCGGGTCGATCGACTTGCCCTCGCGCCGCAGTTCGAAGTGGAGGTGAGGAGCGCTCGAGTTGCCCGTATTGCCGGCCAGCCCGATGACCTCGCCCGCGTTCACCTGCTGCCCCTCCTCGGCGAGCAGGCGCGAGAGGTGGCCGTAGACGGACTCATAGCCCTCCGGGTGCTGGAGGCGGATCATGAGCCCGTATTCCCTGTCGCTGCGGGCCTCGACGACGGTGCCGCCGCCGGCGGCTCGCACGGGTGTGCCCACCCCGATGGCGACGTCGATGCCGGGGTGCGTCCCGTCGGCGGTATCGCCCGACTCGCCATACCGGCGTGTGACGTAGCCGGCCTCCTGCAGCGGCCAGTGCGTGGGACGCGATGGCCCCTGCTCGTACGCCGGCCAGCCGGCCACGCGCGCGCGGATCGCCGGGGCGACGGCAAGCGGTGGCGCGAGCAGCGCAGGGTCGGGCACGATGTCGGCGCCGATGAGCTTGCGGAGCTGGGCGTAGCGTGACTCGACGCTGTCGAGCGCCGCGGCGAGCTCCTGGACCTTGGCCCTCTCCGCCTCGAGCCGGGCCACTTCGCGCTCGAGGCTGGGCACGCGCGCCGCGGCCCGCACGATCGGCAGATAGAGCGCGAGGCCCAGCAGGAGCGCCGCGGCGAGGACGGTGGCCGCGATCAGCCCGGCGCGCACGGACCAGAGGGGGATCCGGATCGTGCGCGACTCGAGTGCCCCGTCGCGGTGGATCATGATGGTGACGTGCGGCGTTGCCACGTCACCCCTCGAACGGATGGCCGAGGATCAGTTCCAGCAGGCGCGCGAGATCGTCGTTCGAGTAGTAGCTGATGGTCAGCAGCCCGCGGCCCTTCCGCTTGGCCGTGAGGCGCACATCGGTGCCCAGATGCTTGCGGAGGGCGTCCTCGATGCGGCGCGCTTCGGCGCTGGCCGGATGCGGGCCCGCCTTGCCGCGGCGGGGGCGCGTGGCCTGTCCCGGGACGGCGTCGCCGCGCACCTTCGCCTCCACCTCGCGCACCGACCAGCCTTCCTGCACGGCGCTTTCGGCGAGCCGGCGGATCGCCGCGGGCTGCTCCAGCGCGAGCAGCGCGCGGGCGTGGCCCTCCGTGAGCTTCTTCTCGTGCACCATCGCCTGTACGTCGGGGGGGAGGCGCAGGAGCCGGAGCAGGTTGGTGATGGTCGAGCGGTCACGCCCCACCAGCCGCGCGAGCTCGGCCTGGGGAATCCCGAACTCGTCGAGCAGGCGCTGGTAGCCGAGGGCCTCGTCGATGGGCGAGAGATTGTCGCGCTGCAGGTTCTCGATCAGGGCGAGCGTGAGCAGCGTGCGATCGTCGGCATCCCGCAGCACGGCGGGGATCGTCTTCCAGTCGAGCCGTTGCGCGGCGCGCCAGCGGCGCTCGCCCGCGATGAGCTCGTAGGACGTGCCCTGCTGGCGCACCACGACCGGCTGCAGCAGCCCGGACGCCTCGATGGAGCGGGCCAGCTCGTCGAGCGCCGTCTCGTCGAACGTGCGTCGGGGCTGGAACGGATTGGGGCGGATGGCACCGATGGGCAGGTCGCGCAACTGGCCGGTAGCCTGCGCCTCCTCGCGGGTGACGGGCTTGCCCAGCAGGGCCTCGAGCCCGCGTCCCAGTCGCTTCGTCTCCGTCACGGCATCACCTCCGGTGTGGGCTCGACCGGGGATGAGTCGGGCTCGCGCGCGGCCTGGTCCACTCGCCGGGCCAGCTCCTGCGCCACCGCGAGGTAGCTCTTCGCGCCGACCGACTGCACGTCGTACAGCAGAATCGGCTTGCCGAAGCTGGGCGCTTCCGCGAGGCGCACGTTCCGCGGAATGGCGGTGCGGAACATCTTGGGCCCGAAGTATTCCTTGGCGTCGGCCGCGACCTGACGACAGAGATTGAGCCGGCTGTCGTACATCGTCAGCAGGACGCCGTCCAGCGCGAGCGCCGGGTTGAAGTTCTGCTGCACCAGCCGGATGGTGTTGAGGAGCTGGGAGATGCCCTCGAGCGCGTAGTACTCGCACTGGATCGGGATCAGCACCGCGTCGGACGCGGCCAGCACGTTGAGGGTGATGAGCCCGAGCGAGGGCGGACAATCGATGAGGATGAACTCGAACTCACCGCGCACTTCGTCGAGCGTGCGCCGCATCATCGTTTCGCGATGGGGCCGCTCCACCAGCTCGAGTTCCGCGCCGACCAGATCCTGGGAGGCCGGAATGGCCTTGAGATGCGGCAGGTGGGGATGGCTCATGATCACCGCGCTCGCTGGCCGCCCGTCCACCAGGGCGTCGTAGAGCGAGAGGCGCACGTCCTCCCTGGGGATGCCGATGCCGCTGGTGGCGTTGGCCTGCGGGTCCGCGTCGACCAGCAGCGTCGTGCGCTCGGCGATGGCGAGGGAGGCGGCGAGGTTGACGGCGGTGGTGGTCTTGCCGACGCCGCCCTTCTGGTTTGCGATGGCGATGATTCGTGCCATATTCTCTCAAGTGAATACACGGCAACGACTTACCGGATTATACCAGCGAAGGCGCGCCATGAGCCTGAGAGAATATGGGGGATTCGGGGCGCGGAGAACAAGGCAGGAAAACGCCATGGGGTACCCAATAATGAGGAATGAGTGTGATTGGTGACTATTGATTGGTGACTATCGGGACCAGGACGCGTCGAAAGGGGCGCGCCGAGGGTGTGTTGCCGCTTGGATTACAGCGTGGCTGCGCCTGATGTTTCACGTGAAACAGGATCCATGCTGGCCAGTTTCACGTGAAACAATGGTGTCGTCTGAGGTGGGCTAATTGCCGACTCGCGTGGTCTTTCTCTTGGCCACCTCCAGCACGAGGTTCTGGAGGTCGCTCGGCGAGACGCCGGGGATGCGGCCAGCCTGCCCCAGCGTCATGGGTCGAACCCGGTGGAGTTTCTCCCGGGCCTCGTAGGAGATGGTGGTCAGCGTTCGATAGTCCAGGTCGTCCGGGAGCGCGAACGCTTCCAGTTTGGCCAATCGTTCGGCGGCGGCGCGTTCTCGGTCCAGGTAGCCGGCGTAGCGCAGCTCGATCGACGCCCACTCGACGCCTTCCTCGACGTTGACGCCGGCGGTGGCGAGGAGGCGGGCGAGGCTGATATCGGGCCGGCGGGCGAGCTGGGCGATGCGAACTGGCTCACGCACCGGCGCCGAGCCGAGTTCGGCGAGAATCGGGTTCGCGTCGGCCGGGTGGAGGGCGGTGGCTTCAGCCGCCGCGAGCATCCGGTCCTCCCGCTCCAGTTGTTCGTATGCGGTGCGACGCTCGTCGTCGGTCAGGAGACCGAAGCGTTCCGCCAGGGGCAGGAGGCGGCGGAGCGCGTTGTCTTGGCGCAGGAGGAGCCGGAATTCGGCGCGGGAGGTAAACAGGCGATAGGGTTCGTCCACGCCCCGGCTGACGAGGTCGTCGACCAGGACGCCGATCATCGCCTCGTCGCGCCGGGGCACGGCGCCGTCCCGATCGAGTGCCGTCGCGGCCGCGTTGAGCCCGGCAATCACGCCCTGGCCCGCGGCCTCCTCGTAGCCCGTGGTGCCGTTGACCTGTCCCGCGAGGAAGAGGCCGGGCAGCGTCCTCACCTCCAGCGACGGGGTGAGCTGCGTCGGCGGGAAATAGTCGTACTCGATCGCATAGCCCGGCCGCGTCATCTCCACCCGCTCCAACCCGGGAACCGTGCGCAGGAACTCCAGTTGCACCCTGGGCGGAAGGGACGTCGACAGGCCGTTGACGTACATCTCGGTGGTGTCGAGTCCTTCGGGCTCCAGGAAGACCTGGTGCCGCTCGGCCTCAGGGAACTTGACGATCTTGTCCTCGATGGAGGGGCAGTAGCGGGGACCCCGCCCGCTGACGGCCCCGCCGTACAGCGCCGAGTCGCCGAGATGGCGGCTGACGATCGCCTTGAGCGCCGGCCCCGCGTGCGTCAGGTAACACGGCAACTGGGCCGGGTGCGTCACCCGCACGAAATGGGAGAACCAGAATGGCTCCACGTCGCTATCCTGCCGCGCCAGGCGCGTCAGGTCCACGGTGCGACCGTCGATCCGAGGCGGGGTACCAGTCTTGAAGCGTTCTATTGTAAGTCCATGTCCTGCAATATCTTGTGACAACTCAATCGATGGCGCATCGCCGGCCCGGCCGGCCGGGATGGTCGTCGCGGTGCCGACGTGAATCCGGCCCCGGAGGAAGGTGCCGGCCGTGAGCACCACGCTCCGCGCCTCGAACTGCCGGCCGTCCACCGTCTCCACCCCGTGCATGCGACCACCACGGGTGATGAGCCGCGCCACCGTCCCCTGGCTGAACGCGAGACGCGGGAGCCGCTCCAGCAGCGAACGCACCGCCCGGCGGTACAGACCACGGTCGCACTGGGCCCGGGGCGACCAGACCGCCGGACCCTTCGACCGGTTGAGCATGCGGAACTGGACGCGGGCCATGTCGGTTGCACGGCCCATGACCCCGCCGAGAGCGTCCACCTCGCGCACCACGGTGCCCTTGGCAATCCCGCCGATCGCCGGGTTGCAGGACATCTGGCCGATCGTCTCGAGGTTCTGCGTGAGCAGGAGGGTGCGCGCCCCCGCGCGGGCGGCCACCGCCGCGGCCTCCGCGCCCGCGTGCCCGCCGCCGATCACGATGACGTCGTACCGTGTCATGGCGTGGAAGCTACGGGGGCCGTAAGCCCGCCGTAAGCAGGGCCCCGCTGCCGCCGGCGAGGCGTGCCCGAGGCCCCATGCCGCCTTTCTGGCGAAGGGGATGGCAACGGGGATGCAGGCGGAAGGAACCGGAGCGTGCTCGGGGGCCAGGTGTCCGGAGCGACGACTGCCCCCGAAAACCTGGCCCGTTCGCATCTAGCCGGTCGCCACCCACCGCGCGAGCTGCTTGAGCGTGGGCTTCTTGCCGTAGGCGAGGATGCCCACGCGATAGATGCGGGCCGCGACCCACGCCACGGCCAGCACCGCCACCGCGGCGATCGCCATGGCGAGGAGCAGCTCGCCCAGGGGGAGCGGCGACAGCGAGTAGCGCAGCGGCACGACGAACGGCGACACCAGCGGCACCATGGTGAGGGTGCGGGCGAGCTGGCCGTTGGGGTCGTTGAGCAGCGAGAATGTCAGAATGAACCCGAAGACGATGCACATGGTCACGGGCGTGTTGGCCTGCTGGGTCTCCTGCGTGGAGTTGCACATCGCCCCGACGGCCGCGTAGGCCGCGGCATACAGGAAGAAGCCGAGCAGGAAGAAGGTGAGGAACACGGCGAGGAGCGCCGGGCTCACCGCGGGCAGCCTCATCGCACCGACCGCGTCGGGAGATGCGCCGACGAGCTGCATGAGTGACGCGCTGAAGCCGGAGAGCAGCGCCGCCGTGCCGCCCCAGATGGTCAGCTGGGTGAGTCCCACCGCACCCACGCCCAGGATCTTGCCCAGCATGAGCTGGAACGGCGTCAGGCTGGAGGCAAGCACCTCGATGATGCGATTGCTCTTTTCCTCCACGATGGACGACATGACCTGTACGCCGTAGAGCACCAGCGCGAGGTACAGGATGAACCCCATCGCGTAGGCGAGCCAGAACGAGGCCTCGCCGCTCTCACCGGTCACCTTGCCCTGCGTGATCTTGGTGGTCTCCAGCTCGAGCGGTCCCACGGCCTTCATGACGGTGGCCGGGTCGACGCCGGTCCGCTGGAGCCGCTCCGCCAGCACCACGGGCTGGAGCGTCGTTTCCAGCAACCGCATGTCGCCTGGGCTCCCGACGTTGGCGCCCAGGTACTGGAGCTTGCCGCTGTCGAGCGCCTCGTCGGTGAGCAGGAGCAGTCCGTCGAAGCTCGGCCCCTGCTTTCGGGGCAGCCCCGTGAGCGTCACCAGCGAGTCACGCACGGCCTCCACCCGCCCGTGGGCCGGGACCAGCACCGGCAGATAGCGGGGCGTCGCGTCCGGGCCCCGGCCCCGGCGGGCCGCCTCCAGCGCCGCAGCCACCCGTCGGCCGAACTCACCGGAGGCGCCGTCCACCACGGCTACGCGCTTGGCCTCGGTGCCGCGGCCGGCGAGGATGATCGGCAGCACGAAGAGCAGGGCCATGAGCACCGGACCCAGCACCGTACCGATGACGAACGCGCGGGAGCGCACCCGCTCCACGTACTCCCGCCGAATGACCGCCAGGAGCTTATGCATTGACCAGCTCCCTCGCCGGCGCGGTGGCCGCCTCGGCGCCCACCTTGGCGATGAAGATCGATTGGAGTGACGCCTCGACCACCTCGAACCGCGAGATCCCGACCTCCGCGCTCACCAGGGCGCGGAGCAGCTCATCGCTGTCCGCACCCGGAGCCAGCTCGACCTCGGCGCTGGCGCCGTAGTCGTCCACGCGGGAGACGAGACGGCGATCCTGCAGGACGCGCGCGGCGGCGTCGCCGTTGCGCGTGAAGGTCAGCGCCACATGGCGACCACCGAACTCGCGCTTCACGTCCGCGAGGCGGCCGTCGACCACCTTCTCGCCGCGCGCGATGATCACCACGCGGTCGCACATGCGTTCCGCCTGCTCCATGATGTGGGTGGAGAAGAGGACGGTGCCGCCGCGCCGGGCGATGTCCACCACCACGTCCTTCATGATCTGGCTGTTGACGGGATCGAGCCCGCTGAACGGCTCATCGAGGATGACGAACTCGGGGTCGTGCAGCAGGCTGCCGATGAACTGCACCTTCTGCTGCATCCCCTTCGACAGGTCCTCCACCTTCTTCTGCGCCCAGTCCGCGAGACCGAGGCGCTCGAGCCACGCGAGCGAGCGGGCGCGCGCGTAAGGGCGCGCCAGCCCCTTGGCCTCGCCGAGGAAGATGAGATGGTCGAGCACTTTCATCTTCTTGTAGAGCCCGCGCTCCTCGGGGAGATAGCCCACGCGGGCGGAGAGCTCGCGCCCGGTGCCCGCGCCGTCGAACAGCGTGATGGTGCCCTCGTCCGGCGTGATGATGTTCATGAGCATCCGGATCGTCGTGGTCTTGCCGGCGCCGTTGGGCCCCAGCAGGCCGAAGATCCCGCCGGCCGGGACCTCCAGCGACAGGGACTTCACGGCCGTGTGGCCGGCATACCGCTTGGTGACCCGCTCGACCTTGGCGACAACAGTGGTCATGCAGCCTCTGTGGATGAAACGGGGGAGTTCACGAGCCAGAATCGTCGACGCCATCCGATCCGCAGGTGTGGGCTCGGAACCTAGGCAGGGATGCGGGCCGGCCGCCAGTTGCCGCTGGCCCACAGTCCTGGCCGTCGGCCGAAAAAACCGGGGCGGCCCTGGAGCCGCCCCGATCACATGGTGACCCGTCGGGGAACCGCTGCTACCCGGGAACATCCGCCAGCCGGGTGATCTCGCGCACCTCCACCTCGGGCACGACGAGATTCTTGTGCTCGGCGCGGACGCCGAACTTGTGCGTACGGCGAAGGAACTCCTCGCGCGACACGCCGCTCGCGGGGTCGTGCACCGCCACATCGTGCAGCAGGAGGCCCCCGCTGGTGCGCTCATGGTAGCGGCCCACGTAGGTCTTCCCGGAAGCACCGTCGAGGACGACAGTGACGCCGTGGAGTTCCTCGTGGCCGGGATGGAAGACGTGGCCGCTCATGCCGTGTTCCTCGAGATCGGACGGATGGCACCCATCAGGAGACCGGGACCGGGGCGCAGAACCGGTCGAACGCCGCGATCAGATCCGCCGCGATGGCCTGCGGCGAGCGGCCCTCGATCTGATGGCGGTGAAGGAACGCCACCACCTCGCCGTCCTTGAGCAACGCCATCGACGGCGAGCTGGGCGCGTAGTCCGCGAAGTAGCTGCGGGCCCGCGCGGTCGCCTCGATGTCCTGGCCCGCGAAGACGGTGAAGATCTGCTGCGGCCTGACCGGATGCGCGAGCGCCTGTGCCACCGCCGGCCGGGCGTTGCCGGCCGCGCAGCCGCAGACCGAATTGACCACGACGAGCACGGTTCCTTCACCCGGGCCGAGCGCCGCGTCCACCTCCTCGACGGTGGTGAGCTCCTTCACGCCCAGTCGCGTGAGCTCCTCACGCATGGGCTGGACGAGATGCGGGGGATATGGCATGACGATGACTCTCCCTGTTCGTGATGTAAACCTGTCATCCCCCGCGTGTACCTACCGGGGGGATCGGGATCCGTTGCCGGCCTCCAGCGCCTGCTTCAGGGCGTGCCACGCCAGGCTGGCGCACTTCACGCGCACCGGATAGGCCGACACGCCGCTGAACACGGCCAGCTTGCCCAGGTCCTGTCTGGCATCGTCCGGGGTGACCTTGCCGGTCACGAGGTCGTGGAAGCGGGCGAACAGTGCCTCCGCCTCGGCCCGGGTCTTCCCCTTGAGCACCGTCGTCATGAGGGAGGCCGAGGCCTTGGAGATGGCGCAGCCCTGGCCCTGGAAGCTCGCGTCGGCGATACGGTCGCCGTCCAGTCTGAGCCAGATCTCCACCTGGTCGCCACAGAGCGGGTTGTATCCGGCGGCATGGGCATCGGCAGCATCCATGCGCCGGAAGTTGCGCGGCGACCTGTGGTGATCGAGGATGACGCTCTGGTAGAGGTCGTTCAGCTCCGCCATCAGCCGAGCAGCTCCCGGGCGCGATGGAGCCCGGCCACCAGCGCGTCCACGTCGTCGGTCGTGTTGTACAGCGCGAACGAGGCGCGGGCCGTGGCGGGGAGGCCGAGCCGCCGCATGAGGGGCTGGCAGCAATGGTGCCCCGCGCGGATGGCGACGCCCTGATCGTCGAGCACCGTGCCGATATCGTGCGGGTGGATCCCGTCGATGACGAAGCTCAGCACGCTCGCCTTCTCCTTGGCGGTCCCCACCACGCGCAGTCCCGGCACTTCCTGCACGCGGGCCGTGGCGTACTCGAGGAGCGCATGCTCCCACGCCGCGATGCGCTCGCGGCCCGTTGCCACCAGGTAGTCCAGCGCCGCGCCCAGCCCGATCACCTCGGCGATGGGCGGCGTGCCCGCCTCGAACTTGGAGGGGATCGGGGCCCAGGTCGACCCCTCGAAGGTCACGGTCTCGATCATGTCGCCGCCCCCTTGCCACGGCGGCATCTGCTCCAGCAGTTCGGCCCGGCCGTAGAGCACGCCGATGCCGGTGGGGCCCAGCATCTTGTGGCCGGAGCAGACGAAGAAGTCACAGCCCAGCGCCCGGACGTCCACGCCCAGGTGGGGCGCCGACTGCGCGCCATCCACCAGCACCGGTATGCCCAGCACGTGCGCCCGCGCGACGATCCAGGCGACCGGATTGATGGTGCCCAGCGCGTTGGAGAGGTGCACCACGGACACCAGTTTCGTGCGCTCGGTGAGGAGCCGCTCGAACGCCGCGAGGTCGAGCTCGCCGGTGTCGAGGATCGGGGCCACCCGGATCACGGCGCCGGTCTGCTCTGCCACGAGCTGCCACGGGATGATGTTGGAGTGGTGCTCCATCTCCGTGAGCAGGATCTCGTCGCCGGGCTCGAGGTTGGCCTGGCCCCAGCTGCGGGCCACGAGGTTGATGGCCTCGGTGGTGCCGCGGGTGAAGACGATCTCCCGCGCCGCGCGGGCATTGAAGAAGGCCCGCACCTGCTCCCGGACCTCGTCGTAGCGGCGGGTGGCTTCGGCGCTCAGCGTATGCACGCCGCGGTGAATATTGGCGTTGTCCCGCTCGTAGTAGCGGGACATCGCCTCGATCACGGCGCGGGGCTTCTGGCTGGTGGCCGCGTTGTCGAGGTAGACCAGCGGCTTGCCCCGGATCGAGCGGGCCAGGATGGGAAAATCCTCGCGCACCGCCCGCCCATCGAAAGCCACCGGGGCCGCAGCCACCGACGCGGTCATCCGCTCAGGCCCCGGTTCCGAGGCGCGCCATCATCAGCGCCTCGAGCGACTGCTTCACCGGCTGGAGGCGGATCTCCCCCAGCACCTCGGCGGCGAAGGCGTAGGTCAGGAGCTTGCGAGCCAGGTCCCCGCCGATGCCGCGGCTCTTGAGGTAGAAGAGCGGCAGCTCGTCCAGCGCGCCGACCGTGGCGCCGTGGGTGCACTTCACGTCGTCGGCGAAGATCTCGAGCTGGGGCTTGGTGTCCACCCGGGCCCGGTCCGAGAGCAGCAGGTTGCGGTTGGTCTGCTTGCCGTCGGTCTTCTGCGCCTCGGGCTTCACGAACACCTTGCCGTTGAAGACGGCGTGCGAGGCGCCGTCCAGCACGCCTTTGTAGACCTCCCAGCTCCGGCAGTCGGGGTGGTCGTGGTAGACCGCGGTGTGATTGTCCACCAGTTGCTCGCCGCGGGCCAGGTAGAGTCCGTTGAGCACGACCTCGCAGTGGGGCGCGTCGAGGTGCGCGGTCAGGTTGTGCCGCGAGATGGCGCCGCCGGCCATCAACGAAAAGGACACGTAGCGGCTGTCACGGAGCTGTCGCGCGTGGGTGGCCGCGATGTGATAGGCCTGCTCGCTTTCCTGCTGGATGCGGTCGTGGTGCAGCACCGCGTTCTCGCCCAGCGCGATCTCGGTCACCGCATTGGTGAAGTACGTGGCCTCGGTGAGCGCCACGTAGCTCTCGACGATGGTGGCCTGGGCCGAGCGTTCGAGCACATAGAGATTGCGCGGGAAGGCCACGACGTCGGCCGCGTCGCGGTCGGCCACGAACACCACGTGGATCGGGGTCTCGAGCGCGGTGTTCGCCGGCACGTGAATGAAGGCGCCGTCCTTGAGGAAGGCGGTGTTGAGCGCCACGAACGGACTGGCGTCCACGCCGACGTGGCGGGTGAGGTGCCGCTCCAGCGCCGCCGGGTCGCGCGCGAGCGCGTCGGCGAGGCTGCCCACCTCGACGCCGGCGGGCAGCCGGTCAGCGGGCCCGACGGAGAGCTCGGGCGCGTAGCGCCCGTTGACGAACACCAGCGTGATCCATTCGGCGTGGCCGAACAGGAACGGCGCCAGCTCCTCCGGGGACACCCGGCCGCCGGTCGCCGGCCGCCGGAACGCCCGCTGCACCAGCGGCTGGATGTTGGTGAACCGCCAGTCCTCTTCCTTGGCGCTGGGAAAACCCACGCGGGCGAAGCGGTCGATCGCGGTGCGGCGGAGCGCACGGACCCACTCGGGTCCCTCGGCGCCGCCGTTGCCGGCGAAGGCCTCGAATTCCTTCAGGTACAGCTCGGTCACGCCACCGCCTCCGGCACGTCGGTGAGCCACTCGTAGCCCCGGGCCTCGAGTTCCAGCGCCAGCTCCTTGCCCCCGGACTTCACGATCCGGCCATCGGCCAGCACGTGCACGACGTCGGGCACGATGTGGTTGAGCAGCCGCTGGTAGTGCGTCACCACGATGATGGCGCGGTCGGGCCCCCGCAGCTTGTTGACGCCGTCGGCGACGATCCGCAGCGCGTCGATGTCCAGGCCGGAGTCGGTCTCATCGAGGATGGCGAGCGTGGGTTCCAGCACCGCCATCTGGAGGATCTCGTTGCGCTTCTTCTCGCCGCCTGAGAACCCGGAGTTCACCGCGCGCTGCATGATCTCCGGGCCCCACTCGACCACCTTGAGCTTCTCTTCCAGCAGGTCGAGGAAGTCCATCGGATCGAGCTCCTCCTCGCCCCGGGCCTTGCGGATCTCGTTGACCGCCGCGCGCAGGAAGTACGCGTTGGTGACGCCGGGAATCTCCACCGGGTACTGGAAGGCGAGGAAGAGGCCGGCCTGGGCGCGCTCCTCGGGCTCCATCTCCAGCAGATCGCGGCCCCGGTACTCCACCTCGCCACCGGTGACCTCGTAGGCCGGATGCCCTGCCAGCACCTGGGCCAGCGTGCTCTTGCCCGAGCCGTTCGGCCCCATGATGGCGTGCACCTCGCCCGGATTCACGGTGAGCGAGATCCCCTTGAGAATCTCCTTCTCGCCCGCGTTGGCGCGGAGGTTACGGATGTCCAGCAATGCCATGTCGTTCTCCAAACCGGTCACAAGTCACAAGTCAGACGCCACAGGCTACGAGTCACGAGTCCCAAGTCACGCGCTGCCGGTCGCCTGCGCCGTGTGACCTGCGACTTGCGATGCTCTATCCAACGCTCCCTTCGAGCGACACCCCGAGCAGCTTCTGCGCTTCCACCGCGAACTCCATCGGAAGCTCCTTGAAGACCTCCTTGCAGAAGCCGTTCACGATCATCGAGATCGCGTTTTCGGTGTTGAGCCCGCGCTGCTTGCAGTAGAAGATCTGATCCTCGCCGATCTTCGACGTGCTGGCCTCGTGCTCGACCGAGCTCGAGTTGTTCTGCACCTCGATATACGGGAAGGTGTGCGCCCCGCAGCGGTTGCCGATGAGCATCGAGTCGCACTGGGTGTAGTTGCGGGCGCCGGTGGCCTTCGGCAGCACCTTCACCAGGCCACGGTAGCTGTTGTTGCCCTGGCCGGCGGAGATGCCCTTGGAGACGATGGTGCTCCGGGTGTTCCTGCCGATGTGCAGCATCTTGGTGCCGGTGTCGGCCTGCTGCTTCCCGTTCACCACGGCCACCGAGTAGAACTCGCCGACGGAATCGTCGCCCTGGAGGATGACGCTCGGATACTTCCAGGTGATCGCCGAGCCGGTCTCGACCTGGGTCCACGAGATCTTCGCCCCGCGCATCGCCTTGCCGCGCTTGGTGACGAAGTTGTAGATCCCGCCCCGGCCCTCTTCGTCGCCAGTGTACCAGTTCTGCACCGTGGAGTACTTGATGGTGGCGCCGTCGAGCGCCACGAGTTCCACCACCGCGGCGTGGAGCTGGTTCTCGTCGCGCCTGGGCGCGGTGCAGCCCTCGAGGTAGCTCACGTAGGCGCCCTCGTCGGCCACGATGAGCGTGCGCTCGAACTGGCCCGAGTTCGCGGTGTTGATCCGGAAGTAGGTGGAGAGTTCCATCGGACAGCGGACGCCCTTCGGCACGTAGACGAAGGAGCCGTCGCTGAAGACCGCCGAGTTGAGGGCCGCGAAGAAATTGTCGCTCGCGGGCACCACCGAGCCCAGATACTTCTCCACCAGGTCGGGATGCTCCCTCACGGCCTCGGAGAACGAGCAGAAGATGATCCCCTGCTCGGCGAGCCTGGCCTTGTACGTGGTACCGACCGACACCGAGTCGAAGATCGCGTCCACCGCGACGCCGGCCAGGAGCTGCTGCTCGCGAAGCGGAATGCCCAGCTTCTCGTAGGTCTCGAGCAGCCTCGGGTCCACCTCGTCCAGCGAGCCCAGCGGAGCCCGGGTCTTGGGCGCGGCGTAGTAGATGATGTTCTGGTAGTCGATCGCCGGGTACGCGACGTTGGACCAGTGCGGCTCGGTCATCGTGAGCCAGCGCCGGTAGGCCTTGAGCCGCCACTCCAGCATGAACGACGGCTCACCCTTCTTCGCCGAGATCAGCCGGATGACGTCCTCGTTCAATCCCTTCGGGACGACGTCCGTCTCGATGTCGGTGACGAAGCCGTACTTGTATTCCCGCTGGACGAGCTGTTCGACCGATGAACTCATGGCTTCCTCAGGGTTGGTCGCTCGGCCCCGGCGCACGCCAGGGATGAGCGACTAGCGACTGCCGCTCCGAATCTGCACGGGCTCGTCGCCGGCAAACGTTACACGGTACTCGCACGCCGAGCAGCCACTCAGGATGTGCGAAATCCGCTCCACTTTCGTGCCCAGCACGTCCTCGAGCAGTTGCCGCTCCGCCGCGCACACCTCGGGGAACCGCTCGGCCACGGCCTGGATGGCGCAGTTGTGCTCCTTGAGCAACGCCCCGCCCTCGGCAGGCCTCCATTCGGCCATGTAGCCCTGCCGCGCCCGCATCCGCGCCACGAGATCCACCCGCTCCTCGGGGGGACGGCCGTCGGTTTCGGCCTTGAGGCGGTCCGCGATGGCGCGGACGTGCGCCTCCAGCATGGCCACGGCCGCCTCCCGCCCGTGGTGCTCCACCACGTGGTCGAGGACGTGGGTGAGCGTCTCCTCGTAGCGCCGGGGAAAGAGCGCATCGCCCGCCTCGCTCAGCCGGTAGGCATAGACCGGCGCCCCAACGCCCCGATGCTCCCGCGCGTAGCCCACAAGCCCCTCCGCCTCCAGCTCCTTCAGATGGTGGCGGACGGCGTTGAGCGAGAGCCCGAGAAGACCGGCCAGCTCCTTGGCCGTGCGGGGCTGCGCTCGCTTCAACTCCATCAGGATCTGGGCGCGCGGGCCCTTGTATACGGCAGCCAGACCGCTCGGGACTGCCGGCGTATCCATCAGGGGGAGGGCCATAGGACGCGAATCCTAAGCGGCTTTGTCGGAATTGTCAACAATCGTTCGAACAAATTGGTGTGAATTTTGTTAACTCATTGCCACGGTATGTCTTACAACTTGTGATCCGGTCGCTGGCTGCGCCACGTTGACCGATCGACCCCATTCCCCGACCTTGAATCCATGACCATCCATCGCATCCGCCTCCTCGGCGACCCGATCCTGCGCACCCGGTGCGAGCCGATCAGCACGCCCCGCTCGGCCGCCGTCCGGGTCATCATGGACGGGCTCCGGGAAACCCTGCGGGACTGGCAGTCCCGCTTCGGGAGCGGCCGAGCCATCGCTGCGCCCCAGATCGGGGCGCCCGTCCGCATGGTCTACGTGGAGATGGACAAGCCCTGGCCACTCATCAACCCGGAAATCGTGGACATCGGCACCGAAGATTTCGAAGTGTGGGACGACTGCTTCTCGTTCCCCAACCTCATGGTGCGGGTGCTGCGGGCCTACCACATCCGGATCCGCTATCAGGACATGAAAGGCGAGTATCACGAGACGCAGCTCGAGGGCGACCGGGCCGAGCTGCTGCAGCACGAGATCGACCACCTCGACGGGATCCTCGCGGTCGATCGTCCCCACGGGCTCGACCCCTTCTGTCTGCGCGAGGAGTGGCATCGTCGCTATGGCCTCTCCGGCCGCTATGGCGAACCGCGGCCGCGGGAGATGGTGTACTTTGCCGGGTGAGGCGATGAAGGTCGCCACGTACAACGTCAACTCCATTCGCGCCCGCCTCGAGCGCACGCTGGCGTGGCTCGCGCGAGAGCAGGCCGACGTGGTCTGCCTCCAGGAACTCAAGGTCACCGAGGGGGAATTTCCCCGGGCCGAATTCGAAGCAGCCGGCTGGCACCTGGCCTTGCACGGCCAGCGCACGTACAACGGCATCGCGATTCTGAGCCGAGCCCCGTTGCTCGACGTGTGCCCCGGTCTGTGCGACGAGGTGGAGGACGCCGAAGCGCGGCTCCTCTCTGCCCGGATCCCGTTCCGGGCGGCCGATGGAGCGCCCCCGCCCGCGGTCCGCGTGATCTCGGCCTATGTCCCGAACGGCAAGACGGTCGGCTCCGACAAGTGGGCGTACAAGCTCCGGTGGCTGGAGCGGCTGCGGCACTATCTCGACCGGACCGCGCGCCCCGATGAGCCGCTGATTCTCTGCGGTGACTTCAATGTGGCTCCGGAGGATCGGGACGTGGCACGCCCCGACGAGTGGCGAGACTCGGTGCTCTGCCACGAAGAGGCCCGGGCCGCCCTCCGGCGCATCGTGGAGTGGGGTCTCGAGGACACCATCCGCCTCCATCACGATGGCGACGGCCCCTACACCTGGTGGGATTACCGGATGCTCGGCTTCGCCAAGGGCAACGGGCTTCGCATCGATCACATCTTCGTGACGCGTTCCCTGGCGGAGCGGTGCGGCAACGCCTATGTGGTGCGGGACGAGCGGAAGGGGAAGTTGCCGTCGGACCACGCACCGGTGGTGGCAGTGTTCACTTGATCGTCCCCCTCAGAACCACCGTCCCACGCGGACGAACCATGCCCGGCGATCGCGCGCGGTGATCCCGTAGGCCGCGCGGACCGGTCCGATCGGCGTTTCCACCTCGACCCCCGCGCGGCCGCCGAAGAGCCAGCCGCCGTTGCCCACGACCGAGCCACCGAAGGCGGTGCGTCCCACGCTCAGATCCACGTGCACGGCGAGCGGCTTGACGACGGCGTACGAGGCGCGGAGGCCCGCATACGCCTCGCGATCGCCCCGGCGCTCGAAGATGTGCAGGCCGGGGAAGCCGTCGTCGCCGCCCAGGGGGAACGTGAGCTGGAGCGGCAGCCGGTTGCCCCATCCCAGCCGCAGCCGGGGACCGAGTGCCACGCGGCCCATGACGAAGCGGTGCTCGGCCGCCAGCGCGGCAAACTGATAGCGCGACATGGCGCCGGCCTCCACCGCGATCTGGCGAAGGCCGGTGCCGGGCTGCACGCGGAACGTCTTGAGGTAGGCGCCCACCGTGGCCAGGGAGGCCAGGCTGTCCGGGTCCCACCAGCGGGCCTCGAGCCCCACGACCGTGGTCCACTTGCGCGCGGTACCGAACTCGAGCCCTCCGGCGAGCATGACCTGGCGGACGCTGAACTTCTCGAGTGCGGTGCCGGCGGGGGTGAACCGCCGCACGTCCTCGTCGGTCACCGAGAGAGTCCCCACCGGTGAGACCAGCCGCCCCACCTGGTAGTTGGGCCGCGCCGCCACCGACAGTTCCCGCTCGAGCTCGCCGAGCGCCGCAACTACGGAGCCGGACACGCCGCTGCGGAAAATGTTGCGCTGCACTCCGCCGGCCCAGACGCGGCCTCCGAGATCGCCGTCGTAGACCAGCCCGAGCCCCACCATGCGGCTCGGCAGCGGCTCGACTTCGATGGTGAACGCCACCGAATCGCCATGGCCACTGGGGTTGAGCCAGAGCGCCGCGAGCGCCCCGGAGCGACCGAGCTGGTCGATCCCGCGCATGAGATCGTCGATGTCGAGCGACCCGGGCGCGCTGAGCCGGAGCGTGTTGCGCAGCAGCAGCCGGTTGAGCGACCCCTGCTCGCCGCGGAAGGTCACCGCGGTGATGTGGCGGGGGACGCGGCGCTCGACCCGGTGGCTCAGGGGGGCGAGACACGCGGCGCGGCGCAGCGTGGTATCGGCCGCGGCGACGCCGGCCTTGATGATCTGCTCCAGGCGTCCGGGCGCGAAGTCGAGCGTGGCGAAATCCACCACGCCCGGACGGATGTACACGTCCTCGGGCCCGAGCGGGGGCCGAGGCTGGGTCGCGAGGAAGGTGACCAGGCGCTCGGCGATGACGCGCGCCGACGTGTAATCGAGCGAGTCCCTGGTGCCGCCTACATCGGAGACGATGAGGCGCGTGGCACCGGCCTGCCGCGCGACCTCGATCGGCACATTGGCCACGAGCCCGCCATCCACCAGGTACTCCCCGTCCACCAGCACGGGGCTGAAGACGAGCGGGATCGACATGCTGGCGCGCACCGCGCGGGCCAGGTCGCCGGAGCGGAAGACCACCATGCCGCGGTCGGAGATCCGGGCGGCGATGGCCCGGAACGGGATGGGAAGCGAATCGAAGTCGCCGCGGGCGATCACGTTCCCGCGCAGGAGAACCGCGTCCAGCATCGCGTTCACCTCGGGCTCCTGCACCGAGGGACTCTGGATCGAAAGCCCGCGCTTGCCCTGCACCCACATCACGAGCGGGTCGAGCCCGCGAAGCTCGTTCGGGGCGCGAGCGAGCCGGCTCCGGAGTGCCGAGGAGAGGGGAAACGATCGCGCGATCGAGTCCAGCGCCCTCGCGCTGTAGCCGCTGGCGTAGATGCCGCCCACGACGGCGCCCACGCTGGTCCCGACGATGATGTCCGGCTTGACGCCGAGACTGTCGAGCACGCGGAGCACCCCGATGTGCGCCAGGCCCTTGGCCCCGCCGCCCGAGAGGACCAGCGCAGTCTTCGCCGGCGCGCAGGACCTGGCCAGCGCGGCGCCGGCGCTGTCCTGGGCGGCCAACCGCCCCGCCCACGCCAGGGCGGCCCCGGTGGCGAGGAGAACCCACGCGCCGCGGGCCCGCCCGCCCGCGGAGTTGCCGCCCATGAAAGAATGCATGGGCAGCATGATAACAGCCCCCTTGCGTCCCATTGCCTCGCTCCGTATACCTTTGGCCTCCGACGCCCTGATACCTGCGCTGATCGGAATCTTGCGCGGTCTCACGTCGTGTCTCATAACCCTGCGAGTGGAGCAACCCGATGACGTACGTGATCGCGGAGCCCTGCATCGGCGTAAAGGACCGGGCCTGCGTGGACGTTTGCCCTGTGGACTGCATCTACGAGGGCGAGGACCAGCTGTACATCCACCCTGATGAGTGCATCGACTGCGGCGCGTGCGAACCCGAGTGCCCGGTCACGGCGATCTTCCCCGAGGAGGACGTCCCGCCGCAGTGGCAGAGCTACATCGCCAAGAACCGCGATGTATTCACCAGCGACACCCCCCCGGGACGGCCGAAGCGGTAAGGGCCGGGCGGGTCACCACGTCCGATCTCGAGCGACCCTCCGGCGGCCAGACCGGAGGGTCGCCTGCTTTCGAGGCCCTCGATGAGCGACGAACCCCGGGGACCGACTCGTCCCGTAACGAAGGCGGCCCCGGTCGACTGCCCCGGGGCCGTATGGAGGTAGGATGGGCTTTCGCGCCGCGGCGCGGCTTCCCGTGCCGCGGCTCGCGGTGACCCAGAGAGCACCGGGTCGGCCCGCGCTGGAAACTACGACATGCGCGGCCGTCCGGTTTCATTTCTTTCGCCAGGCCGTCGAGCCAATCCTTGATCGATCGGCAAGCCGCCCAGGGCCATTTGTCGGCGCCATGACGCGCAAAGCTCGCCCCGGTCGCCTTCGGCGTCCTCGAGTCCGGCCGACCGTTCGATCGGCGACCTGCGGAGCCTGATGCCGATAACCGCATCTCGCTTGACGTCAAAACCTGACGGATGCGATCGTACCGCGTGCCGGCGCCATGCACGGGGAAGACGGCTCTCGGGAGAGCCCGCGGGGCGGCCGGTATCCTGATCCTGGCGCCGCCGGAGGAGCGCCGAATCCATGTCCACGTCCACGCGTCTCGTCTCGGTCGATCTGCTGCGCGGCGGGATCATGGTGTTGATGGCGATCGACCACGCCAGCTTTCTGGTGGCCGGGGTCCATGCCACCGAGTTCTGGGGATATCCTCTGCCGGCATATGACGATGCGGGCTGGTTCCTGACCCGTTTCGTCACCCATTTCTGCGCGCCGGGCTTCTTTCTGCTGATGGGCATCGGCATGGCCCACTCGGAGCGGCCGGCGCGCTGGTTCGCCCTGAGAGGCGGGCTGCTCGTGCTGCTGCAGCTGCTCGTAGAGGACCCGGCCTGGCTGATCGGCTCGCTCGGGAGCGGCGCGGACGCGGGAGTCGGGGCTGTCACGGACGGACGGGTGGCCGGCGGCGGCAGCGAGATACGGGTGCACTTGGGGGTGCTGTACGCGCTGGGCATGTCGATGCTGATGTGGGGGGTGCTGCGGCGGTTGCCATCCCTCGCGATCGCGGCGCTGAGCGTGGCGGCCATCGTGGTCAGTGCGTTGTACGTGCCGGGAAACCTGGATCCGGACACGCTGTACGGTCCGCTTGCGCGCCTGCTGCTGGTGCCGGGACACAGCAACTGGCTGCAGGTGTACTACCCGCTGCTGCCCTGGGTCGGGGTGACGGGGCTCGGGCTGATTCTCGGGCGGGAACTGCGGCGGCGGCCGGCGCGAACCATGGCGCTCCTGCCGTGGCTGGGCCTGGGCCTGCTCGTCCTGTTCGCGCTGATGCGCGCCGCTGGGGCGGGCGACGCGCACGCGCCCACGGAGGGCTGGATCGGCTGGCTGAACCTCACCAAGTATCCGCCCGGGCCGGCATTTCTTTCGCTGACGGTCGGCGGAGTGCTGCTGGGACTGGCGCTGGCGGCGCGGGTTCCGGCCAGCGCACTCGGGGCGGGGAATCCGCTGCTGGTGTTCGGGGGCTCAGCGCTGTTCTTCTACCTGCTGCACCTGTACGTCTACGCGGCGATGGGGCTGGTGTTGCCCAGGGGCGGCCTGGCCATGGTCTACGGGTCATGGCTGGCGGGACTCGCGGTGTTGTATCCGGCCTGCCGGTGGTACGGGAGCTTCAAACGCGGCAAGGCGGCCGACTCGGTGTGGCGGCTGTTCTGACCGGGGGCGGGCGCCGACGTTGCCCGTTTCATCCTTTCGCCAGGCCCTCGAGGAAATCCTTGATCAACTGCGTGGTCTCCGCCGGCTGCTCGAGCATCGGCAGGTGACCCGCGCCGGGCACCACCGCGACCCTGGCGCCGGGGATCTGGCGCGCCATGGCGTGCGCCGCCTCGGGCGTGACCATCGGATCGTCCGCCCCCACGATGACGAGCGCGGGCATGTCGAGGGTGGCAAGGAGCGGGGTGCTGTCGGGACGATCCCGCATCGCGGCGATCGCGCCGATCACGCCGGCGGTCGGCATGCCGGCCATCAGCTCGTGGACGTCCCGCACCAGCGTGGGCTGGCTGGACGCCGTGCCCGGCGCGAAGAGCCGGAGGATCATCTGGTCCGCCACCGCCTTGGCGCCTCGTTCGCGCGCGAGCTGCGCCATCGCGTCCCGCGCGCGACGGCCTTCGACACTGTCGGCCTCGGCGCGCGTGTCCACCAGGATGAGCCCCTTGACCCGATGCCGCGCCTGGCGGATGAACTCGAACGCTACGTACCCGCCCATCGACATCCCGCAGAGCACCACGTCGTCGACGCCCAGCGCGTCGAGCAGTGCAATGAGATCGGCGGCATAGGTGGCCATGCTGTAGCCCAGATCGGGGGCATCGGAGCGCCCGAGGCCCCGGAGATCGGGCGCGAGACGGCGGATGCCGTGCAGGTTGTCGAGCTGGTGCCGCCAGATGGTGTGATCGAGCGGGAAGCCGTGGATCAGCAACAAGGCCGGGCCCGGGGTCGCATCCTCACGCACACCCACAGCGAGGTTGACGCCGTTGACCGTGAGGCGGCGCAGATCCCTCCCATCGCCCGAACCGCCCCGCTTGCTCATGAACCGGCCGACTTCCTCCGGCACCGGCACGGGCCGCCCGCCCCGGCTGATGCAGACGAACACGAACTCGGCCGTGGCGATGAGCGTGTCGTCGCTCACCCGCCGCGCGGTCTGCCGCATGGTGAAGCTGGTGCGGCCGTGATGCACGAGGGACTGCTGGAAGCGCAGCACATCGCCGGGGAACGCGGCGGCGTGGTAGTCGATCACCGCGCGGCGCACGGCCGGCCAGGTCCCGTTGCGCGTGAACACGTCCATGCCCGGCCCGCGCGCCAGCATCTCCCAGCGCGCGCGCTCGAAGAGGCTGAGGAACGCGGCCTGGTTGAGGTGGCCGAACGCGTCGCATTCGTCGGGATAGACGGTGAGGTCGATCTCGGGGATGTCGGGATCAGAGGGCGGGGGAGACATGGACGAGGACAGGTGATCGTGGACGGTTGACCGTGGAGCGGCACAGCGCCAAGGACCGGCGGACCCGCCACGGTGCGACGCTAGATTGAAATTCGCCCCGCGTTCAAAACGTTCACCTTTCACGGTCCAACGTCAATGAAGCCACCCACCGACTACATCCGCCACGCCGCCCGACTCGCCCGGAAGCTCCAGATGGACGCCGCCATGGGGGGCGGCGTCCCCCAACCCGACGCCGAGTTCTACAAGGCCCTCTCCAGAGCGCTGGAGGAGATCGCGGACGGACTGGAGCAGGTCTCCGCCCGGGAATGACCACTGGGGCGGCGCGTGAGCCGGGCCTGGCAGGTCGCTCGGCGCGTGACATCGGGCGGGCTCGCTCCACCGAGTTGCCCCCGGCCCTCGTCTCCCCCACCTTGCAGGGGTGACACAGGCTGCTGCTGAGGCTCCGACCCTCATCGCTACCCAGGACGAGTTCGATCGGACCGTCCAGGCCTTCGCCAATGAACGCCTCGTGGCGGTGGACACGGAGGCCGCCAGTTTCCACCGCTACGTGGACCGGGTCTACCTGGTCCAGTTGTCGACCCGTTCGGCCACGGTCGTGGTGGACCCGCTCGCCGTCGCCGACCTCTCGGCCTTCGGCAGGCTCCTCAAGGACCCCAAGGTCGAGACGGTCTTCCACGATGCCGACTACGACCTCCGGCTGCTCTCCAAGGCCTACGGATTCCAGGCCAGGAACCTCTTCGACACGCGGATCGCCGCGCAGTTCCTGAACGAGCCAGGGATCGGTCTCGCGGCACTCCTGGAGAAGTACCTCAACATCAAGCTGGACAAGCGTTTCCAGCGCGCGGACTGGTCGGCCAGGCCGCTGCCGGCCGCGATGCTGGAATACGCGGCGATGGACACGCGCTTCCTTCCGGAGTTGCGCGACATACTCCGCGAGAGACTGGAGGAGCGCGGCCGGCTGGCGTGGGCAGAGGAGGAGTTCGAACTACTCACTCATGTGCAGTGGAGTCAGGCCGAGGACGCGGAGCCGGGCTATCTCCGGATCAAGGGCGCCAAGGCCCTGAAAGGCCGGCAGCTCGCGATTCTCCGCGAGCTGTACGAGTGGCGTGAAAAGACGGCCAAACGGCTCGACCGGGCGGCCTTCCGGGTGCTCAACAACGAGGTAATGCTGGCGATCGCGCAGTCCCCTCCGGCCAACGCCGACGCGTTGGCGCAGATGAGCGGCGTCAGCAAGGAGCTCGCTGCCCGGCGGGGAAGAGAAGTGCTGGGCGCCATCAAGCGGGCGATGGCGCTGCCGGAGAAGGATCTGCCCCGGGTGCCGCGGCCGCCCAAGCGGGTGACCGACTCCGAGTTCGAGGCGCGGGTGGAACGTCTCAAGGCCGTGCGGAACGCCGCGGCCAAGCGGCTCGAGCTCGCGCCCGGCGTGGTCTGCCCCAACGGGACGCTGGAAGCGATCGCGCGGGCGGCGCCGAAGACGCTCGAGGAGCTGCGCGCGCTGCCCGGCGTCAGGCAGTGGCAGGTGGAAGAGATCGGGAAGGACCTGCTGCAGGCGGTCGGTGGAGCGGCGTCGACGTAGGGTGACTCCCCGCACCCGGTCCTGCAGCGTCGCGCTACATTGAGCACAGCACCCACGCCTACGGAGAACCCGATGCCGAAGCGGGAAGATCAGCGGATTGCCAACCTGGCCAGGAAGAACGCCGCGAAGATCAAGCCGGCCAAGGACGACCACGCCGCCCAGTTCGACTCCACCCTCCGGACCCGGCCCGCGGATCAGGACGCGGAGACCACGCGACTGTTCAAGGAAATGAAGCGCCGGGAGTTCTAGCGGTCGGAACGAGCGGGGATCACGCTCGTCGTCCTCACCGAGGCGGCGGTGAAGCACGGCGCGACCCGGGAGGAGAACGCGGAAGCGCTGGGAGTGGCCGTCGCGGTGAACGCGGGAGCGACGCTGGTGTGCTCGTCGCGGGCGATGGACGCCTTCAACGCGACGACGGCCAAAGCGGACACGACGGGCGCCCCAGCAGCGCCGGGCGCGAGCGCTCAGTGTCCGAGGAACGCCCTCACCCGCGGATCCATCTTCTCCGGCGTCCAGTACGGCTCCCACACCAGCTCTACTTCGACTGACGTCACGCCTTCGAGGTCGGTGACGGTCTTGCGCACGTCTTCGATGATTTCCTCGCCCGCGGGACACCCGGGCGAGGTGAGGGTCATCTTCACGTGGACGTGGCCGGCGTCGGAGGTCTCGACATCGTACACGAGGCCGAGGTCGATGATGTTGAGGCCGAGGTCGGGGTCCTTCACCTGCTTGAGAGCCTTGCGGACGAACTCTGACGTCAG
>JBMOPM010000167.1:0-4791 GCA_049323575.1 Gemmatimonadota bacterium | reverse complement strand
GAAGGCCCTCCCGTCCACGCAACGGAATTCGCCCGATCAGGCCTGCGAGGTGACGCAGGCTGCCCGGTCGAAGTTGGGGTTGTTCTGCTCGTCCACCGGCACCGGGATGTTGACGTTGCCGCCGTAGGAGCCTCCCTTGAAGTACGAACCCGTCGGGAAGACCGTCTCGGCGCCGCGGCTGTACTGCCGCACCAGGCGCCGCAGGTCACCCAGCCGATGCGACGTGCCGAACATCCAGTACGCCCGCTCCGCGAAGAGCAGATCCACCCGCCCGGCCTGCGTGCCCGGGTCGGTGAGCGGAGGCAGCGTGCCGCCGGTGTTGATGAACGCATAGCTCGGCGGCGTCGCCCGGAGGCTGTTCAGGATGTTGAGGAAGCTCGTCGTGTTGTTGGCCTGCAGCGCCGCCTCGGCCTCGATCAGGCGCGCCTCGATCCCGTCGGCCAGCGTGATGCTGGTGGAACGCGTGGGATACTTGAGCGGGAGGAACAGCGGCACCGTACCATCGAAAGCGTTGCCATCCGCCTTCACCGCGGTCCGCGGGTCGCTGTGGAACGGCAGGCCATTCCCGCCCTCGCGATTGAACGTGGTCCACCGACGCGAAACCCAGCTGAACACCATCACGCCGTTCTGCTGGCGGCTCGTGGTCTCGGAGTGCCGGAAGACGTACCGGAAGCTCGTCGGCACGCTGGCCACCGTCGTGGCGGCGGCGGCGTACTGGCCCAGGTCGACCTGAGCCCGGGCCTTGCCCACCCGCGCCAGGCTGGAGATCGTGGCGTCCGTGGTGAGGGCGAGCGCCGAATCGAACTTGGCGATCGCGATCTGGAACGTCTCCTGGTTGGTGCGCGGCATGCCCGGCACCACCGCCCCATTGATTTCCTCGCTGAACGGGACGGCGTTGCAGTAGGCCTCGCCGATGAGCACGTAGGCAAAGGCCTCGAGCGCCTTCATCTCGGCCGCCTGCGTGTTGTTCGGCGTGGGCAGCGCCGCCAGCGCCCTGGCCGCACGGCGAGCGGATTCACGGGCCCGCTGGATGTTGCGGAACACGGCCTGCAGGGTGCCGTTGGCCACGTCGATGTTGCGCTGATCGGGCTCCTGCCGGGTGCTGAAGGTGTCGCCGTTGAAGAACTCGTCGGCCATGAGTCCGGTGAGCAGCACCATGCCCTCGGTGCCGCCGGCATCGCCGCTGTAGGCAAAGGCGAAGTCGCCGATGGCGCCGGCCCGGAGGGCGGCGGCGCCGGTCGCGTTCTCCAGCGACCCCGGATCGACGATGTTCGGGGTGTTGACGTTGAGAATGTCGTCCGTCGAGCAGCCGGCCAGCGGCAGCACCAGCGCCGCCGCGGCCAGCGCCGCCGCATGGAATCGCTGCATGGTCTTGGGACCCTTCGAGTAGGTGTGCATGGTCGCCTCCATCAGAAGCCGACGTTGAGGCGAGCCGTGAAGTAGCGCACCGGCGGCACCGTCAGGAAGTCCCGGGCGGCGAAGCCGTTCTGCGCCGTCTGCCCCTGGCCGCTGACCTCCGGGTCCACGCCGGTATAATCGGTCCACGTGCCGAGGTTGCGGCCCGAGACGGTGAGGCTCAGCCGGTCCATGCGGACCGCCTGGGTCCACTGGCGGGGGAAGTTGAACGTCACCGACACCTCGCGCAGCCGGGCGAACCAGCCCGGCTCCACGAACCCGGCGCGCGTGAGCGACGGGTGCTGGAACCGCGCCGCGGTCCGCTCGCGATCCGCCTGATCGGCCGCGTTGTCGTACAGCGCAATGCAGTTCTGGCTCGACGCGCAGCGGAACGACTGCGTCAGGTTGGCCATCCGGAAGCCGCCCCGGTAGTCGAGCTGGGCCTGCACCCGGAACAGGTTGTTGAAGAGCGTCACACCCGTGTTGACGGCGAACTCGTTGAGCGGGAACGGCGAACCGAGGTCCACCCGGGCCGTATCAATATCCAGCTCGCAGCCGCGGATCATGCCGTCAGCCGCGATACCGGCCCCAGCCCCCGGCTGCTGCGGCGTGCCGACATTCTGGCAGGCCGCGCGCCAGGTCGGGTTCAGGCTCTGGGCGCCCACGTTCACGCCGTCCTGCCAGCCCCGGATCGGGAACTCCCAGAACGAGCCCGCGGTGTGACCTTCCTGGAAGCGCTGCTGCGGATCGTTGAAGATGATCGGCGGCACGCCGCCCATGCTGAGGATCTTGTTCCGGATGATGGAGCCGCTGAAGCCGACGTCCCACGACACCGTCCGGCCGTTGAGGATGTTGGCGTTGACGGCCCACTCGAAGCCCTTGTTCCGGATCGAGCCGATGTTCTCCGTCAGGGTGCTCGGCTGCCCGATCGAGGCCGGCAGGGTACGCGCGATGAGCGCGTCCTTCGTCTTCTTGTAGAAGTACGTGGCCTCGACGTTGACCCGGTTCTGGAACAGGCTGAGGTCGAAGCCGCCCTCGTATTCCGTCGACCGCTCCGGCTTGAGGGTCGGATTGGCGAAGTTGCCGATGGTGACGCCGGCAACATCACCGCCTTCCGGCACCGCGGCCGTGATGGTGTTGAAGAACGCGAGCGCGGTGGTGACGCCCGGCGTGAGCGACGACTGGCCGTAGGCCGCGCGGAGGCGGAGGCTCGACAGGAAGTCGCTCCGCGGGAACCAGCTCTCCTCCGAGATCAGGTACGAGGCGCTCGCCTTGGGCAGCGTCACCGCGCCGAGCTGGCCGCCGTAGGCGCTGTTCTGGTCCCGGCGCAGAGCACCCGTCAGGAACAGGCGATCCCACAGGGTGACCTGCTCCTCCAGGTACATGCCCCACGTGGCGTTCTCGCTCGTGCCTTCGCCCACGCTGGACGGCCGGGCGCCGGCCCGCAGCACGTTGGTGCCGAAGCCGATATCGTTGGCGATGGCCTCCGAGTAGTACTGGAGGCTCCGCAGATACTGCGCGCCCACCGACGTCTTCGACACGATGTTACCGGTAAGCTTGAACGTGCCGGTGAGGCCGCCCTCGGCCGTGTACTGATAGAGCCGGAACGGCGCGACATCCACGAAGCCCATTCGCAGGGTGGCGAAGTTCGGCCCCTCGTTGAACCGCTGGTTCGCCCGCTCGGTGATGTTGGTGTAGTCCACGCCCACGTTGGCCCGGGCCGTGAGCCAGCTCAGGGGCTGGGTATTCACGCTCGCGCTGCCGGTCACCCGCTCGATGCCCTGCAGGCGAAGCTGCTGGAAGGTCTCGCCCGGCTGGTTGAAGCCCCAGCCCGGACGCCCGTTCGGATAGAACTGGGCCTCGGAGCCCGTGACGGGCACGCGGCGGCCGGTGCCGGTCAGGCCCGACGAGATGATGCCGAGAACGCTGTTGTCGTTGATCGGCAGCCGGAGACGGCTCGAGAGATAGCCCGCGTTCACCTGGATCGTCGTCACCGGATTGAGCTGCGCGGTGACGTTGCTGCGGACGTTGGTCCGGCGGAGCCGGTTGGGCAGGAGCTCGTCGTTGCGCAGCGCCGTCCGGCCGCTCTGGCGGAGGATACGGGCCTGCTCCGGCAGCGGCATCTCGAAGACGCCGTTCTCGTTCTCCCACTCGCCCGAGATGTAGTAGTTCAGGTTGTCGGTGCCGCCCGACACATTGGCGCCGTACTGCATACGCCAGCCGGTCGCGTACGGCGACTCCTCGCTCTCGAGCGGGTTGTCGGTCGACTTGAAAGCCGCGCTGGCCGTGCAGAGCCCTGTCATCTGGTCAGCCAGCGTGCAGCGCGGGTTGCTGCTCCCGCTGAACGGGCCGGCGTTGTTGCGGGTCCACAGCACGTTGTCCGGGTAGGTGTGGAAGTCCTTCACCGCGCCCTGCTCGGAGTAGAAGTTCCACCTGGTGCGGCCGGCCTTGCCCTTCTTGGTGGTGATGAGCACCACGCCGTTGGCCGCCTGCGGGCCGTAGAGCGTCGCCGCCGAGGGGCCCTTGACGATCTCGATGTTCTCGATGTCGTCCGGGTTGATGTCGTTGATGCGTGAGACGCCCTGGCCGCCCACACCCAGCGCCGAGCCGAAGGCCGACGTGTTCGGGCTGTTGTCCACCCGCACGCCGTCGACGTACACGATCGGCTCGTTGCTGAGCGAGATCGAGTTGGCGCCGCGCACGCGGATACGGGTGCCCGTGCCCGTCGTGCCCGAGGACTGCAGGATCTGCACGCCGGCCGCGCGGCCCTGGAGGAGGCTCGCCAGGTTGTTGGGCTGGGCCGCCTCCACTATGTCGGCCGCCTTGATGCTGGCCACCGCGTTGCCCAGCTCCACCTTGCGCTGCTCGCCGGTGGCCGTGGTCACGATCTCGTCGAGCTGGAACGGCGAGGCGGTCAGTTCGAAGTCCACCGTCGCGGTCTGGCCGGCCGCCACGCTGACCGACTTCTTCTGCGACTCATAGCCCACCAGCGCCACGCGCACCTCGTAGGTGCCCGGCGCCACCTTGAAGCTGAACTTGCCATCGGTCACGGTGGATGTCACGAGCGCCGTGCCGGTGATGAACACGCGCGCCGCGACGAGCGGCTGCTTGGTGCTCACGTCCGTCACGCGTCCGGTGATCGACCCCTGCGGCGACTGGGCGACGGCCGCCGGCGCAAGAAGCGCCAGAGCGAGCGCCGGCGTAGCCAGCCGTCCGCCAAGGCGGAGGATGTGCATCGTCGAATCCCCTCAGATTGTTGGATTGGTCAGATGGAAAAGCTGCCGGTCCCGCCGGTCACCGATTCGTACCACAGAATGTGCCGATCAGAAAGCCTCCCTTCTTGTCGCCCGGCATGGTGATCCATGCCGGCGATCCCACTTGTGGCGCGTGAGACGG
>JBMOPM010000166.1:0-4819 GCA_049323575.1 Gemmatimonadota bacterium | reverse complement strand
CAGATAATCCAGTCGCTCGACCAGGAGCGGAGCCATTCCCTTCACGAAGAGCAGCTGCTGGCTGCGTGGAAGGCGGCGGATCTCATCAGGGGTGAGCAGGCGGCGGCCGGTCTCCGACACGGTGAGCGCCGCTCCCCGCTGGCGCTGGGGTCGAGGCCCTCCGCTTACGCCGGTGGAGAGGTTCTCGGAGGCGACCTCGACGGTCGTTTCCCCGGTCATCTTCGATACGTATTCCGCCGTGTCCCAGTCGTTGACCCCGAAGGCCTGCAGCACGTCGACGTTCGCCAGGAAGGTGGGCCAGGTGTCAGGATAGGTGCTCCGGAGTTGGGAGAGGTCCTGGATGACGAGCCAAAACGTGACCCCGTACCCGCTCATGAGCCCAATTCCCTGCTGCACCGGCTGCAGGCGTCGGAGGTGAGCGAACTCATCCAGCAGCATGAGCACGCGCTCCTGGGGCTGACCAGGCTCCCGGGTCAGCGCGAGGATGGCACAGGCAATCATGAGTCGAAGCCAGCGCGCGTAGCCGTCGAGCCGTTCGGCAGGCATGACGAGATACACGCTCATGCGCTCGCGCTTCAAGGCGCCGAAATCCACGGTGGAGCGGGCAAGGGCCCGGGCCATCCGCGGACTGTCGAGGAAGTGGGAAGGACGGGTCTGCCAGACGGCCGACGCCGCCGCGCACGACAGCGGTTGGGGCCACTGGCATGCGCGGCATGCCCGGCATGAGCCACGATTCCATGCCGATGATGCATCACGACTCCGCGGCCGGCCACGACGCCCTCGCCCGGTGAGGCAAGCGGCGTGAGTCCCGTTGCGGGTGCACCACCGCCGCCGCCTGCGCACCATGTGACCGCCCCCGGCCCCGAAGTGGGTCCGGCCCGTCGTGGGCGATGGGTCGGGAACCGCGCAGATTCGCCGATCGGCGACGGTGGAACGGATCGCGGCTGCCGCGGTACTCGCGGTCACCGATGTCCGCGTCGCGACGCCGACGGCTGCAGCCACTGACCCTGCCCACGCCTTCGTCTGGCTTCGCGCGCCTCATCGGCTGTGGCGCGCACGGTTCCCGCAACTGCCCTGCCCCATCGGCCCGCCGGCACAGCGCCCAGACGTTGGTCCGACGGCGGTCCCAGCGTGGCGCTGAGCGAGCGGGCGTTAGACGAGGTGGTGGGCATGTCGGAACCCGTGTCCCCGCTTGCGGCACTCGTCGGAGATCCCTTGCAGCCCTGGCTGTCCTCACCGGCCATCTGATCGTCGGGACAGCGTATCGAGTTCCGCCTGCAGGTCGGCCCGGAATCGCTCGATCGTTTCGCGCACCGCGGCATGCTGCAGCGCCGGCTGGAGACTGTCGATGAGGGCGACGCTCTGCCGATGCACGTCGCGCACGCGCTCGAGATACGCGCGGCGTCGCGCCGCTCCGGGGGGCTGCGAGGTAATCGCAAGCACGGCCTGACGAGCCCAGCTCGAGGGATCCGCCTCGTAGCGTTCGTGGTAGAGCGAGTCGAGCAGCGTGGTGATCCGTGGCAGCCAGCGATCATCGGCGCGCTCATGCGCTGCGGCCCGCTCGGGCAGTCCTCCCGTCATGCGCAGGTCGCCGATCGTCCGGGCGACGAACTCGAGGTCGACATGTTGGTCGATCAGCCGTTCCAGGAGCCGCCGGTCGGCATTCGGGTCGGCGATGCTCGGGCCGCTCCGGTCGGTTCCGAGCACGAGACTGTCCCGGTGGCGGCCGGGGCCACTCCCGTGGCCTCGCTCGAGCCCGGCGCGACTGGCGTCCCCTTGGCAGGCAGCAAGCGCTACGCTCCCTGCCACGACCGCCCAGCCCAGGCCGACCATGCCGACCGAGAGGGCGCGGCCGAGAACAGGGTGCTGAGCCGATCCGCGTGGGGTGGCTGCGGAATGGATCATCGAGACCTCTCTGTACGGAACTTCTGAAGACCCAGCGCCTTCGCTCGCGCCACAATGTACCTCATTCATCGCGCCGCAGACTGTCACCTGATCCTGTGCCCTGCACGACGTCCGCCGGAGCGGACCGGCACGGGTGATCTCGATCGTCCTGCTCGACCTGTATGGTCACGTGCTCGATGCCATACCGGTCGTGCAAGACACGGCAGATCTCCGCCAGGAAGCGAGTGTCGGCTGTGTGCCCAGGCCGAACGAGGTGGGCGGTGAGCGCCGCCTCGGTCTGGCTACGGTGTCCCATCACTTCAGCAGCGCAACGTCAAACCGGATCCACTTCCCGGCCGCCGTATGGCCCGGCATATAGCAGATCAGGCTGGAGCGCCCAGGCCGGTCGGCCGTGAACGTGAGCGTCTCGGCGTGTCCGGGGCGCGTCCCGTACTCGAGGGACGTCGGGTTGGTCGTGATGGCGCCGGGGAACACCGGTTGCGTGCGCGCGATCACGCGCGGGAAGTCGTCGACGCGACGGTCGGGTCCGAGGCTGTGGGCTACCGCCGGATCGTCGTTCGCGAAGTCCACGTGAACGACGACGCCCACGGGAACGGTGATCGTCGCCTCCCCGTGGCTGTGCCCGTTGAAGTTGAGGTCGTCGTTCTCGGAGGTCTGTCCGGCCTCGATCGCGAGTGGCACTGTCTTCGAATGCGATGCCGCGTGAGCCGGCCCGCCCCCGGCGGCGCCGATCGGCGGGTGCGGGCGGCATGCAGCGAGAGGTAGGCCCCCGCAACAGCGCCGAGTGCTGCGCTCCAAGTCATCATCGTACAGCGCGGTGCGACATCACACTCTCGTGTCCGGGCCGGGAGCCCTGCGGTTAGACCTCGATCACGAGTTCCCCCCGTGCCGGGGGAACCGCCTCCCGTCAGGGCTCCGGCTCCGGGCAGGAAAGCGCACTACAGATGCGTCTCGCCGAGCTCCCAACCTGGCGGCTCGACCTGGACCGTCGCGTGTGCAATGTTGAAGTCGCGAGTGACCCGTGCGTGCACCACGCGGAGGACGTCCCCCAGTGCAGCTCCCGTGCCGAGCACTACGTGGACGCTGAGCGCGTTCATGCCGGAGGTGAGGGTCCAGGCGTGCAGGTCGTGGACGCCGGCGACGCCGGGTAGCGCCGCGATGGCCTGCCGCAAGGCCGCGAGATCGATGTCGGGCGGCGCGCCTTCGAGCAGGATGGCGGTCGATTCGCGAAGCAGGCGCCAGGTGCGGGGCAGGATGAACAACCCGATGCCCGCCGAGATCAGCGGGTCGGCGTAGTACCAACCCGTGGTGAGCATCACGATGCCCGCCACGATGACGCCCACGGACGTGAGCAGGTCTGAGAGCACCTCGAAGAAGGCGCCCTTCATGTTGAGGCTCTCCGAGGCGGCGCCGCGCAGGATGAGGGCGCCCGCTACGTTTACGCCGAGCCCGATCGTCGCGACAGCGAGCATGGCGCCGCTCTGCACTGCCGGCGGGTTCCGAAAGCGCTGGTAGGCCTCGTACAAGATGTAGAGCGATACCACGACGAGCACCACCGCATTCGCAAGCGCCGCCAGGATCTCGGCGCGGTAGTACCCGAAGGTCCGGCCTGGCGAGGGCGGGCGCTCGGCGAAGCGGATGGCGAGGAGCGCAAGTGCGAGCCCGCCCACGTCCGTGAGCATGTGCCCTGCATCGGCGAGGAGCGCCAAGCTGTGCGTGAGAATCCCGCCGACGACCTCGGCGACGAGATACAGACCGGTGAGCCCGAGCACGAGCTGAAGCCGGCGTTTGTTGCGGCTCGCAGCGGACTTGGTGGAAGTCTCGACCACGTTCTCTCTCCTCTCCGGCGGCGGCTCGCGGGACCGCTGAAGTCGTTGGGCAGTCGCTTACGAGAAGCGCTCTGCGCTCAGCCAGGACTCAGGGAAATTTCGGCAGAGGCATCACTGCAGGTACGCCCAGGCGCTCAAGAGATTGCACCGGTGCATCTTAGATACTGACTCGGCCGCTGTCCGGTCCATGCCGGCGGCTTGGGCTGTCGCAATGCGGGCCGGGCGCGCGAGCCGGCGACTCAGCCCTCGCCGCGCCGTGCAGCTGGCGGGCCGCGGCCGCTCGGTGAGGTACGCCGCGCCACTGCGGATGCTCCGCATCGCAGCGCCCCGGCGCATCTGGCGCGTGGACACGACCTCGAACCGTAGCCACTGCCCTGCCGCTGCGTGCCCCGGCACGTAGCAAACAATGCTGAACGTGCCGGGCGTGGTCGCGGTGAACGTGAGGGTCGCCGAGTGACCCGGCGGTACGGCCGACGAGGTCGCCTGTGCGCTGATCGCGCCTGGGAACGCCGGCTCCGGAGGGTCGAGTCTCAGAGGAAATCGCGGGGCCCGGCGATCGACTCCGACGCTGTGCCGCTCGGCGGGGTCGAGGTTGCGGAAGTCCACGTGTACCGTCGCGCCGACGGGCACCGTGATCGTCGCGTCCCCGCGGCTATGCCCGTTGAAGTTCAGGCGCGCGTTCTCGGACGTGCTGCCGGCGTCAATTTGCAGACCCACCGTCCACTCCCGTGGCACCGTGTCGGCTCTGCTCTGCGCAGGGGTAGCCACCGGCAGGCAACTGAACGGCACCAAAGGCGTGAGCATCACGAGGACCTCGATGCATGTATGACGCGCACGAGCCAAGCTGCCGGTCGGGACAGCCGTGCGGCCGGAATCCGAATGCACCGCCGCCGAGCGGCATGCGCCAACGAACATACGTCCAGTTCTCCGCAGCGCCGGAGCTCATGGCCCCGGAAGGTGAGCCACCGCAGCGAAGATACGAGCCGCGCTGAGGGTGAGCAATCGGCTGGTCCCGGATCCTTGCGCGTCGCGCTGCCGGTCGCGCCGCGGCCCGTGCCTGACGACAGCGACCAGTTCATCCTGAG
>JBMOPM010000165.1:0-4839 GCA_049323575.1 Gemmatimonadota bacterium | reverse complement strand
GCACCAGCTCGTCCACCAGTCCGAGCTTGAGCGCCTTGCGCCCGCGCTCGGTCTTGCCGGCCAGGATGATGTCCAGCGCGGCCCGGACCCCGATGAGGCGCGGCAGGCGCTGCGTGCCGCCGAGCCCTGGCAGAATGCCGAGCTGCACTTCGGGCAGGCCGATGACGGTCCTGGGATGATCGGTGGCGATCCGGTAATGGCAGGCGAGCACCAGCTCGCACCCGCCGCCCACGCACGCGCCGTGGATCGCCGCGATCACCGGCTTGGCCCCGTCCTCCAGCCGCGCCAGCATGGCCTGGCCCTCCGCGCTCATCCGCTCGGCCTCGGCCGCGCTGGTGATGCGGGTGAACTCCTCGATGTCGGCACCGGCGATGAACGTGTCGGGCTTGCCGGACATGAGGACGATGGCACGCACCGCGGGATCGGTCTGGAGCCGGGTCATCACCTCGTCGAACTCGCGGGCGACGGACGTCGCCAGCTTGTTGACCGGCTCACCCGGGAGATCGAAGGTGACGACGGTGATGCCGTTCTCGATGGACGTCGCAAAGGCGGTCATGCGGAGCGCTCCAGCACCATCGCGAACCCCATCCCGCCCTGCGCGCAGATGGAGATCAGGCCGAATTGCACATCCCGCCGCTTCATCTCGTTGGCCAGCGAGGTGACCAGCCGTGCGCCGGTGGCGCCGAACGGATGGCCGATGGCGATCGATCCGCCCATCACGTTGGTGCGGTCCCAGTCCACCTCGCCCACGGGCTCCGTCCGGCCGAGCTGCTCGGCCCAGGCCTTCGAAGCCCACGCCTGCGCGTTCGACAGCACCTGCGCCGCGAACGCCTCGTGGATCTCGACCAGCCCCAGATCCTTCCAGGTGATCCCCGCGCGGTCGAGCGCGAGCGGCACGGCGTAGGCCGGCCCCATGAGGAGCTGCCACCCCGGGTCCACCGCCGCCACGGCGTAGCTGCGGATGAAGGCCAGCGGCTCGTAGCCCAGCGCCCGGGCCTTTTCTTCCGCCATGAGCAGCACCGCTGCCGCGCCATCGGTGAGCGGCGACGAGTTGCCGGCGGTCACCGTACCGTAGCGCTTGTCGAACACCGGCTTGAGCTTGGCCAGCGCCTCGAGCGAGGTGTCGGCGCGGATGCCGTTGTCGCTGGTGACGACGTCGTCGAAGTCGGCGCCGCCAAACCACGGGGCGATCTCGCTCGTGAGGCGACGATCGGCGGTGGCAGCGGCCGCACGCTGATGACTCATGAGCGCGATGCGGTCCTGCTCCTCGCGGCTGATGCCGTTCTCCTTGGCCATCTTCTCGGCGGACTGCCCCATCGACTCCCCGGTGGAGGGTTCGGCGATGGCGGGTGAGACGGGCACCAGATCCCGGGGACGCACCCGGGCGAAGAGCGCGAGGCGCTGCTGCAGCGTCCTGGCCTTGCTCGCCTCCACCAGAATCTGACTGAAGCGCCGGGAGTGGAGGATCGGAATGTCCGACAGCGACTCGACCCCGCCCGCCAGCACCACGTCGGCGTGGCCCAGGACGATCTGATCGTGGCCGTTGGTGATGGCCTGGCCCGCGGAGGCGCACGCGCGGTTGAGCGTGTACGCGGGGATGGTCCGCGGGAACTGGGGAAGGAGGCTCACCTCACGGGCCACATTGGGCGCCAGCACCGAGGGCACGACCTGCCCCCAGATCACCTCGTCCACCTCGGCCGGGTCGATCTCGGTGCGGTACAGGAGTTCCTTGGCGCAGTGGCGGGCCAGCGCGACGGCGGACACGTCCTTGAGGACGGTACCGCTCTTGGCAAAGGGCGTGCGCAGTCCGGCTACGACCGCGACACGACGTCTCGGGGAAGCATCAGTCATGTGCGGGCGTCCGCAGGCCGACAGGCCGGGGCGGGCCGGCCGGATCGGGAGCCGGCCATGACTTGCTGGCCGACAAGCAACTGATCAGGCAGATGCCGTCACTGACTGCCATCGGCGTTCTCCTCTCGCTAGCGCGATGGCCGCTCGGCGACGATGCTCGCTACCGCGCGCCACCGGTCCGCGTTCACCGGTTCCAGGACCTCTCGCCCGTGCACGATCTCCATCGGGTACACGAGCGAGGCCAGTTCCCCTGCACGGAGCAGATGCTCATCGCTTCCCGGCCCCCAGCCGAGCGCGCGCTGGGTCACCAGGAACGTCTCGGCGATCAGCACGCCGCCGGGTGCCACGAGCTCGCGGACCTCGGGCATCCGGGCGCGGTCAAGATAATTGAACACGAGAACCACATCAAAACGGCCGAAGTCCGGCCAAGGCTTCTCGAGGTCCGCCAGACGCCAATCGATCGTGAGCCCGGCCGCCGCCGCCCGGCGCCGCCCGGCCTCGAGCAGGGCCGGATCCTTGTCCACCGCCACCACCTTGGCGCCCAGCGCCGCCGCGGCCAGGCTGTGGCTGCCGTCGCCGGACGCGAGGTCGATCACCCGCGCTCCCGGACGGATGAGGTGCATGTGCCAGGTGAACCAGGTGCTGGGCAACCGCTCGGGCGGCTGGCTCATGATGGGGCCGGGGTGAGAGGGGCGCCGACAGCCATGGCCGCGCGGCCGCGATCGAGTTCGAGGAGCTCGAGGATCCGACGCTCGATCTCGACAAGATCGATCGGCTTGAGCAGGATGCGGTCGCGCGGCACGGGCAGGCCGCTGGCGGCCAGCGACGTGAGGTCGCCCGACAGGAACAGGAGCCGCTCCGCGGCCCCGGGGTTGCTCGTGCGCAGGGCACCCAGCATCTCCACTCCGGTCATCACGGGCATCCGGATGTCGGCCAGGACCACGTCGACCGGCTCCCTGGCGAGTTGGTCCATGGCATCCCGGCCGTTGACCGCGGTACGCACGACGGCGCCTCGACGTTCCAGAAAGGCCGCGATCGGGCGGCGGACGGCGTCCTCGTCATCCACCACGAGCACGGTCACCCCGCTCAGCGGTGTGGCCGCCACGTCACGGTCGTCCGGCGGGTCCGCCGGGGCGGCCGTGGCTTCGCCGGCCGCGGCCGCCGGCAGCGCGACGACAAACGTGGCGCCGCCTCCCTCACGGTCGGCCGTGAAGAGGTCGCCGCCGAATTCCCGCACGATCTGGCGCGAGATATACAGGCCGAGACCGGTGCCGCGCCGCCCCTTCGTGGTGAAGAACGGGCGAAAGAGCCGGCGCCGGAGCTCGGGCGGAATGCCCGGGCCGTTGTCCCAGCACTCGATCAGCAGCCGGCCCTTGCCCACGTGCGAGCGCACCCCCAACCGCCGCGGCGGCGGCACCTGCCGCACGGCGTCCACCGCGTTGCTGAGCAGGTTGACGAAGACCTGCTCGAGCCGCGCCGCGTCCGCGAGCACCGGCGGCAGCGGTTCCGTCAGCTCGGCCTCGAACGTGATCTCGCTCACCGCAAACTGATACGAGACCAGATCCACCGCCTGGCGGACCACCGGCGCCACGTCGAGCAGGCGCGAATGGCGGTCCCGGGCCTGGACGAACCGGAGGAGGCCCGACACGAGCTTGCCTGCCCGGCGCGCCTGGCGGGCGATCTGCTGCAGGTCGTCCCGCACCTCGGGATCGAGGTCGGGCTTTCCCAGACGAATCTGGGCCATCGCGGTGATCGCCATGAGCGGGTTGTTGACCTCGTGCGCCACGCCGGCGATCAGCTGCCCCGCCGCGATGAACCGGCCCTGCTCCTCCGCGCGCTCCCTGAGCACGCGCGTCATGTCGTTGAAGTGCTCCGTGAGCCGACCCACCTCATCGAGGTGCCGCACCGGCAGGTGCACCGAGAGATCGCCCTCGGCCACGCGCGTGAGGCCTTCCTCGAGGCTCGCGAGCGGCTTGCCAAGCCGCCGGCGCACCACCAGGATCGCGAGCGGCAGACCGATGATGCCGACGACGAGCCAGGCCAGCAACGCCTGATAGCCCTCTCTTGCCACCCGCTTGAGCGCCCGCTCCCGCCGGATGAGGTCCGCCACGTTGAGCTGATGCGCGGCCATGAGCCCCGCCGTCACCTCGCCCGTCAACGAATCGGCCGCCGCCAGATAGGGATCCGCCGCCGTGGCCCGGCCCACCTCGGTCAGCGCCGCCACTTCCACCAGCACGGTCTCGAGCCGCGACATCCGGGCGTCCGCTTCCAAAAGCCTGATGCGGCTCGCGTAGGGTACGCCGGCGTAGAGATCCGGCGCCGGCTGCGCAAATGTCTCCACCACCGCTGCCCGGAGCCGCCGCGCCGCCTCCGGTTGCTGGTCGCGCGGGAGCGTGGGGAGCCGGCGCGCCTCTGTGGTCAGCGCCGCGAGCCCGGCGGCGCGGTGCGTGAGCTGGTCGAAGAGCCGCAGCGTCGGCTCGGGATCGTACCGCAGCTCCGAGCGGCTGGTGCTCAGTTGGAGAGCGGTGAGATACGCGGTAAGGCCGATCACGTAGGCGCTGCCCACGGCCACGAGCAGCAGCAGCAGCGCACGGACGCTGATGGCCCGCCGCTGGCGACCTACCATCCGGCCACCCGCACCACGCGACCGCCCCGCACCTGCAACATCATCACCGGGCCGGGCCGCTCCACGTCGAACCGCAGCGGCCCCGTGACCCCCTGGTGCGCGGGGCGGACGACGCCGAGCCCGGCGAGCCAGTCGCGCACCGCACGGCGATCGGGGCCCACGGCATTCACGGCCGCGGCAAGCACCATCGTGGCGTCGTAACCCAGCGCGTCGCCCGGGAGCGGGTCGCGCCCCGCAATCCGGCGGAAGCGCTCCACGAATGCGCGCGACACGGGATCCGGATCATCGGGAGTCCAGAACGAGGCAACGAAGATCGAATCGAGCGCCGCAGGGGCGGCAGCGGCGAGCGCCGCCGGCGGCTC
>JBMOPM010000164.1:0-4862 GCA_049323575.1 Gemmatimonadota bacterium | reverse complement strand
TCGAAGCGCTCGCGAGCCAGCGCCGCGGCCTCGGGCGTACGCATCCGCAGCAGGGAGCGCGCAGCCGCGGCGCGCACATGCGCCGAAGTGTCGGCCAGCGCCGCCGACAGGGCCGGCATCGCCTGCTCGGGCGTGAAGCCGGCCAGCGCATCCACGGCCTGGAGGCGGGTGAGGAAGTAGTCGGCCGCCGTCGCCGCCTTCGACAGCGCCCGCACGGCAAGCGAGTCGTCCCGCCGTTCCGCCAACTGCCCGATGATCCACCACCGGTTCCACAGATCGGGGTCGCGCTCGAGCGCGGTGGCGAGCCACGGCGTGGGCTGATCGAACCGGAGCGACTTGAGGATCCGGTTGCCGTCGTCAAAGATGACCATGGTCGGCGCGGATCGGACGCCCCCGATCGTGATCACCTGCTCGCGGGCGTAGAGGCTGTCCTGGTGCACCACGTCGCCCTGCCCCGTCCCGACCCGCACCGTCACGGGCATGCGGAAGACTTCGGGCACGGTGTAGCGCAGGCCCGTGCTGTCGGCCTTGAGCGTGTCCTGCTGCGTCTGCTTCACCGTGAGCGTGAGCGCCTGTGCCGCGGAGTCGTACGCGGCCGTGACGGCGAACTCGGGGTGCCCCGCCTGATACACCCACTGGTCCCAGAACCACCACAGGTTCTGGCCGGTAGCGTCGAGGACCGCCTGACGGAAGTCGTCGGTCGTGGCGTTGCCGAAGGCGTGGGTGGTGAGGAAGCGATTGACCGCCGCCCAGAAGCGCTCCTCGCCAAGGTGCTTCTGCAGCATCCGGAGGACCAGGGCGCCCTTGGGATACACGTTGTTCGAGCCCAGCGCCGCAAGCGGCATGCGGCGCTGATCATCGAGGGCGCGGTACTGCCTGTACTCGTCGAGGTAGTAATCGTCCTCCGCGTGGCGGCCGAGCTTCCTGCCCCAGTACTGCCCCGGCATGAACTCCGCGAACCCTTCGTTCAGCCACATGTTGGCGAAGTCGGCCAGCGTCACGTAGTTGCCGAACCACTGGTGCGCCAGCTCGTGCGCGATGAGAATGTGCCAGAACCACGGGCGATCGACGTAGGCCGTGTCGTCGGGCACGTCGTCGATCAGCGTCGTCGCGCTCACGTGCTCCATGCCGCCGAAATGGTCTGCCACCGTCACCTGCGCGTACTTGTTCCACGGATACTTCACGCCGGTGAGCCGCGTGAAGACCTCCATCATGTCCGGCGTGAGGCCGAACAGCCGGCGCGCCCTGGTCGAATCCTCGCGATACACCCAGTAGTCCACCGGCAGGGTCCGCCAGCGGTCGCTCACCTTGACGAGCGGCGCGATGACGATCGAGACGAGGTAGGTGGACGCGGGCAGGTCCTGCCGCCACACCATGGTGCGCAGCCCGCCCGGTTTCCTGGTGTCGGCCACGAGCCTGCCCGCGCTCACCAGCGTGTACTGCGCCGGCATCGTGGCCGCGACCTCCCAGGTCATCTTGTCGTCGGGGGCGTCGTACGTCGGGAACCAGTGGTGGTTGTCGGTGTCCTCGCCCTGGCTCCAGATCTGCTGCGGCCGGTGTGGCCGGCCATCCGTGGTGATGAAGCGGAGCCCCTGCCCATTCTCCACCTTGCCGCGGTAGGCGATGGTGAACCGCACCGTGTCACGGAAGGCCACCGGCCGGGGCAGCAGCACGCGGAGCGTGTCGCCCCGGTGCTCGTAGCGGTAGGCCACGCCCCGCGGCCCGGTGACACTCTCGATCGCGAGCCGGTGACCGGCGTCGAGGATGACGGCGTCGAAGGCAGGCCTCAGGGCGACGAGCGTGGTGCTCACCCGGCCGCGGAAGCTGGTGGAGTCCCAGTCGAAGTCGCTGAGCTCGATCCGCTGATGGAGCAGGTCGTAGTCGTGCGACCGCGTATAGCGGTCGTTCGCCATCCGTTCGGTGTTGGACTGGGCGGCGACCGGGCCGGCCAGCGCGGCGAGAACGAGGAGCGATTTGATGATCAGGTGATGACGCATGGGTACCTTGGGTTCACGCTGGTGTCACGCCCGCCGGCGGACGCCGGCTTTCGAGCGAAGCGGCGGGGGCTCCCGGCAAGCGGGCAGCGGAGCGACGGGAGCCTCCTTCGAGGGCCGGATTACCCGGCCCTCGCCGTGTCGCTAGCCGGTGAACAGCTCGATCTGGCTGATCGGAGAGAAGCTCACCCGGTGGTGCCGCGTGGGCCCCAGCCGGCCGATCGCCTCGCGGTGCAGCTCGGTGGCGTAGCCCACGTTGTGGTCCCAGCCGTACTCCGGATAGCGCCGGGCGAGGCGCCGCATCAGGTCGTCCCGCACGGTCTTGGCCACGATGCCGGCCGCGGCCACCGAGTAGCAGAGCGCATCGCCGTCCACCAGGGCCTCGTGCTCCATCCCCAGCTCGGCGAGGGGGAGACCGTCGATCAGGACCCGCGCCGGCGCGATCGGCATGCGGCAGAGCGCCCGGCGCATGGCGAGGATCGTGGCCTGCCGGATGTTGATGCGGTCGATCTCCCGGACGGAAGCGGCCGCCACCCGTACGCAGAGCGCGGCCGCCCGGATTCGCGCCGCCAGCTCGCGCCGGGCTTCGGGCGGCAGGGTCTTGCTGTCCCGCACGCCCCGGATGCGGCGGTGCCCGGGTGGAAAGACCACGGCCGCGGCAACCACCGGACCTGCCAGTGGGCCGCGGCCGACTTCATCGACGCCGACGAGGAGCAGGCCCTTGGACCAGGCTTCGCGCTCGCGGGTCAGGCTGGGGGGCTTCACACGTCACTCGTCTCTGGTCGTCGGCGTCTGGCGGAAGATAACCAGCGACCGGCGACCAGGGACCAGCGACTACTTCGCGGTGGTGTCGCGCTTCTCGCGGATGCGCGCGGCCTTGCCGCTCAGCGCACGCAGGTAGTACAGCTTGGCGCGACGCACCCGGCCGCGGCGCACCACCTCGATCGTGGCGATCGACGGGCCGTGCAGCGGGAAGATCCGCTCGACGCCCACGCCCGCCGAGATCTTGCGAACCGTGAAGGTCTCGTTGATCCCGCCGCCCCGCTTCGCGACGCAGATGCCCTCGAACGCCTGCAGGCGCTCCTTGTCGCCCTCGCGGACGCGCACCATCACCTTGAGCGTGTCGCCCGGCGCGAACGCCGGGAGGTCCGTGCGCAGCCCCTCGCGCGCCACCGCGGCCAGCATGTCCATCGTCTCACCCTCCGTGCATCGGACCCATGGTCCGGTGGTACCGGGATCGGGGGCCCGCCCCGCTCCCACGTCATTCCGTTGCGTCGTGCTCCGCCACCCATGCCGCCCAGAGATCCGGCCGGCGTTCCCGCGTCAGCCGTTCGGCCTCCGCCTGCCGCCACGCGGCGATCTCCGCATGGTTGCCGGAGCGCAGCACCTCCGGGACGGCGAGGCCCCGGTACTCCGGCGGCCGGGTGTAGCTCGGCGGGCTCAGCAATCCCTCGTAGTGCGAGTCGCCCGCGGCCGATTCGTGGTCACCGAGCGCGCCCGGGAGGAGCCGGACCACCGCGTCGATGATGCAGAGGGCGGCGGCCTCGCCGCCCGAGAGCACGAAGTCGCCGACCGACAGCTCCTCCGTCGCCAGCGCATCGGCTACGCGCTGGTCCACGTCCTTGTAGTGCCCCGCGAGGAGCGTCACCTGCTCCTCGAGCGACAGCCGCACCGCATCCCGGTGCGTGAAGCGCCGCCCCCGGGCCGAGAGGAGGATCACCGGGCCCGTGGGCCTCAGGCTCCCCACCGCCTCGAAGAACGGCTCCGGCTTGAGCACCATGCCCGCGCCGCCGCCGTAGGCGTAGTCGTCCACCGTCTGGTGGCGATCGCGGGTGAAGTCCCTGAGCTGCACCAGCCGGTACTTCACCAGCCCCTTGTCCGCCGCGCGCCCCGGAATGCTGGCCGCGAGGAACCCCGACAGCATCTCGGGGAACAGGGTGACCACGTTGACCTCGAGCGCCGGCCGCTCACTCATCGATCAGCCCGTCCGGCAGCCGGACCACCAGCCGCCGTCCCGCCCGATCCACGTCGAGCACGAACTCCTTGCGGAACGGCAGGAAGAACTCGCGCTTCGGTCCCTGCACCTCCAGCATGAGGCCGCCCGGAAGCTCGTAGAGGTCGCTGACGAGGCCGAGCGGTTCGTCGCCCTCGGAGCGGATGGCGAAGCCGATCAGCTCGTGGAGCCAGACCTCGCCCTCTCCGGGCGGGACGGCCCGCTCCTCATCCACGGCGAGGAAGAGGCCGCGCAGTTCTTCGATGTCCTCCCGCCGGTCCAGGCCCTCGAACTTCACCAGCCACTCGCGGTGGTAGGCCCGGCTCCGTTCGAACGTCACCGTGCCCTGCACCTCGCCGGCCAGATCCACCAGCCACACGCGCGCGCCGGGCGCGAACATTCTCTCGGGCTGGCCGGTGAGGGGAAAGAGCGTCATCTCCCCCTTCAGGCCGTGCGGTTTCCGGAGCCGCGCCACCACCAGGCGGCGGGCCTCGTCGGCCATCAGGCCGGCGCGGCGGAAATGACCCCGGCCTTGCGGAGCAGCGCGTGGACCGTGTCCGAGGGTGTCGCACCCTTGGCGAGCCACGCGCGGGCCTTCTCGGCGTCCACCGTCACCTGCGTCGTCGCGGAGCGCGGGTCGTAGGTGCCGATCACTTCGATGAAGCGGCCGTCACGCGGCGCCTCCTTGTCGGCGACGACGATCCGGTACAGCGGGACCTTCTTCCGCCCCACGCGACGCAGACGAATCCGAGTAGCCATGTCCGTTCCTCTCTCACATGCCGGGAAACGCGCGACCGAACGGCAGCTTCATCCCCGGCTTCCCGGCTGCCTTCATGAGCTTCTGCATCTGCTTGAACTGCGCCAGCAACTGATTC
>JBMOPM010000163.1:0-4864 GCA_049323575.1 Gemmatimonadota bacterium | reverse complement strand
CGCCACGTCCGGCTCCCGGGCCTTCGTGGTGAGCAGCCAGAGCTGGCACTCCACGAACCTGGGGTTCGTGGGGAACCGGCGCGCTCCCTCCTCGCACCAGTGGGCGGCGTCGACGAACTGGCCCAGATCGTACGAGGAGAAGAAGAGCCGGGCCAGCACCACGTCGGCATTGATGAGGAACGCGTCTTCTTCCAGGGCCCGGCGGGCGGCCAGGTTCACGTCGACGCCGGTCTTTTCGGGAATCTGGTAGTAGAGATGCGACAGGGTGGCCCATGCCCCGGCCTGGGCGGGCTGAACCTTCACCGCGGTCTCCAGGTCCTGCCGCGCCGCCGCGAGGAGCTGTCGGGCTTTGGTCCGATCGGGCTCGAGATCCAGCAGGTAGCGCCAGTAGCGGAGGTTGCCCCGAAGCTCCAGCGCATCCGGGTTGGCGGCCTCGAGCGCGACCGCGCGATCGGCCTGCTCGAGGCCGGCTCTGATCCACCGGTCGGCCGCGATCGGGTCGGAGGCGGCCAGGCGGGACTGCCGGTAGGCGATGGTTCCCCGGAGGATGACCGGCGCCATCCACTTCGGATCCAGCGACTCGACCTCGCGGGCGAGCGAATCGGCGGCGGCGAACGCGCGCGGCGCACCGAGGGTGTCGCCCTGCGCCGCGAGGGTATCGGCCTGCCTGCGGGTCAGTTCCGCACGCTGCAGCATCGCCCAGGCATTGCCACTGGAGGTGCTCTGGCGCTGGGCGCGGAGACGTATCTCCTCTCCGAGCCGCGCCCGGACGAGGCGCGCCGCGGCCTCGGCCACGGTGTCGCGGATCGCGAGCAGATTGGCGGCGGGCTGCTCGAAGCTGGCTCGCTGGAAATCGGATCCGCTGGCATCCACCAGCCGCAGATTCACGCGGATGCGGTCGCCGTCCGGCTCCACGCTGCCCCGCACGATGGTGCCCACCCCCAGCGCCCGCGCGATGCTGTCGACCGGCACCGAGCGCGTGGCATAGGGATCGACACCGCCGCGCGACACGACGCTCAGGCCCTGCACCTGGGTCAGGGCGCCGATGAGCGCGTCGGTGAGGCCGTTGGCGAGGTAGCCCAACTGACCGTCCTTGCTCAGATCCTCGAACACGAGCACAGCGAGGCGATGAGGATCGGGGCCGCCGGTCAGGGCCGGTCCGCCGCCGCGGTGGGATGCCTGCCACACGCCCAATCCGGCGCCAGCCGCCACCGCGAGTGCCAGCGCCAGGACCCGGGGTCGGCGCCACGGCGCCCGCGCGGCTTCCCGCGCGTCGAAGGTCGGCAGCTGCCGGCTCGGAGTCCGCCGCGACGCGGTCGCGCGGATCGCCGCGCGTCGCGTCGCCGTGCCGCCGAGGGGCGGTCCCAGCATCTCGGCGAACTCCGCCGCGGTGTGCGGCCGGTCGGCCGGGACCTTGGCCATCGCGGCAAAGATCGCGTCCTCCACGTCCTCCGGGACGGTGTCACGAACGATGCGGATGCTGGGCACGGCCTCGAGCACATGCTTCGCGATCACGGCCTGCGTGGTCTTGCCCGTGAACGGCGGCTCGCCGGCCAGCATCTCGTAGAGCATGCAGCCCAGACTGTAGAGGTCCGCCGCCGGTCCCACCTGGTCGCCCGAGGCCTGCTCCGGCGCCATGTACGTGGGGGTCCCCAGCGCCATGCCGGTCTGGGTCAGCTTCTGCCCGCTTTCCGAGGCGGCGCGAGCGATGCCGAAGTCGGCCACGAGCGCGTGTCCGTTGGCGAGCAGCACGTTTTCCGGCTTGATGTCGCGGTGGACGATGCCCTTCTCGTGGGCGTGGCCCAGCGCGTCGGCCACCTCCATGGCGATGCGCACCGCGTCTTCGATCGGCAGCGGCCCTTCCCGCTCCAGGCGGTCCCGGAGCGACTCGCCCTGCACGAAGGGCATGACGTAGTACAGCAGCCCGTTCGCCGCGCCGGAGTCGAACATGCCGAGGATGTGGGGATGCTGCAGGCGGGCGGCGAGGCGGATCTCCCGGTCGAAACGCTCCGAACCGAGCGACGCGGCGAGTTCGGGGTGGAGTACCTTGATGGCCACCTGCCGCTCGTGTTTGAGGTCGCGGGCGAGGTAGACGGTCGCCATTCCACCGCTGCCCAGCTCGCGCTCGACGTCATAGCGATCGCCAAGAGCCGCCTGGAGGCGGTGAAAGGTGTCGATCACGACTCCGGCCGTGGGGAGGGAAGAGGCGGCCTGCGTGCTGTTCCGAGTATAGGGATGCGCCGATCGAAAGGCCAGCAAATCCCGGCACCGGGAACCGGCGCGGCCACCTCGAACGACACGGTGGCCATGCTGGCGTCCCGGCCGTGATGCGGGCGGGGCGGCACTCGGGCGGCGCCGTCGACGGCTGCGGGAAGAGGGGCTTCGGACCGCGCATGGGACGCCGGACCGCACCACCCGGAGTTCGTCTCTCAAGTGGTTGTGCAGCAATGATTTATGGCGACAGCGTCCCCCTGCCGCCGCGGGCGGCGTGGGGATATATTTCACAGTTTCGATGTATTACGGCCCTGATGCGGGCTTGGCCCGCCAACCGGATTGCGAATGACCGCACCCAACAGCCGCGAACGGATCCTCCCGCGCCTCATCGAGGAGGAGCTGCAGCAGTCGTTCATCAACTACTCGATGAGCGTCATCGTCTCCCGCGCCCTGCCCGATGTCCGGGACGGGCTCAAGCCGGTGCACCGGCGCATCCTGTACGCCATGAACGAGCTGGGACTGGTGCCCGGCCGCGCGTACAAGAAGTCGGCGACGGTGGTGGGTGACGTGCTGGGCAAGTATCACCCCCACGGCGACGCGTCGGTCTACGATGCCCTCGTGCGCATGGTGCAGGATTTCTCGCTGCGCTATCCGCTGGTGGACGGCCAGGGCAACTTCGGCTCGGTCGACGGCGACCCGGCCGCGGCGTACCGCTACACCGAGGCGCGGCTCACGCGGGTCGCCGTGGCCATGCTGGAGGACATCGACAAGAACACGGTCGATTTCCAGGCCAACTTCGACGACCGGCTGCAGGAGCCGACAGTCCTTCCGTCGAAGATCCCCAACCTGCTGGTCAACGGGGCGAGCGGCATCGCGGTGGGCATGGCGACCAATATCCCGCCGCACAACCTGCGGGAAGTGGCCAGGGCGGTGGAGCTGCTCGTGGACAACCCCGACGCCACCGTCCAGGACCTCCGGAAGGTGATCCGGGGTCCGGACTTCCCCACCGGCGGCTACATCTACGGCCGGCAGGGGATCGCCGAGTGCTACGAGACCGGCCGCGGGCGCGTGGTGATGCGGGCCCGGGCGCGGATCGAGGAGAAGGAGTCGAGCGGGAAGGCGGCGATCGTCGTCACCGAGCTGCCGTACCAGGTCAACAAGGCCAAGCTTCACACCGATATCGCGGCGCTGGTGAACGAGAAACGGATCGAGGGGATCAGCGACATCCGCGACGAGTCCGACCGGGACGGCATGCGGCTCGTGATCGAGCTCAAGCGTGACGCGATCCCCAACGTGGTGCTCAATCAGTTGTACAAGCACACCGCGATGCAGTCGACCTTCGGCGTCATCATGCTCGCGCTCGACCGCGGCGTGCCGAAGGTCATGAACCTCAAGGAACTGCTGCAGCGATTCATCGAGCATCGCCACGAGATCATCACCCGCCGGACCCAGTTCGATCTCGACGCCGCGGAGGCCCGGGAGCACATCCTCGAGGGCCTCAAGACGGCGGTCGACAACATCGACGAGGTGATCCAGATCATCCGCGGCTCCGCCGATACGCCGGAGGCGGATACGCGGCTCCGGACGCGGTTCGGCTTCACCGAGAAGCAGAGCGAGGCGATCCTCAACATGCGGCTCGCCAAGCTCACCGGGCTCGAGATCGACAAGCTCGAGGCCGAGCTGGCCGAGGTGCGGGCGCTGATCACGGACTACCGGGACATTCTCGCCAGCCGGGAGCGGCGGATGCGCGTCCTCAAGGACGAGATGGCCGAGGTGGCCCGGGAGTTCGGCGACGAGCGCCGCACCGAGATCGTGGCCGACCAGGGCGAGTTCACCATCGAGGATCTCATCGCGGAGGAGGACATGGTCATCACCGTGTCCCACTCCGGCTACATCAAGCGGATCCCGGTGACGACCTACCGGCGCCAGCGCCGCGGGGGCCGCGGCCTCGCCGGCATGGGGACGAAGGAAGACGACTGGGTGGAGCACCTGTTCATCGCCTCCACTCACGACTACCTGATGTTCTTCAGCCACACCGGGCACGTGTACTGGCTCAAGGTGCACGAGATCCCGCAGGGCGGGCGGGCGTCGCGGGGCAAGCCCATCGTGCAGTGCATCGCCATCCGCGCCGACGAGCGGATCGCGGCGCTGGTGCCGGTGCGTGAGTTCAGCGACGACAAGTACCTGATGTTCGCCACCCGCAACGGCACGGTGAAGAAGACCGTGCTCTCGGCCTACGGCAACGTGCGCTCGACGGGCATCAACGCCATCAACATCGAGGAGGGCGACGAACTCATCGATGTGCAGGTGACCGATGGCACCAATGACGTCGTGCTCGCGACCCACAACGGGATGAGCATCCGGTTCCACGAGACCGACGTCCGCGAGATGGGCCGCGCCACCACCGGCGTGAAGGGCATCGAGCTCGAGCCGGGCGACTCGGTGATCGGCATGGTGGTGGTCCGGCGGGACTGCACGCTCCTCGTGGTGACCGAGCGGGGCATGGGCAAGCGCTCGGAGCTCAGCGAGTACCGGGTGCAGAAGCGCGGGGGCAAGGGCATCATCACGCTGCAGAAGACCCCCAAGACCGGCGGGCTCGTGGCCCTCAAGGAGGTCATCCCCGAGGATGAGCTCATGATGGTCACCAAGA
>JBMOPM010000162.1:0-4986 GCA_049323575.1 Gemmatimonadota bacterium | reverse complement strand
TCTGCTACGCCGACCTCGACCACTTCAAGGAATTCAACGACCGGTACAGCTACTACGACGGCGACCGGGTCATCTATCTGCTGTCGCGCATCCTCCACGACGTGGTGAAGGGGATGCTGGGCCCGGCGGGTTTCGTGGGCCACATCGGCGGCGATGACTTCATCTTCATCGTGCCGTTCGAGAGCGCGAGCGCCGTCTGCACCGAGATCCTGGAGGTGTTCGACACGCTGATCCCGCTGCAGTACAATGAGGCCGATCGCCGCGCGGGCTATTTCTTCGGCAAGGACCGGCGGGGCCAGCTGCATCGCGTGCCCCTGATGACGCTGTCGATTGGGATCGTCACCAACCGCAACCGCACCTTCTCCCACCCGGCGCAGGTGAGCGAGCTGGCGACGGAAATGAAGAGCTATGCGAAGACGCTGCCCGGCTCGCTCTTCGTGGTGGACCGGCGCCAAGGCAACGAGCGCGAAAGCGCGAGCGAGGGGCGGTGAGGGAGGAAGCATGAACGTCACGTGTACCGGATGTGGCACGGTGTACCGGGTCGATCCGGCCCGCGTCCCCGCGGGCGGGGTCCGCGCGCGCTGTGCCATGTGCCCCGCGGTCATCACGGTCGTGGCCGTGGCCGCTGCACCGGAGACAGCGCCCGAGGCCATGGCCCCAGCGGCGCCCGGGCTCGCGTCCACGCCGGGAGCGGAGCCCGAGCCGGTGGTGAGCGAACAGACGGAGACCGCGGTCGTCGTGGAGGACACGGTCGTCGACGAAGCGGTGAGCGAGACCGCCGTGGTTGATGAGACGGTAACGGTGGTGGACGAGACGCCGATCGGGGGCGGTGCGGTGGCGCTCGGCGCGGGGGCGATGCCGGAGGACGAGCCCTTCGCGCGGCCGATGCCCGATGCGGAGGAGTCCGGTGAGACGCTGGTGCCGGCCATGGCCACGACGGAACCGGCCGGCGCGCCACCGCCGGTCCCAGCGCCTGCGCCCGAGGCCGCGATCCCGGCGGCCGCGTCAGCGCCGACGCCCGCGCCGCCGCCCGTCGCCGAGGCTCCCGTCGCCGAGGCGCCGTCCTGGCCAGCGCCCGCGCCGGCCTCCACGCCTCCGGTGACACCGGCACCACCGAAACCCACGCCTCCGCCTCCGCCCCGGCCCGCTGCGGGCCCCGCGGCAGCGCCCACGCGGCCGGCCTTCCGGCCTGCGCCGCCGCCACCGCCGGCGCATCGCGGCGATTCCACGCTCCCTCCGGCCTTCCGGCCTGCGGCCCCGGCGACCAGGCCCGCGCCGGCGGCCCAGGCCCGGACACCCGCAGCCGCGGCCCCGCCGGCCCCGGCACCCGGTGCGGTGAGGGCGGGGTCGGCCCCGGCCGAGGCAGCCGTGCCCCATGCGGCCAGCGCCGCGCCCATGGCGCCATCGGCCGCGTCCGCGGCGCGGCCTCGGATCAACCCTTTCCTCCGGCAGGATCCGGCGCAGAAGGCGAGGCTCCTCGCGCGGGCGCTGGTATCCGACCTCGTCGTGTACTATCCGGACAAGCGGGCCCGGGGGCTCAAGGAGGGCACGCTGAAGGAGCTGTTCGCCGAGGAGATCAGGAAGAGCTGGGAGGAGTATGTGGCGCAGGTGGGCCCCGAGGTGGCGGCCTCGACGCCGCATTTCCGCGAGGCGCTGAACCAGATCCTGGCCGAGGGGAGGGAACTCTTCTAACGCGCCTGCCGACGGCTTCGCAGTTGCCCGCGCACGCGGGTATATTCCGGTCCGGTCACGAGCCGTTCGCCCGCCGTTTCCGCGGGAGAGCGGCTCGCTCATTAACCGCGGGAAGGATACCATGCCCGTTTCTGCTGAGCAGTTTGCCGATCTCCATCGCCGCGTGGACGAACTCCGGGGCTTTCTTTGACCTGGACGCCAAGCGGGCGCGCCTGAACGAACTCGAGGCGCAGCAGGCCGACCCTGCGTTCTGGTCCAACGCGGAGCGGGCCCGCGGGGTGATGCAGGAGGTCAAGCAGCTCAAGAGCTGGCTCGGGCCGTATGACGCGCTCATGCGCCGTCTCGAGGACGCCCAGGCGATGACCGAGCTGCTGGAACTCGAGCCCGACGAGGCGATGGCCGCGGAGCTGGACCAGGAGGCGCAGGCGCTGGAGAAGGACATCGGCGCCTTCGAGCTGCAGGCCATGCTCCAGGGACCGGACGACGGCGGCGACGCGATCCTCACGATCCATCCGGGGGCAGGCGGCACCGAGTCGCAGGACTGGGCTGAGATGCTCATGCGGATGTACGTCCGCTGGGCGGAGCGCCGCGGCTTCGAGGTGCAGATCCTCGATCTGCTCCCCGGCGAGGAGGCGGGGATCAAGTCGGTCTCGATCGAGATCAAGGGCCCCTACGCGTACGGGTTCCTCAAGGCGGAGAAGGGCGTGCATCGCCTGGTGCGGATCTCGCCGTTCGACTCCCAGGCCCGGCGGCACACGTCGTTCGCGTCGGTGTTCGTGTATCCCGACATCGACGACACGATCGAGGTCGACCTCCGCGACGAGGACATCGAGATGGAGGTCTTCCGGGCCTCGGGCGCCGGCGGCCAGCACGTCAACAAGACGTCGTCGGCGGTGCGCCTGCGCCACCTGCCCACCGGCATCGTGGTCTCCTGCCAGCAGGAGCGCAGCCAGAGCAAGAACAAGTCGACGGCCATGAAGATGCTCCGGGCCGCCATCTATCAGAAGAAGCTCGAGGAGCAGGAAGCGGCGAGGGCCGCGATCGAGGCCACGAAGACGGACAACTCCTGGGGCAACCAGATCCGGTCCTACGTGTTCCAGCCGTACACGATGGTCAACGACCACCGCACCGAGCTCAAGGTGAGCGACGTGCAGCGGATCATGGACGGCGATCTGGACGAGTTCATCCAGGCGTACCTCAAGCGCTTCGGCAGCAAGGCGGCATAGCGGCCAGGCCTGGCACGGCCTGTCACTGGTGACTGATACTTTTCCCACTCGCAACCCATGACGCGGACCCGTTCCCCCGCATGACCGACGCTGAACGCTCGTACGTCGAAGAAGCCCGCCGGAAGAAGCTCGCGGAACTGACCGCGCGCGGCATCCCCGGCTACGCCTACCGCTATGCGCGGACGCATCTCGCGCGCGAGGCGGTGGCGCTCTACGACGACGCCATGGGGGAGGATGGCCCGGTGGTGGCCGTCGCGGGGCGGATCGTGGCGTACCGGAGCCAGGGCAAGACCACCTTCGCGCACCTCGAGGACGTGAGCGGCCGCATCCAGCTCTACTTCAAGAAGGACGTGCTGGGCGCCGGCTACGACCTGGTGCCGCTGCTGGACCTCGATGACCACATCGGCGCCCGGGGCCGTCTGTTCCGCACCCGGACGGGCGAGGTCACCGTGCGGGTGGAGTCGGTCGAGCTGCTGGCCAAATCGCTCCGGCCGCTGCCGCGCGGCAAGACCGTCGTCACGGAGGCGGGGGAGGAAACCTTCGGCGGGCTCCAGGATCCGGAGGTCCGCTATCGTCAGCGCTACGCCGACCTCGCCGTGCATCCCGAGGTGCGCGCGGTGTTCCGTCTCCGGGCGCAGGCGATCGCCTACATCCGGCGCTACCTCGATGAGCGCGGCTTCCTCGAGGTGGAGACGCCGATCCTGCAGCCGCTCTACGGCGGGGCCTCGGCGCGGCCGTTCGTCACCCACCACAACGCGCTCGACATGCCGCTCTACCTCCGCATCGCGGACGAGCTGTATCTCAAGCGGCTGCTCGTGGGCGGGCTGGAACGGGTGTACGAGATCGGCCACGACTTCCGCAACGAGGGGATGGACCGCACGCACAACCCCGAGTTCACGATGCTCGAGTGGTACATGGCCTACGCCGACTACCATGACATCCGGGCGATGTGCGAAGAGCTGCTGAGCGGGCTGGTGCAGGAGGTGACCGGCAGTCGGGTGCTCGAGCGCAACGGGGTGGCGCTGGATTTCACGCCGCCGTTCACGGTCGTCTGCTTCGTGGACGGGATCCGCGAGCGTGCCGGCATCGACGTGCTCACGGCGTCCGAGGACGAGATGCGAGCCGCCCTCCGGTCCGCGGGCGTACCGGCCGAGGCGGTGGCGGCGCTGGCCGGCGGGAAACTGCTGGATGAGGTGTTCAAGGCGTTCCTCGAGCCGCACCTGGTACAGCCCACCTTCGTGCTGGACTATCCCAGGGCGCTCTCGCCGCTCGCCAAGCCGCACCGCAAGGACCCCCGCCTCACCGAGCGGTTCGAGCTGTTCGTGCAGGGGAAGGAGCTGGCCAATGCGTTCAGCGAGCTCAACGATCCCGACGACCAGCGCGCCCGCTTCGAGGACCAGGTGCGCCAGCGCGCCGCGGGCGACGACGAAGCGCAGCAGTATGACGCGGACTATATCCGCGCCCTGGAATACGGCATGCCGCCGGCCGGCGGGATCGGCATCGGCATCGACCGGTTGCTCATGATCCTCACCGGCCTCCCGTCGATCCGGGACGTGATCCTCTTCCCGGCGATGCGGCCCGAATACGACGCCGCCGCTACGCTGGCTTCCGAACGGCGCTGAGGTCCCGATGAGCATGCCCGCCGCCGCGACGTCCCCGGGCCGGAAAGGCGGCTGGTGGCCCACGCGGCTCGAGATGCGGATCGCGCTGCGGTATCTGCGCGGCCGCCGGTCCACGCGCTTCGCCTCGCTCAACACCCTCATCTCGGTCGGCGGGGTGGCGGTGGGCGTGATGGCCCTCATCGTCGTGCTGGGCGTGATGAACGGGCTGCGCAACGACCTGCGGGACCGCATCCTCGTCGCCAATCCGCATCTGCGGATCCTCACCTACGGCACGGGGCTCCGGGTGGACGACTGGCGGCGGGTGATGGACGTGGCGCGCTCGGAGCCGGGCGTGCTGGCGGTGACGCCGGAGGTGCTGAGCCAGTCGATCATCACCACCGGAGCCGACTATGCCGAGGCGATCCAGGTACTCGGCGTCGATCCCGACACCGGATCGCGGGCCGTCA
>JBMOPM010000161.1:0-5027 GCA_049323575.1 Gemmatimonadota bacterium | reverse complement strand
TGGCGGGCGATGGTCCAGGCCCGCGACGACATCGAGGGGCTTGATGCGGCGATTCTCATGCACCCGAGAGTGTGGGAGGCGTCGGGCCACGTGGCCGGGTTCACCGATCCGCTGGTGGACTGCAAGACCTGCAAGGCCCGCTTCCGCGCCGACAAGCTCGAGGAGGCGCGCTGTCTCCGGAAGCCGAGCAAGCGGCCCGGTGAACACACCGAGTGCGAGCTGACGGAGCCGCGGCTCTTCAACCTCATGTTCAAGACGTTCATGGGGCCCGTGGAGGAACAGGCCGCGGTGGTGTACCTGAGGCCCGAGACCGCGCAGGGCATCTACGTCAACTACCTCAACGTGCTCAACGCGTCCCGCCAGAAGGTGCCGTTCGGCATCGCCCAGATCGGCAAGGCGTTCCGCAACGAGGTCACCCCGGGCAACTTCATCTTCCGCACGCGCGAATTCGAGCAGATGGAGATGCAGTTCTTCGTCAAGCCGGGTACCGACGAGGACTGGTTCGAACGCTGGCGCGGGCTCCGCATGGCGTGGCATCAGCAGCTCGGGCTCCGGCCCGAGAAGCTTCGCTGGCACCAGCACGGGCCGGACGAACTGGCCCATTACGCCAAGGCGGCGTTCGACATCGAGTACGAATTCCCGTTCGGCTGGCACGAGATCGAGGGCATCCACAACCGGAGCGACTACGATCTCTCGCGCCACCAGGAGTACTCCGGCAAGAAGCTCGAGTACTTCGACCCGGCCACCAACGAGCGGTACATCCCGTTCGTCGTCGAGACGTCGGCCGGCGCGGACCGCGTGACCCTCACCGTGCTGGTCGACGCCTACCGCGAGGAGGAAGTGGAGGGCGAGACCCGCGTGGTGCTGGGCTTCCACCCGGCCCTGGCGCCGATCAAGGCGGGCGTCTTCCCGCTGGTGAGGAAGGACGGGATGCCCGAGCTGGCGCTCGGGATCTATCACGATCTGCGCAAGCGGTTCACGTGCTTCTACGACGACAGCGGGGCCATCGGCCGGCGCTACCGCCGCATGGACGAGGCGGGCACGCCGTTCTGCATCACGGTCGATGGCGATTCGCTGGCCGACCGGACCGTCACCGTGCGCGCGCGGGACACGATGCTGCAGGAGCGGGTGTCGATGGACCAGCTCGGGCGGTACCTGGGCGAGCGGATTGCCGTGGAATGACCGCACCCGGGCATGCGCCTCTCCGACTTCGAGTCCCTGGTCCGCCGTCTGAGCGGAGAGGTGCCGCCCGAGTTCTTCGAGGGTGTGGCCGAGGTGGTCGTATCGCCCAAGACGGTGCCCCATCCCACGCGCGGCGAGATCTACACGCTGGGCGAGTGCATTCCGCTGCCGGCCCAGGGCGGCGCGGCCGACGAGGTGCAGAGCCGCATCGTGCTGTATCACGGCTCGTTTCAGGCGCTGGCCCGTCTGTCGGACGACTTCGACTGGCGCGAGGAGGCGTGGCAGACGCTCACGCACGAGCTGCGGCATCACCTGGAATGGCGGGCGCGACGGGAAGAGCTGGAAGCGTTCGACCGCGCGGCGGAGGAAAACTTCGCCCGGCACGCGGGCGAGCCGTTCGACCCGCTGTTCTTCCTGGACGGCGACGCGCCGGTGGAGGGCGTCTATCAGGTGGACGACGACTACTTCCTGGATCACGTCGTCCGCCATCCGCCGCCGGACATCGTCTTCACGTGGCATGGGCGGCAGTATCGCGTGGCGCCGCCGGAAGGCATGACGCTGCCGGCCTACCTCATGGTCGAGGGTGTGGAGGAGCCGCCGCCGGGCGATCTGGTCCTGGTCTACCGGACCCCGCCGCGGATCACCGAGCTGTTCCGCCCCCGGGAGTTGTTTCAGGCGACGGCGGCCGCTTCGTTGATCAGCGGTTGAGCGGGCCCCGGTTTCCCGTTCGTTCTGTCCCCTTTACCTTGTCGCCATGACCCACGAATTCCTGACGGGCCTTTCGGGTCCCGAGGTCCTTGCGCGCGCCAAGCGGTTCTTCACCGAGCGCGTGCCGCATAACGCGGCCTTTCCGGAGAAGGAGGGGCCCACGTTCCTCACGCTGCGCGGGCAGGGGGGCGAGGAGATCGCCTTGGCCGTCCAGGAGACGCCGGAGGGCACCCGCGTCCGGGCATCGACGCTCTTCTTCGACCAGGCGGTGAGCCGCTTTCTCTCCACGCTGCCGGCTCCCGCGGCGGCGTCATGATGGTCCGGGTCAGCGTGCTCGACACCTGGGACGAGGTGGCACTCGACCTCGCCGAGGACACGACCGTCGCGCAACTCAAGGCCGAGGCGCTGCGACGTGCCCGGGTGATGAAGGATCCGGCGGGCTACGAGGTCAAGTTCCGCGGGGCCGAGCTGATCGACGAGGGGCAGACGCTGGCGCAGGCGGGCGTCGTGCCCAACGCCGCCCTCATCGTGTTGCCGCGACGGCGCCAGCCGGTGCGGTAGCCCGCGCCGCCCTGCGGGCCAGACGGCCGATGTACGGCTCCTGGGCAGAGCCAGGCCCTTGATCGCGCCGCCGACAGCCACATGGTTCCCATCTTCACTCACCCGGCCTGCCTTCTCCACGATCCCGGCCCCGACCACCCGGAGTCGCCGGCGCGCCTGCGCGTGCTGCTGGAGCACCTCCGGCGGCAGCCGGGGCTCGAGGTCCGCGAGGCGCCCGCGGTCGAGTCACTCGCGCCGCTCCTCGCGGTCCATCCCGAGGACTACCTTCGCTCGCTGGAAGCGCTGAGCGACCGGGGCGGTGGGGTGCTCTTCCTCGACACCGTGCTCCACCGCGAGAGCTGGCGTGCGGTGCTCGGCGCCACGGGCGCGGTCCTCGCCGCCGTGGAGCATGCGCACCTCGGCCGGGGCAACGCGTTCGCGGCCGTGCGGCCTCCGGGACACCACGCGCTCGCCCGGCGCGGGATGGGCTTCTGCCTGGTGGGCAACGTGATGGTGGGGGCGCGCGCGGCCCAGCGACTCGGCCGGGAGCGCGTGCTGATCGTGGACTGGGACGTGCACCACGGCAACGGCACGCAGGCGCTGATGGAGCACGACGAGACCATCCGCTTCGTCTCCCTGCATCAGCACCCGTGGTATCCCGGCACGGGGATGGCAGAAGAGCGTGGCGTGGGCAACGTGTTCAACGTGCCGCGCGGCCCGGGGCTGCCGCCGGCGCTCTACGTGGATGACCTCTGGTCGGCCGTGCTCGCCGCCACGCGGGGCTGGACGCCCGACATCGTGCTGATCTCGGCCGGGTTCGACGCCATGAAGGGCGACCCGCTCGGCGGGTTCACCCTCGAGCCCGAGCACTACCGGACGCTCACGCTCCGCCTGCGGGAGCACCTGCCGCGGGCACCGATCGTGGGCGTGCTCGAGGGCGGGTACGTGCCCGGACGGCTGGCGGCCGGCGTGGTGGCACACGCGCTCGCGCTGGCGTAGGGCAGGCGCCAGGCCGGCAGCCGCGCCGCCGGCCCCCGCAAGACTCCCCTCTATATTTCGCGGGCTCGTCGAACTTCCATCACTCCGAGGCCGCCGTGACGCTCCGACTGACCGCCGAAATCCTCGAACTGCACACCACCCACCCGTTCATCATCGCCCGGGGCGGATCGAGCGAGCACCGCACCGTGTGGGTCAGGCTCACCGATGGCGACGGCGTGGAGGGCTGGGGCGAGGCGGCAGGGGTCAAGTTCTACGGTGAGACGGTGGAGACGATCCTCGCGGCGCTCCGCATGTATGCCACGGCGCTGCCGGAGTCGCCGTTCGACCTCGAGAAAGCGGAACGAACGTGGGCCACGCTGCTCCGGGGCAACCCGGGCGCGCGGGCGGGTCTCTCGGCCGCGCTGCACGACCTGTGGGGCAAGCGGCTCGACCAGCCCGTGCACCGGCTGTGGGGCCTCGATCCCGCGGCGTGCCCTCGTTCCACCTTCACCATCGGCCTCGATACGCCGGAGCGCATGCAGGCCAAGGTGCGCGAGGCGGAGCCGTACCCGATCCTCAAGGTCAAGCTCGGCACCGACCGCGACATCGAAATCCTCGAGACGGTGCGCGGCTGCACGGCGAAGGAGCTCCGGGTGGACGCGAACTGCGGCTGGACCGTACGCCAGGCGCTTCGCATGCTGCCCATCCTCGAGGACTTCCACGTGACGGTGCTGGAGCAGCCGGTGGCTCCGGCCGACCTCGAGGGTCTGGCGGAGATCCGCCGCCGCGCTGCCATCCCGATCATCGCGGACGAAAGCTGCCTCGTGGCCGACGACATCCCGCGGCTGGTGGGCAAGGTGGACGGGATCAACATCAAGCTGGCCAAGTGCGGCGGGCTCCGCGAGGCGCTCAGGATGATCGCCGTGGCCCGGGCGCACCACCTGATGGTGATGGTCGGCTGCATGATCGAGAGTTCCATCGGCATCACCGCGGCGGCCCAGGTCGCACCGCTCGTGGACATCGTCGACCTGGACGGTGCGGCGCTCCTGGCGAACGATCCCTTCGTCGGCGCCAGCATCGAGGGAGGCCAGCTCCGGCTGCCGGCGGGGCCAGGGCTGGGCATCACCCGCCGATGACCGCAGGACCGGCCCGCTTCGCCCACGTCGCGCTGCCGCTGCCCCTCGCCACCCCCTACACCTACCGCATCCCCGAGACCCTGGCCGACCGCGCGGCGCCCGGCGCCCGCGCGGTCGTGCCCGTCAGGGCCCGCGAGCTCGTGGGCGTCATCACGGCCGTCGACGTCGACCCGCCGGGCGTGGCCGCCCGCGACATCCTCGGCATCCCCGACGTGGAGCCCGCGGTCACGCCGGCGCTGATGGAGACGGCGACCTGGATGGCCGGGTACTACGGCGCGCCGATCGGCCTCGCGCTCAAGAGCGTCCTGCCCGCCGGGCTCTGGGGCGCCTCACAGGTGGTGGTCACGGCCGTGGCCGAAGGCGCGGCGACCGGCGGCCTGGCCGGACAGCTCCTGGAACTCCTGGAGCGCAAGGGCGGGGAGGCTCCCGTGTCCGCGCTGGCCCGGGCGATGAAACGGCCGGTGTGGGACGCCGTGGACCGGC
>JBMOPM010000160.1:0-5031 GCA_049323575.1 Gemmatimonadota bacterium | reverse complement strand
GCGGTCACGAGGTCGAGCCCGCTGTCTTCGAGGATCCTGCGTCCCGCGTCGACGTTGGTGCCCGCGAGCCGGACTACGAGCGGCACCGCCGGTTTCAGCTCGCGCACCGCGCTCACCACGCCTTCCGCCACCCAATCGCAGCGGTTGATGCCGGCGAAGATGTTCACGAGGATCGCCTTGACCTTGGGATCGCCGAGGACGAGCCGGAAGGCGTTCATCACCTTCTCCGGACTCGCGCCGCCGCCCACGTCGAGGAAGTTGGCCGGGGCGCTGCCCGCCTGCTGGATGAGGTCCATCGTGGCCATCGCGAGGCCGGCGCCGTTGACGATGCAGCCGATCTCGCCGTCGAGCGCCACGAAGTTGATGCCGTACTCCGCGGCCTGTGACTCGCGGGGATCCTCCTCGGCATAGTCGCGCAGCTCGGTCACATCGGGCCGGCGGAAGAGCGCGTTGTCGTCGAAGGTCATTTTCGCGTCGAGCGCCAGAAGCTGCCCGTCCCTGGTGACGACGAGCGGGTTGATCTCGACCATCGTCGCGTCCAGGTCACGGAAGGCGCGGTAGCAGCCGAGCAGCGTCGTCACCGCCCGGTTGACCTGCGCCGGTTCGAGCCGGAGCGCGAACGCGATCTCCCGCGCCTGAAAGGCCGTCATCCCCACCGCGGGGTCCACCGACGACCGGATGATGGTGTCGGGCGCCGACCGCGCGATCTCCTCGATCTCCATGCCGCCCTGCAGCGCGGCGACGACCATCACGCGCTCGCTCTTGCGGTCCAGCACCAGGCCCAGGTACAGCTCCCGTGCGATGGGCACCGCGCTCTCGATGTACAGCCGGTGTACCACCCGGCCTTCGGGACCGGTCTGATGGGTGACGAGCCGCTTGCCCAGCAGTTCCTTCGCCGCCCGGCGCACCTCGTCCTCCGTGGAGCAGATCCGGATGCCGCCCGCCTTGCCACGCGCGCCCGAGTGAATCTGGGCCTTTACCGCCCAGCGCATGCCGCCGATCTCCGCTGCCCGGTAGACCGCCTGCTCAGGGCTGTAGGCCACGCCGCCGCGCGGCACCGGGACGCCGAAGCCGGCGAGCAGTTCCTTGGCCTGATATTCGTGGATGTCCACTGGGTCCCCCGCTTGCATCATGGCAGCGCCTCGCCCCCGGGGCCGCCGCCTCCGACCTATCGTGTCCCGTTCACCTTCTCCACCATCTCGACGACCACCTTCGCCATCCGCGCGCTCGCCGCATCGATCATCTTGCCGTCGAGTTGCGCGGCGCCCTTGCCCTGCGCCGCCGCCTCCTCGAGTGCCACAAGGATCCGTCGCGCCCGCTCCACCTCCGCCGGCGGCGGGGTGAAGACCTCGTTGGCCAGCGCGATCTGGGACGGATGAATGGCCCACTTGCCCTCGACGCCGAGCGCCGCGCCGCGACGGGCAGCGGCGAGATAGCCGTCGGGATCCTTGAAGTCACCGAACGGCCCGTCGATGGGCCGCAGACCATGCGCCCGGCAGGCCACCACCATCCGCGACAGCCCGAAGTGCCACTGGTCGCCAGGGTAGTCGGGGTTGAGTCCGCCGATGTTGACCGTGCGGGCCCGGCAGCTCGCCGCGTAGTCGGCCACGCCGAAATGCATGGCCTCGAGCCGCTTCGAGCTCTGCGCGATCGCCTCGACGTTGGCCATGCCGAGCGCGGTCTCGATGAGGACCTCGATGCCGATGCGATGGGGAATCCCCTGCGCAGTCTCGATCTGCGTGAGCAGCGCGTCCACCAGATAGACGTCCGCGGGGACGCCCACCTTGGGGATCAGGATCGTGTCGAGGCGGTGACCGGCCTGCTCCACCACGTCCACGAGGTCCCGGTACATGTAGTGCGTGTCGATGCCGTTGATGCGCACCGAGATCGTCTTGCCCCGCCCGCGCCAGTCGTAGTCGAGGAGGGCCTGGATGACGTCGCGGCGCGCCTGCTCCTTGTCGGCCGGGGCCACGGCGTCCTCGAGGTCGAGGAAGACGTAGTCCGCCTCGCTCTCGAGCGCCTTGGGAAACATCGCCGGATTGGAGCCGGGCACGGCCAGCTCGCTCCGCTGCAGACGCGAGCGAACCGGCTCATGGCGAGTGTGACTCATCGGCGGTCAGACGGCGTGGCGGCCTCGCGTGCGGACCACCGTCCCGCCCATCGCCGGCACGCATCGGCCATGCTACACCCCCGCGACGGCCGTGGCCGGCTTCTTGTCGGCCTTCACCGCGGCATCCGGCGCGCCGGCCACGGTCCTTGCCGGGAGCGACCTGGCCGTCTCCTGCCAGTACCGCTGGGCCGCGGCCACGCCGGAGCCGAGCTCGACCTCGATGCCCACGTCGCGCAGGGCCATCTCGCAGCCGCCGATACCGGCGAGCAGCGTGATCTCGTTCAGGTCGCCCAGGTGGCCGATGCGGAACAGCTTGCCGGCCAGCTTGTTGAGGCCCGCGCCCAGCGCGAAGTTGTAGCGGCGATAGGCCACATCGATCACGTCGGCACCGTTGAAGCCGGGCGGGACGAGGATCGCGCTCACGGTGTCGGAATACCACCTGGGCTCCCTGGCGCAGAGCGTGAGCCCCCAGGCCTTCACCGCGCGCCGACACCCTTCCGCCAGCCGCCGGTGGCGCGCGAACACGTTGTCGAGCCCTTCCTCCAGCAGCATCGTGATCGACTCCTTCATGCCGTACAGCATCGGGACCGATGGCGTGTACGGGAAATAGCCGGTCGCGTTGGCCTTCTGCATGTCCTCGAACGACCAGTAGCACCGCGGCAGGCGGGCCGTCCGGCTCGCCTCGATGGCCCTGGGCGACGCGGCCACCACGGCGGCGCCGGCGGGCAGCATGAGGCCTTTCTGCGAGCCGCTCACCGCGAGGTCCACGCCCCACTCGTCCATCCGGAAATCGATGCTGGCGAGACCGCTGACCGTATCCACCATGAGCAGCGCCGGGTGCTTCGCGGCGTCGATCGCCTTCCGCACCGCGGCGATGTCGCTGGTGACGCCCGTGGCGGTCTCGTTGTGCACCACGCACACCGCCTTGATCGCCCGCGCCGTGTCCTTCGAGAGGATATCGTAGATCGTCTCCGGCGGCGCCCCCTCACCCCACTCGACGTCGATGGCCTGCACGTCGAGCCCGAGGCGCTGCATCATGTCGATCCAGAGGTGACTGAACTGACCGTAGCGGAACGACAGCACCTTGTCGCCCGGCGACAGCGTGTTCGCCAGCGCCGCCTCCCAGCCACCGGTGCCGGTGCCCGGGAAGACGAAGGCCTGCCCCTGCTCGGTGCGGAAGATCTGGCGGAGGTGGGTGAGGACCCAGTGCGTCAACTCGGGGAACGAAGACGAGCGATGGTCTTCCATCGGGACGTGCATCGCTCTGAGCACCCGATCGGGCACATTGGTGGGGCCCGGAACGAAAAGAAAGTTGCGGCCAGGCATGGGCGCCCCCGTGCGAAAAAGTGAAAGAACGGCCCGAGCGGCGTCGACCGCCGCCCGCGCTGTCACGATGACCCGAGTTTGTGAAAAAAGGTGCGAGAACTCCTTGGGTATATAATATTCAGCCCGGGTGATGCGCAAGCACGGCCCCGACCCTGCTCCGAACATTCACCCGCGCACGCCTGGTCGCCAGTAGCTGAGCGGGCGGCCCGCCCCGCGTGACACTTCAGACCCCGGAGACTCCGCCTGCCGCTCGCCGATCCGCGCGCCACCCTCGCACACCTGTATGAAGTTGCAGTGGAGGCCGCGAGCCCCGGCCCCGCGCTTCGGGCCGCGCTCGCGGGTCTGCCGCGTCCCGCCGCCGCACCGGCCATCCTTGCCCTGGGCAAGGCGGCGGGGCCCATGGCTCGCACCGCCGCGGAGTTCCTTCGCGAATGGTCGCTCGAGCCCACGCTCGGCGTAATCGTCGTCCCGGAATGGGAGCCGGCGCCGCATCCGGCGCTCGCGGTGGTGGTGGGCGATCACCCGGTGCCGGGAAGACGCTCGTTCGCCGCGGCCGACGCCGTGGCGAGCGTCGTCGAGCGGGCGCGGACCGGCGAGGAGACATGGGTCCTCCTCTCCGGCGGCGCCACCAGCCTCATCGCCGCGCCGGAGCTGCCCGGCGGTGAGGCCGACGTCATCCGGCTCTTCGAGTTGCTGCTTGGTTCGGGGCTCGACATCCATGAGATGAACCTGGTCCGCAAGCGCTTCACCCGCTGGGGCGGCGGCAAACTCGCGCGCGCCCTGGCACCGAGCCGCGTGCACGCGTTCCTCGTGTCCGACGTCATCGGCGACCGGCTGGAGTCCATCGCCTCGGGGCCCTGCGTGCCGGACCCGAGCTTCGCCGCCGACGTGCGCGAGCTGCTCACCCGCGCGGGACTCCTGGACCGGCTACCCGAGCGTCTGCTGGAGCATCTTGCGCGGGTGGAGCGCGGTGAGGCGCTGGAGACGCCCAAGCCCGCCTTGGTGTCGGTGTTCTCGGGGGTGGAGCACCGGGTCATTGCGAGCAATCGCCTGGCGGTAGCGGCTGCGGCAGAAGCCGCGCGCAAGGCAGGATTCGACGTCACGGTGATCGACGCACCGCTCGAGGGCGAGGCGGCCGAGGCGGGCCGCGCGCTGGCGCGGCGGCTGGTCGATGCGCCGGTGGGCACGTGCGTGGTGCAGGGCGGCGAGACCACGGTGACGCTGGGCGACGCACCCGGCCTGGGCGGGCGGAACCCGGAGCTGGCGCTGGCCGCGGCGGAGGTGCTGGCAGGAGGCGGCGGCGCGTGGCTGATGTCGGCCGGCACGGACGGGCGCGACGGGCCCACCGACGCGGCGGGGGCGATCGTGGGACCGGACACCTGGAACGCAATCGCCCGCGCGGGGCTGGACCCCGCGCGGGCGCTGGCCACTCACGACGCCTACCCCGCCCTCGAGGCGGGCGGGGCGCTGCTGCGCGTAGGGCATACCGGCACGAACGTGATGGATCTGGTGGCCGGGATCCGGCCGGGGTGAAACCGGCGGGTCAGGCGGGCACGCGGGAGCCGCGGAAGGCCCGCGCCCCGGAGCCGACGCGG
>JBMOPM010000159.1:0-5089 GCA_049323575.1 Gemmatimonadota bacterium | reverse complement strand
TCTGCAGGAGGTCGAGCTGGCTGCAGGCGAACGAGATCGCCACGCCCGGCACGCCCAGCGTCACCGCTTCCATCGCGACGGACACCGTCCCCGAGTAGAGCACGTCCTCGCCCATGTTGGGCCCGTGGTTGACGCCGGAGAAGACGAACGCCGGCTTCTCCGGCATCAGCGCGCCGAAGGCGAGAAGCACGCAATCGGTGGGAGTGCCGTCGACCTGAAAGGAGCCGTCGGGCCGTCGCTGCGGGCGGACCGGTCGATGCAAGGTGAGTGAATGGGAGGTGCCGCTCTGTTCGCGGTCCGGCGCGACCACCGTGACCTGCCCCACCTCCTGGCAGACCTCGGCCAGCAGCGCGAGGCCGGGCGCGAGGATGCCGTCATCATTGCTGACCAGAATCCGCATGGACGGGAAGTATAACGGCGGATCGGCACCCCGGCCGCCGAAGGCGATCTAGCCGATGTCGAGCTCGGCCGGCGACGAGCCCGTGGTCTCGCCGTCCTCGCCAGCGGCAGGCGTGGCGCCGGCCGCATCGGCCAGACGGGTGGGGGCCACTTCCCCGTCGAGGATGCGCGCGATCTCCTCGACGGCCTGCCGGATCTCGGCGATGGTCTCCCACTGGAGGGCCCGACGGGCCGCGGTCTTGAGCTCACCCGTGCGACGGTACTGGTCGATCCGCTGGCGGGCCCCCTCGATCGTGTACTTCTCCGTGTACAGCAGGTGCTTTACCAGCATGATCAGCTCGACCTCGCGCGCCTTGTAGACGCGGTTGCCCGAGCGGTTCTTGGCCGGATTGAGGAAGCGGAACTGGCTTTCCCAGTAGCGCAGGACATGGGGCTTGAGATCGGTGAGCGCGCAGACCTCGCCGATCGAGAAGAACTCCTGCATCGGTCGCGATGTGGTCACTGCCAGCGCTCCGCCTTGAGGTCCCGCTCCATGAGCTCCGCCAGCGAGGCGCGCGGCGACTTGGCCTCGAACAGGACTTCATGGACCTTCTGCGTGATCGGCATCTCCACGCCGTGCCGGGCCGCGAGGCGGACCGCCGCCCGCGCCGTATTGACGCCTTCGGCCACGGTGCGCTGCTCGGCCTGGTAGGCGGCGAGGGTGGCTCCCTTCCCGATCGCGATGCCGAGGCGGCGATTGCGGCTCAGGGCCCCGCAGGTGGTGAGGATGAGGTCGCCCATGCCGGCCAGGCCCGAAAACGTGAGCGGGTCGGCGCCGAGCGCGAGGCCCAGCCGCGTCATTTCGGCGAGACCGCGGGTGACGAGCGCGGCCCGCGTGTTCTCGCCGAGCCCGAGCCCCTCGAGGATGCCGGCGGCGATCGCCATCACATTCTTGAGCGCACCGCCCAGCTCGACGCCGATCACGTCGGCGTTCGAGTACACCCGGAAGGCGGGCGTGACGAAGATCTCCTGCACCCCTCTCGCCACCGCCGGATCGGCCGACGCTGCCACTACCAGCGTGGGCTGCCGCTGGTAGACCTCCTGCGCGAAGCTCGGGCCCGACAGCGCCGCGAACCGGGTGTGCGGCAGGGCCTCGGTGATCACGTCGGACATGAGCTTGAGCGTGTCGGTCTCGATCCCCTTGGTGGCACTGACGACGATGGTTCCGGGCGCGATGGCATCCCTGAGCGGCGTGACGACCCGCCGGACCACATGGCTCGGTGTGACCGAGACCACCACCGAGGCACCAGCCACCGCGGCGGCCGCGTCGTTCGTGGCCGTAAGGGACGGTGCCAGCGGACACCCGGGAAGGAACAGCGGGTTGTCGTGCCGGGCGTTGATCGCGTCGGCCACCTCGGGTTCGTAGGCCCACAGGCGCACCTCGTGGCCCTTGCGCGCCAGCAGATCGGCGAGCGCCGTGCCCCAGCTGCCGGCGCCGAGTACGCCGATGGTCGTCATGCGGGCGGGGCGGCCGTGCGCCGCCGCCCGAACCGGTTCTCCGTACCGTTCAACAGCCGGTGAATGTTCGCGCGGTGCATCCAGATGATGATGGCGACGAGAAGCAGGTCGAGCCAGATGGTGTCGCGGTGCGCGGGATAGAGCATCCAGTCGGCGGCGGGAAACACCGCCGCCGCCAGGATGCTGCCGAGCGACACGTAGCCCGTGCTGAAGACCAGCGCGGCCCACACGACGAACGCCACGCCCACGGCGGCCGGCGCCAGGCCAAGCAGCACACCCGCCGCCGTCGCGACGCCCTTGCCGCCTTTGAAGCCGACGAACACCGAGAAGACGTGGCCCACCACCGCGAACACGCCGCACACCAGCTGGAACAGTTCGTTGGGCGATCCCATCGGGCCGAAGACGATCGTGGGGACAGTTCCCTTGAGGATGTCGACGATCGCCACCGGAATCGCGAACCGGGCCCCCAGGACCCGGTAGAGGTTGGTGGCACCGAGGTTCCTGCTGCCGTGCTCGCGGAGATCGATGCCGCGGGCCATTCTGGCAACCACGTAGCTCGTGGGAAAGGCGCCCATGAGGTACGACGCCGCGAGGAGCAGCACCTGCTCGAGCGTCACCGGCGAATCCTCCGTCCGTCATCCCGCGCGGCCCGCCTGGCCCCGCGGCTCGTGAACTTGATCCGGAGCGGCGAGCCCGGGAACGGCCAGCGCTCGCGGAACCCGTGGATCAGATAGCGCTCGTAGGACTCCGGCACATCGTCCGGCCGGTTGCTCACGATGGCGAAGGCCGGCGGCGCGGCGCCGATCTGGGAGGCGTAGAGGAGCTTGACCTCCTCGCCCGGCTTCTGGGGCGGAGCCGCGCGCTCGACCAGCTCCCGCAGCACCCGGTTCACTTCCGCGGTGGGCACGCGCTCCATACGCGCGTCGGCCACTTCGATGACGAGGTCGAGCAGCTTGCGGACCCGCTGGCCCGTCTGGGCCGACGCGAACACGAAGGGCACGTACTCGAGAAACGGCGCCCGGTCGATGATTGCCTGCCGGCCGCGGTGGGCCGTGTTGGCGTCCTTCTCCTCGATCAGGTCCCACTTGTTCACGACGACGATGAGCCCGCACCCCTGATCCCACGCCTTGGTGGCGATCCGCAGGTCCTGCGCGTGCAGCCCCAGCGTCGCGTCCACCACGAGGACGCACACGTCGGCGCGTTCCACGGCCCGCTCGGTGCGGAGCGTGGAGTAGAACTCGATGTCGTCGTCCACGCGCGAGCGCTTCCGGAGCCCGGCCGTGTCGATGAAGGTGAGGAGCCGCCCCTGGTAACGGTACGGCGTATCGATCGCGTCGCGTGTGGTGCCGGCCGTCGGCGCCACTACCAGCCGTTCCTCGCCCAGCAGCCGGTTGACCAGCGACGACTTGCCCACGTTGGGCCGCCCGACCACGGCGACGTGGATCGCGGGCTCGCCCTCCGGCCCTCCCCGGGGGGGCAGGCGGTCGACGATGGCGTCCAGCAGATCGCCGCTTCCCGCCCCCACCGCGGCGGAGAGCGGCACCGGCTCGCCGAAGCCAAGCTCGTAGAAGGCAAAATGCCCGGTGGCGGTGCCGAGGTCGTCCAGCTTGTTCACGGCAAGCAGCACCGGGCGCCGGGTCTTGCGGAGCTGCGCCGCGATGTCCCGATCCACGGGGTTGACGCCCTCCTTGCCGTCCACCAGGAACACGACCAGGTCCGACTGTTCGACCGCGAACTCCACCTGCTGGCGGATCGCGCGGTCCATCGAGTCGCTCGAGCCCGGCACGAGGCCGCCGGTGTCCACGATCCAGAAATGGCGCCCGTTCCACTCGGCGTCGCCGAAATGGCGGTCGCGGGTGGTGCCGGGCCGGTCGCTCACGATCGCGGCGCGCCCGCCCAGGATGCGGTTGAAGAGCGTCGATTTGCCCACGTTGGGCCGGCCGACGATGGCGACGGTGGGCTTGCTCATGCGGCCACCGGCTCGTGCAGGGCGTCGACGAAGGTGCGGGAGAAGCGGATCTCCACGGGCACGGCCGACGCCAGGTCGTCCACGGACATGCTGTCGATGAAGAGACCGGCGTCGTTCACCGCCTCCCCCGGCAGGAGGGCCAGATCCAGGTCGTGACGGCCCTCCAGGGCGCGCCGAAATGCGGAGCCCGGGAGCAGCCCCGCCGTGGTCACCGAGCGGCCGAACAGCTCATTCTCCAGGGTGAGCAGCTCGAAGCGCGCACCCGTCCCACGCTCGAGCGGTTCGATCACCTGCGGCATGAGCGGTCCCATCGCGGCCCCAGTCAGCACCGCGATGCGCTTTCCGCGCCACGCGGCGGGGGCCAGCGCGGGATCGTCCAGGCCCTCCTGGATCTGGAGCTGGAGGAACCGCACGGAGCCCACGCCGTTCTCCACCTGCTCGAAGCCGTCGTACACCTCGGCCGGGGGCAGCGGCAGACCGGCCCTGAGATACAGCTCGTCCGCGCCGAAGGCCCACGTGATGCCCCGCTCGGCCCGGGCGCGCGCGGCCCAGCGCTCCACCTGGGCCACCGCGGCGCGGCACTCCTCCGCCGTCGGCTCGCGCACCAGGTGATGCTTGCTGAACTCGGTGAGCCCCACCGGCACCACCGACACATTGAGAATGGGCTCACCCATCGCCCACAGGTCCGCCAGCGTCTGCTCCAGCACCTCACCGTCGTTGACGCCGGGGGACATCACGATCTGGGTGTGGAACTGGATGCCGTGCCGTGCGAAGGCCTGGAGCTGCGGGATGATCTCGGGCGCGGTGGGATTGCGGAGCACGTATCGGCGGACCACGGGGTCCGTGGCGTGGACCGACACATACAGCGGCGACAGCCGGTACTCGATGATGCGCTCCACGTCCCGAGGCTTGAGATTCGTGAGCGTGGCGAAGTTGCCGTAGCGGAACGACAGGCGATAGTCGTCGTCGCGAATGGAGAGAACGTCGCGCAGGCCGTCGGGGTTGCCGTCCACGAAGCAGAAATCACAGCGGTTGGCACAGCGGCGAATCCGGGGCGGCTCGAGGGTGACGCCCATCGGCTCCCCGACCGGCCGTTCGATCTCGAATTCGATCTCCTCCCCGTCGGGCTGCCGCACGTGGAGCACGAACTCGTCGTCCGCCGTGAGGAACTCCCAGTCCAGGAAGTCGTCCAGCTCGCGGCCGTTGACCGCGAGCAGATCCGTG
>JBMOPM010000158.1:0-5116 GCA_049323575.1 Gemmatimonadota bacterium | reverse complement strand
CGCGGGGATCGAGCGACCTCGGCGCTCGATCCCCGTTTCACTCACGCGGCGGCGGCCGTCGCCACCTGCTTTACCAGCTCCGCGTCGATCGACACCTTCACCTCGTCCCCGACCACCACGCCGCCTGCCTCCAGCAACTGGTTCCAGGCGAGGCCGAAGTCCTTCCGATTGAGTGTGGTCTTCGCGCTGAACCCGGCGCGGTAGTTCCCCCACGGGTCCTTGCCGGCGCCCTCGAGCGTGACATCCAGCACGACTTCGCGGGTCACGCCATGCATGGTCAGGTCGCCCACGACGCGGAACGGGCCCTTCTCGGGTCCTTCCACGCGGCGGCTCTTGAAAGTGATCGTCGGATACTTCGCCACGTCGAAGAAGTCGGCCGACCGGAGGTGGTCGTCTCGCTGAGGCTCGCGGGTGTCGATGCTGGCAACCCCGATGGTCACGTCCACCTGGGCGGTGCGGAAGTCATCGCCCTCGGTGGTCACGGTGCCCTTCACATCCCCGAAGCGGCCCCTCACCGTCGAGATCATGAGGTGCCGGACCGCAAACTCCACGGTGCAGTGCGAGGGATCCAACTGCCAGACGGTGGTGGTCATGTCGTGTCTCCCCTTGGTCACGTGCATGCATGCTCGGCGCTCGGCACACTCGGCGCTCAGCGCCAGCGACTCGAAGCCGGTCAACAACCCAACAATAGTTGTTGTATCAATCAATGTCAAGAAGTGCATCGGGTGCGGCTCCGGGGTGGGATCGAATGGGTTCGTGGCGCCTACGGCCGGGGATCCGAGGGCGGGCGGAAGTCCGCGCCCAGCAGCACGCTCACGTCGACCCGACGAAGCGTGTCCGGTGCCGAGATCACCTTCCCGGTGCCGAGCGCCTGGGCGACGCGCTCGCCGTCCGCGGCGGAGCCACGGCGGACGTACACGAGCGTGGAATCGACCAGGGTATCGCCCGTGCCGAAGAAGAGCACGTCGAGGCCCTGCCGGCGCAGCAGCCGCATCCCCACCTTGGCGAGGCCGGGACGCCGGGTGCCGTTGAGCACCTCGACCGTGACGCGGTCCGGGTCGTCAGGGCGGGACGGCGCCGCGCCGGTGGCGGACGCGCCCGCGGACCGGCCCCCGTCCCGCCCGCAGGCGAGCGCGAGGGCCAGACCCAGCACCAGCGTGAGGGGACGAACGGAGCCTATGAGGTGACCCGGCCAGCGAGACTGTTCCAGAAGCGTACCGACGGCTCCATGAGGGGATAGCCGGAGGCGATCACGTGCTGCAACCGCGCCGACGCCACCTCGCGGAGGACGCCGGTGGGATCGCGGGGGAAGCGGGCCGCGAGGGCGGCACGCCATTCCGCGTTGAATGGCCGGCCGGGCTCGAGGTAGTCCGCGCAGTACAGCACGCGTCCCACCATGTCCCACTCCGCGAGGCCCACGGAGTGGTAGCGCACCGCGTCGAGCACGCCGCGGTCCACCTCGCCATCGGCCTTGGCCCGGGCGGCGCTCGCCGGTCCGTGCCGCAGCTCCGGCGGGCCGGGCGTGGTGGGCGCCAGGCGCTCCAGCTCTTCGCGCGGAGCGTCCCGGAGCGCGTCGTGCAGCCACACGGCGCGGAGCCAGCGATTGCGTTCCGAGTCGGGCACCCCGAGCTGCTCCGCCCACTGGAGGACCAGATAGGCGACGCGCTCGATGTGCTGGAGCCGTTCAGCAGTGACGACGGCCCACCGCGGCAGCGTAGGCCGAAGCGCTGGGGGAGTAGGACGGGCGGTGCGCACGCGGGGCGGCGCTCGTCAGCTTTCGGCGCGCAGCTGGGGGCGGACGGCGCGGTTGCGCTCGTCCACGAACACCACGCGCGGGTGATGCCGCGCGGCCTCCGCCTCGGTGAAGTCGGCGTAGGAGATCAGGATGACGAGATCGCCCGGCATGGCGAGACGCGCCGCGGCCCCGTTGACCTGAATCACGCCGCTGCCCCGCGGCCCCGGAATGACATAGGTGCTGAACCGCGCCCCGTTGTTCACGTTGACGACCTGGATCTCCTCGTAATGGATGAGATCGGCCGCGTCCAACAGGTCCTCGTCCACCGTCAGCGACCCCTCGTAATGCAGGTCCGCCGAGGTCACGGTGGCGCGGTGAATCTTTGACTTCATCAGGCGGCGCTGCATGGGGCAGGCCCTCCAGGTCGCTGGTCGTAAATCGCGGGCTGCGGAATGCCGGTGGTTGGCGACTCGGCGCTGGCCGTCCGGGCCGGACCCGAGCGACCAGCAGCTCGCGACTCAGGGACGAGCGACGAGCACTACATTGTCGATCAACCTGGTGCCGCCCACCCGGGCCGCAATCGCAACCACCGTGCCGGGCTCCGCCGTGTCGACGGGGCGCAACCCTTCCGGTTCGGCGACGCAAATATACTCGACGGCCACCTCCGGATACACCGCCAGTGTGGCCCGCATTGCGGCCTCGAGTCGGGCCGCATCGCGCTCGCCTTCCTGCCACAGCCGCTCGGCTTCGAAGAGTGCAGCGCTCAGGCCACGGGCGTGGCGCCGCTCGGTCTCGCTCAGGTAGACGTTGCGGCTGCTCAACGCCAGGCCGTCCGGTTCCCGCACCGTCGGCACCACCGCCAGCTCGATGGGCCAGTCGAGGTCGCGCACCATCTGTCGGACGAGCACCACCTGCTGGATGTCCTTCTGTCCGAAGCACGCCACATCGGGCTCGGCCAGATGAAACAGCTTCGCCACCACGGTGAGCACGCCGGTGAAGTGGCCGGGCCGGGCCGCGCCTTCCCACCGGTCCGCGGTGGGCCCGGGTACCACGCGTATCTCCGCCCCGGGCCGGTACATCTCCGAGACCGGCGGCGCGAACACCGCATCGACGCCGCGGGCGCGGGCCAGTTCCACATCGCGGTCGAGCTGGCGGGGATAGCGCTCGAAGTCCTCGCCGGGGCCGAACTGGAGCGGGTTGACGAAGATGGTGAGCAGCACGGTGTCGGAGCGGCGGCGCGCCTCATCCACCAGCGCGAGGTGTCCCTCGTGCAGCGAGCCCATCGTGGGCACGAGGCCCACCCGCTTGTCGGGCACCCGCTGCGCCTTCCGCCAGGCCCGCAGCTCGGCCACGGTCGTGAACAAGTGCATCACTCGAACCCGTGCTCGGGGCCGGGGAAGGTGCCGTCGCGCACCTCCGCCGCGTAGCGTGCCGCCGCCTCGCGCACCACGTCGGCCAGCGCCGCGTAGCGCTTGACGAACTTCGGGCGGAACGCCGGGTCCAGCCCGAGGAGGTCGGGCAGCACGAGCACCTGCCCGTCGCAGCCCGCGCCGGCCCCGATGCCGATGGTGGGCACCGAGACGGCCTGCGTCACCCGCTCCGCCACGGCCGACGGCATCAGCTCCAGCACGATGGCGGCGGCGCCTGCGGCCTCGAGAGCCCGGGCATCCGCGACGAGCCGCTCCGCCACGGCCGCGTCCCTGCCCTGCACCCGGTAGCCGCCGAGCTGGTGGATGGACTGGGGCGTGAGCCCCAGGTGTCCCACCACCGGGATGCCCCGCTCCACCAGCGCCTGCACCGTGGGCGCCATCGGGGCGCCGCCCTCGAGTTTCACCGCGTGCGCCCCGGTCTGCTGCAGGACCCGTCCGGCGTTGCGGATCGCATCTTCCACGGTGACCTGGTACGTGAGGAACGGCAGGTCGACCACCACGAGAGCACGCTTCGTTCCGCGGCACACCGCGGCGGCGTGGTAGATCATCTGGTCGAGGGTGGCACTGAGCGTGGTTTCCCTCCCGGCGAGCACCTGATTCACCGAGTCCCCCACGAGGAGCACGTCGATACCCGCGTCATCCAGCAGGCGGGCGAAGAGGGCATCGTAGCAGGTCAGCCAGGCCTGCCGCCGCCCCGCCGCCTTCATCGCGCGGAGATCGGGGATGCGGAGCGGTTTCGGTTCAGCGGTCATGGGCAGTCAGCTCGGCCAGCTCGCGCTGCCAGAAATCCCGGTCGGCGAGACCGGGGTGCGGCAGCGTGAGCGTGTCGGTGTCGAGGGTGAGGTCGTCGTAGCGGACGATGTCCAGATCGAGCGTGCGGGAGCCCCAGCGCCCGTCCCGCGTCCGGCCGGCCGCCTCCTCGATGCGCCGGCATTCGGCGAGCAGTTGCTGGGGCGTGAGGGCGGTCTCGAGGAGCACCATCTGGTTGAGATAGGCGGGCTGCGGCAGGCCGCCGAGCGGTGCCGTCTCCTCGATGGTCGACGCCGCCACGAGACGGGTATGCGGCAGCGCGCCGAGGCGTTCCCGCGCGAACGCCAGATAGGCGGCGCGGTCTCCGAGGTTGCTGCCGAGGGCGATGAACGCAGGGACCGGGGCGGCCACGGTCATGCACCGACGGTGAAGTGCCGGGCAATCTGCTGCAGCGACCCGGCCACTTCCTGCAGTTCGCGAATCGCCCCCTCGAGTTCGGCCTGGCCCCGCGTGGCGTTGGCGGCCTGCTCGGCCAGGGCGTCGGTCTCGGCCCGGGCGCGTGCGGACAACTCGACCAGACTCCGGATCTGGGCCGCGAGCCGGGCGGCGGCGTTCTCCTGCGAGGATGCGGTGTCCGCGATGACCCGCGCGTGCCGCCCGGCTTCCTGGGTGGTGCCGACGATCTCGTCCAGCGCGGAGAACGCCCGACTCGACAGCTCCTCCACGCCCGCCACGACTTCCTCGCCCCGCGCCATCTGCCGGAAGATGGTGTCCACATGCCGGCCGATCTCATCCAGCAGCGCGTTGGTCTCGCGGGCCCCCTGCGCGCTCTGCGCGGCGAGCTGGCGCACCTCTTCCGCCACCACGGCGAACCCTCTCCCCTCGTGCCCGGCGCGCGCGGCCTCGATGGCGGCGTTGAGCGCGATGAGGTTGGTGAGGTCGGCGATCTCCCGGATCGAGCCGATGAGCCGTGTGATGTTGCGGGTCACCGCACCCAGCGCCACCACCTGCTCCGAGCTTTCAGCCACGAAGCCCTTGAGCCGCACGAGACGCTGCAAAGCCTCGCCGATGGCGGCGCGATTGGTCGCCGCCACGTCGGTCGCGGTGGCGCTGGCGGCCGCGGCCTGTACACCCTCCTCCGCCACCGCCTTGGCGCCGGCGGTGAGCGCGCTGGTCGCCGCGAGGCCGCCGGACACGAACA
>JBMOPM010000157.1:0-5218 GCA_049323575.1 Gemmatimonadota bacterium | reverse complement strand
CGGGGCGCGGTACCGATCGCGACGGTGTTGCCCCTGCTCACGCGCTTCGCCCTCCCCGGTGCGTTGAGCAGTCTCACCACGGTGCCGGTGCTGTGGCTGGTGCAGGCGCTGCTGTCGCGGTCCACCAGCGGCTTCAGCCAGCTCGCGCTCTACGCCGCGAGCCTCAATCTCCTGTCGGCCGTGCTGTTCGTGCCGAGCATCCTCAACAACGTCGCGATGCCGTGGATCAATCGGGAACGGGCGCAGGGCGGCGAGGCGGCGTACCGGGGCGCCTTCCGGGCGGCGGTGCGCGCCTCGGCCCTGACCATGGGCGTGGCGCTCGCGGCCGTGGCCGTGGCCGGCCCGTGGCTGCTCGGGCTCTACGGCGGCGCCTTTCGCGACGGCTATCCGGCGCTGCTCGTGCTGCTCGCGGCCGCCATTCCCGAGACGCTCACCGTGGCGCTCAACCAGGGGGTGCAGGTGCGCGAACGGATGTGGCAGGCGCTCGTGGCGGTCAACCTCCCCAGGGACGCGGTGATCCTGGGTGGGGCGCTGCTGCTGATTCCCACTCACGGCGCGCTCGGCGCGGCCGCGGCCTATCTGGCAGGGCGCCTCGTGGCCTTTGTCGGCGTCGTCTGGCTCGTGCGTCACGACCTGGCCGCCGCGCAAGCGCGATTGGTGGAGTCCTCGACGTGACCGCGGTTTCCCGACCCAGCCTCAGCATCATCATCCCCATGTACAACCGGGCCGCGCTGATTGCCCGGGCCCTCGAGTCGTGCCTGCGGCAGTCGATGATGGACTGGGAGGCGGTCGTCGTGGACGACGGTTCGACCGATGGATCGGCCGAGGTCGTCCAGAATTGCCGGGACCCGCGTGTGCGGTTGGTCCGCTTGGCGGACAATCGCGGTCAGTGCCTGGCCCGTAACGCTGGGGCGCAGGAAGCGCGCGCAGACTGGCTGCTGTTTCTGGACAGCGACGACGAACTCGCGCCCGGCGCCCTGGAACTCGTGCGGGCCACATGCGAGTCTGCCGCTCCAGACGTGGGGAAGATCTTCTATTGCTGCCGGTGGGACGACGGCACCATCTCCCCCGATCCGCCGTTTCCTTCCGAGTCACTCGACTACACGGGCTACCTTCGCTGGCTCGAGGCGATGACCGACCGGCCCACGGAGGCGATCACGGCAGTGCGCCGCGAGCGCTTCCTCGAGGTGCCGTATTGCGCACACCGGTCGGAGGGACTGCACAATCTCGATTTCGCCGGACGCTTCACTGCTGTCGGCCGTCCGGAGGTCATCCGGCTCTATCACCAGGACGCGCAGAATCGTCTCATGGGGACGACCACATCGCCCAAGCGTCTGCTGGCCGAAGCCAGCGGCCACGCCGCCCACGCCGACGCGGTTCTCGAGCGTCACGGGCCGGCGCTGCGGCGCTGGGCGCCCACAGTGTACGCGGCGTACCTGCGGTCTGGCGGGCTCTCTCACGCTCTCGCGGGGCGGCGGTTGCGTGGCTTCGCGATGGCGGCCTCGGCCTGGGTGCGCCGTCCCACCGATGTGAAGGCGGCTGCCGTGGCGGGCCTGGCCATGCTGCCGCCGGCTGTTCTCGCGTCCGTGCGGGCGCGAGTTGGATCATGACCGCGATCGCGCTATTGAGTGCCGTCGCCGCGATGATCATCGTCGCCCTGTCTGGGCGCCGTGCGGCAGTGGTCTCCCCGATCCTGACGGCGGCGTGGCTCACCTCCCTCGCCCTGTGGTCCGTTTTCCCGCTCTGCTTCCGGTTCCTGGCCGTTCCGACGTCGCCTTCCCTGGATGGCGGTGCATGGGAGCAGCTGGCCCTGGCCCAATCACTGTTGTCGCTGAGCCTCGCTGTAATCTTCCTGGTGTCCCGTCGCCCGATCGTTCCCTTGGTTCCTGCATGGGCCAGGCGGGTTTACCTGCCCGTTGGCTGGACGACCAGCTTCGCGTTGGGTGCCCTCTTTCTCACCTTGGCCGTCGAGGTGGGCATCATTCGCGCAACGGGCGCGAGCTTTGGAGCCAGCACCCAGTTCGTGGTCGTTGCCGCGAGCGGAGAACTCGCGCGTGTTGGCCTTCTCGAGTCGCTGCTCGCCGTACTTGTGGCCTTCGGCATTGCACTGCTGACGCTCGGGCGGGAAGCGGGAGGTAGACGGGCGGTCCGCGCTCTCGGATGGGCGCTCGTGCTCGCCCATGCCGCGTTCAGCGTCTTGCGCGGAATGCGTGCCGCGATACTGCTTCCTGCCCTCGTGCTGTTGATTTCCGTGATGAGTGGTGCGGGCCCTCGCAGGTTCAGATTGTCGATTGTGGCGGCGGCCGTTGCCCTCACCGTCCTGGTCGGCGGGCCGATTGCGGGAGCGATCGGGCTCGTGCGGGGGCTTGGCAATACGGCGTTGACGGCGGATGTCGTCAAACAGTCGTACCAACACGGCATGTCGTGGCGGAGTGGACGGGAGCGGGCGAACCTTGTGCTGATCGAGGCCAACCGCAAGCTGGACTCGTTCCAGCCCGGCATAGAGCTGCTGAGGATAGAGCCAACCGGCACGGGCGGGTTTCTCCCCATAGTGTCGGCTGTTCTCTCGCCGATCCCTCGGGCGGTGTATCCGAGCAAGCCCGTGCCCACGAGCCGGGATGGAACGTACCTCGGCACGCCCTACCGGATTGCTGCGCGTGCCTACGGAGACCCGGAGTTGGGGATGGTAGTGCCGGTCACCCCCGTGGCAATAGCACTCTGGGAGCATGGTGCGGCGGGTCTGCTGCTGCTGTGGGTCGCGAACCTTATACATCTCCTGCTGGTCAACTCGTTCCTGCTTGCACCGAGTCCGATCATGCGGGCCCTCAGCATTTCGGTGCTGAGTCTGCCGACAGCGGAGTTTTTCCTCGCACCGACCGCTTCGATCATCCGGGACGATCTGCGTCTGCTTTTCCTGGCCGGCGTTGTCGTAGTACTCCTCGTGACGATGCGCAAAGCCGCCATGGCTCCTCGAGTCCACGCGGCCCCTGAACCGGGCATGATCGCATGAGAGTCCTCCACTGTATCAGCAGCTTCGAAGTCGGCGGCGCGGAGCGGCAGCTCGCGGTGCTGGCATCGGCCCAGGCCGAGGCGGGGGCCGAGGTGCATGTGGCGTTTCTGCGGGGCGGGCCCAACCTCGCGCTGCTCGAAGGCAGCGGCGTCACCACGCATGCCCTGAGGAGCCGCGGCAACGTCGATCCGGCCATCACGACCCGGCTCGTGCGGCTGATCCGGCGCCTCGCGCCCGACGTGGTGCAGACGTGGCTGACCCAGATGGACGTGGCGGGCGGCCTGGCGGCGCGGCTCACCGGCCGTCCGTGGATCCTCGCGGAGCGTGCGTCACGCGAGGCGTATCCGGCAGGCTGGAAGCAGAGTCTCCGCGCGATGCTGGCCCGGCGGGCGGATGCGATCGTGGCCAACTCGGCGGGGGGCGCGGCCTACTGGGCCCCGGTGGCCCCGTCGACGCCCCGCTGGGTAATCGGCAACGCGATCGCGCTGGAGTCGATTCGCTCGGCAGCGCCGGCGGAGACGGGGAACGGAAGCCTGCTCTTCGTGGGCCGGCTCTCCGCCGAGAAGCGGGTCGACTTGCTCCTCGAGGCGGTGGCCGCGTGCCGCCGTAAGCCGCGCGTGCTGCTGTGCGGGGATGGCCCCGAGCGGGAGCGTCTCGAGCGGCTCGCGGCGGGACTCGGGCTCGACGGCGCCGTGGTGTTCCTGGGGACGCGCCGGGACGTGTGGCCGCTGATGCGTGCCGCCCGCGCCGTGGTGAATGTCAGTGCCTTCGAAGGCTGTCCCAACGTCGTGCTGGAGGCGATGGCGGCGGGGATTCCGCTCGTGGTGTCGGACATCCCGGCCCATCGGGCGCTGCTCGGCGAGGCGAGCGCCTGGTTCACCGATCCTGCCGATACCGGGGCCTTCGCCGCCACGCTCGAGCGGGTGCTGGCCGACCCCGCCGAGGCCTCGCGCCGCGCGGCCGAGGCGGCGCGCCGGGTCGAAGCGTTCGCGGTGGCCCGGATCGTGGCGCGATACGACGAGCTGTACCGCTCGGTGCTGGCGGCGCGGCGGCGCCGGGGAGCGGCCTGACGATGTGCGGCATCGCCGGCTGCGCGGCCACGGCGGCCTGGCGCGATCGCCCCGATCTCGAGGCGATGCGGGACACGCTGCGCCATCGCGGGCCGGACGACGCGGGCGTGTGGTGGTCCGAGGACGGGCGCGTGGGGCTGGCGCACCGGCGGCTCGCGATTCTCGACCCCTCGCCGGCCGGCCATCAGCCCATGGCGACCGACGACGGCCGCCTCGTGCTCACCTTCAACGGCGAGATCTACAACTTCCGCGAGCTGCGCGCCGGCCTCGAGGCGCGGGGCCACCGCTTCACCAGCAGCGGGGACACCGAGGTGCTGCTGGCCGCGTACCGCGTGTGGGGGCCGGCGTGCGTGGCCCGGCTGCGCGGGATGTTTGCCTTCGCGCTCTACGACCGGGCCGGGGGGCAGGTGGTGCTGGCCCGCGATCGCGCGGGCGAAAAGCCGCTCTTCTACCGCCACGAGGGCGACCGGCTCTGGTTCGCTTCCGAGCTCAAGGCGCTGCTGGCGCACCGGGCGCTGCCGCGCGTGCTGGACGCGACCGCGCTCGATGCCTATCTCGCGTTCGGCTACGTGCCGGGCGACGCCTGCCTGCTGGAAGGATTCCGCAAGCTCGAGGCCGGCACCATCGCCGTCTACGATCTCGCCACCGGCCGGCTCGATCGCTCGCGGTACTGGTCGCTGCCGGCGCCGCCCGATGGCGCGGCCGCCGCGATCGACCCGCTGCTCGAGGAGCTGGACGCCTTGCTGGAAGGAGCGGTGCGGGAACAGCTCGTGGCGGATGTGCCCGTGGGCGTGCTGCTGTCCGGGGGCATCGATTCCAGCCTGGTGGTGGCCATGGCCTCCCGCGTCGCGGGCACGCGGGTACGCACGTTCACGATCACGTTCCCCGGGCACGGGGCGTTCGACGAGGGCCCGCACGCGCGGCTCGTGGCGCGGCACTTCGGCACGGAGCACCACGAGCTGGAGGCCGAGCCGGCCACGCTGGATCTGGTGCCCGCGCTGGTGCGCCAGTACGACGAGCCGATCGCGGATTCGTCGATGCTGCCCACGCATCTCGTCTCCCGCCTCATCCGTCCCCACTGCACCGTGGCGCTGGGCGGCGACGGCGGTGACGAACTCTTCGGCGGCTACCGGCTCTA
>JBMOPM010000156.1:0-5229 GCA_049323575.1 Gemmatimonadota bacterium | reverse complement strand
GGCCCTGGGCGAGCGCGCGCAGCGCCGCCGCCCGCGCCACGGCACCCGGGTCGACCAGCGCGGGCACCGCGAGCAGCGCGACGATCCCGGCCGTCGCGGCGAGCTGGCGGTGCTCGGCGTTCAGGCGGCCACCCGCGTCACGATGCCGGCTCGGTGTGCATGCCATTGGCGCCGAGCGCGACGCGTCCTGCCAGCGATAGCTTCATGGGGCACCCGGGGCGAGGGGGCAAGGTTCAGGCCTTCGGACGGGGCGCGCGGTCGGTGCTCTCCCCACGGCATTTGCCTCGGCGCCGGGATCAGGGGCAGCTTGAGGCCCGACTGGCTGAAGCGTCGCGATGGCCGAGCCCCCTCGGACGGGACTGGTGCGATTCATGAATGTAGCGCTGCCGCGACGAGCGTATTCGTCTGTAGTCCGCGAGCGACATTATTGTTGTGCAATGACAACATGACACTTGGCCCGCTCACCATCGTACACGCGATCAACCCCGGCGAGTTCGGCGGGCTCGAGCGCGTGGTCGTCTCGCTGGCCGCGGGGCAGCTTGCCGCGGGCCATCAGGTGGTCGTGGCGGCCGTGGTCGAACCGGGCGCGGAACGGGACCACCCGGTGCTGGTCGCGCTGCGGCAGGCGGGCGTTCCGGTCGAGCCCGTGCCGATCGCGGGTCGGGCCTATCTGCGGGAGTGGGGGGCGTTCGGGCGCCTCTTCGACGCGTGGCGTCCGCATGTGGTCCACAGCCACGGCTACCGGAGCGACGTGATCGCGGGCAGCGTGGCACGTTGCCGCGGCATTCCCACCGTGAGCACCGTCCACGGGTTCACCGGCGGGGACGGGAAGAACCGGCTCTACGAGCGCATCCAGGTCTGGAGTCTCCGTTCGCGGGGCCGCGTCGTGGCGGTGGCGCGGTCCGTGGCCGAGCGGCTCGCGGCCGCGGGTGTGCCCCGGTCGCGACTCGTGACGGTGCCGAACGCGTGGGACCCGGCAGGCGAGCCGCGGAGCCGCGAGGCGAGCCGCCGCATCCTGGGCCTGCCCCCCGATGCGCTCGTGGTGGGGTGGATCGGGCGGCTCAGCATCGAGAAGGGCGCCGATGTGCTGCTCGATGCCCTGCCGCTGCTGGAGGCGCCCCCGCGCCGCCTCGTGGTCTCGATCATCGGCGACGGAGCCCAGCGGGACGGCCTCGAGGCGCATGCCGCCCGGCTCGGCGCTTCGGAGCGCGTGGTGTTCCATGGCCAGGTGAACGCGGCAGGCCGGTTGCTCAGGGCGTTCGACGTGTTCGTGCTGAGCTCGCGCACGGAGGGCACGCCGATCGTCCTCCTCGAGGCGATGGCGGCGGGCGTGCCCATCGTCGCCTCCGCGGTGGGCGGTGTGCCCGACATGATCTCCGACCGCGAAGCGGTGCTGGTCGCACCGGAGCGTCCGGCCGCGCTCGCGGCGGGTCTCGGGCGGGTCTGGAGCGACCCGGAGGCCGCCGCCGAACGGGCGGCGCGCGCCGCCGAGCGGCTCGAGCAGCAGTTCGACCGTGGTGCATGGCTTGCGGAGTACGATCGGATCTATCGCGCCCTTGTGCGGGCCTCTCCAGCGGATCGGATGCAATGACACTTGCCTGTGTGCTGATCGCCGTCCCCGTGGGGCTCTTCGTCTATGCCTACCTCGTCTATCCGGCCCTGCTGCAACTCTTCGGCGCACTGAAACCCGCGCCGAAGACCTGGGGTGACCCGCCCGAGTGGCCGATGATCACCATCCTGATTCCGGCATACAACGAGGAGGAATCGCTGGCGGAGACCTGCGAGGCGATTCTGGCCCTCGACTATCCGGCCGACCGGCGGCAGATCGTCGTCATGTCCGACGCGTCCACCGATCGCACCGACGAGATCGCACAGAGCTTCGCCGGGCGGGGCGTGGAGCTGCTGCGCCTGCCCCAGCGCGGCGGCAAGACTGCGCTGGAGAACGCCGTGCTGCCCATGGTCCGCGGCAAGATCGTCGTCAACACCGACGCCACGATCCGCATTCCGCCGCACGCGTTGAAGCCGCTCATCCGCGTCTTCCAGGATCCCACGATCGGCGTGGCCTCGGGGCGGGACGTAAGCGTCGGCGACCTCGGGCGCGAAGGGAACCGGCACGAGTCCAGTTATGTGGGCTACGAGATGTGGGTCCGTGCGCTGGAGACGCGGATGGGGTCGATCGTGGGGGCGAGCGGCTGTTTCTACGCCGTGCGCCGCGAGCTGGTGGATTCGCTCTTCCCCGAGGCCCTGAGCCGCGACTTCGCCTCGGTGCTGCGGGCCCGCCGCCTCGGGTTCCGCGCCGTGTCGGTGAACGATGCCATCTGCGCGGTGGCCCGCACGCGTTCGCTCCGGGCCGAGTACCGCCGGAAGATCCGCACGATGGCGCGCGGCCTGGAGACGCTCTGGTTCATGCGCAGCGTGCTCGATCCTTTCCGGCACGGCACGTTTGCCTGGATGCTCTTCAGCCACAAGCTGGCGCGGTGGCTGGTCTGGCTCACACTGCCCGGCGTGCCACTGGGGCTCGTTCTGCTGGCGCCGTCGTCACCGGTCGCGGCCTGGGCGCTGGCCGCGCAGCTGGCGGGCGCGGGGCTGGGCCTCGTGGCGCTCCGCTGGCCCGAGCACCGGCCCGTGCCGCCCCTGCTCGGCTTCTTCGGCTTCGCGCTGGCATCCAGCACGGCGGGCTTCGTGGCGTGGATCAAGGCGCTGCGCGGCGAGCTGAACCCGACCTGGGAGCCCACCCGGCGACCGGGCGTCAAGGCGGCGGTCGGGACCATCGGGACCGCGGGAAAGCCCTGACCCTGGGCGCGGTGGGCAGGAAACGCACGACCCTCCGGTGCGCATCTTCCGGAGGGTCGTCTGCATTCGGGCTGTCGTGCCGTCCTGCCGCCGCGCCGTTCTATGTCGGCAGCACCCGATCCACCTCGGGAATCAGTCGCTCGGCGATGCGCCTGGCCAGGGCCAGCGCCTTGGCATCGTCGCGCGCGGGCGTGATCGGGACCACGATGCGCACGAGCGCTTCCTCGCTGCGCCGCTTGAGCGCCGCATCGCGCAGCAGGTCGAACTTGACCTGGTATTCGTCGGCCGCGACGCGTCCCCGGCCCTGATACCAGTACAGCACCAGCGCCTTCTGCCCGCGGTTGGTGAGCAGGTAGCGGTTGACCTTCGGGGCCGGACCGGTGCCGACGGGAATCGCCTCCTCGGAGGATTGCAGCGCTTCCCATCCGGAGCCTGGCAGGCAGTTCTTCGGCGAGTGGATGGTGCGGCCCTGGGTCTGCTGCTCGTAGTACCCCACGTACACCGAGAACGCATTCAGCGAATCGGCGCCGTCCCGGAACACCCGCATGATGTAGGTGCTCATCCCTGCCACCCGCTCCTGCTCCTGGTCGAAGCGGATCTCCGTGGCCCGGAACGGCCCGAACTCGGTTGGCAGCGTGGCGAGCGGCGCGCGAAGCGGCATCGCCCGCTGGCTGCTCACGCCCCCGAGGAGCAGGCAGCCGAAGCCCAGGATGCCGGCGGGAACCCAGCGCTGCCACTCACGCATTCGAGGCCGTCTCCTTCGGGAGCATGCGGCGCTCGATGTGCCCGATGACCCACGAGGTGGCGCCGAGGATCAGGAAGGCGACGATGAACAGCAGCCAGCCTTCGGTGAGGTGCATGAAGCCTTCGCCCAGGGCGGGGTCGACGAAGAACACCAGGAAGCCGGTGAGGAACACGCGCACGGCGTTGACGGCGATGGCCACCGGAAGGCTCACCGCGACGAGCAGGACCCGGCTCCACGGCGAGCGCAACCAGAGCCCGCCGATGAGGAGCCCGAGGCTCAGCAGCGCGGTGAGGGAGCGCAGGCCGCTGCAGGCCTCGGTGACGAACAGTTGCCGGCCAGGCAGCTGGATCACGTTGCCCGACAGGCGCACGGGAACGTCGCGCCACTCCAGCAGCGCTGCGCCCATGGCAGACGCCTTGAGCTGCAGCGGCAGCGCCAGACTCGACATGATGAGGTCCGGCACCGGGATCGACAGAATCAGCAGGGAGAACGGCAGCCACCACGCGACGACCTGCCGCAGGCCGCAGAAGAAGACGGTGAGCCCGATGGTCGCCCCCACCATCGACAGCCGCATGGTGAACAGCTCCGCGGCGAGGCCGGACAGGTAGCGGAGCAGCACCGAGCCCAGGAGGAGCACCGCGCCGAGGACGACATTGGGGCGGGCCTGGGCGACGAAGCCGCGCCGCCAGGCGAGCCACACGGCGAGCGGAGCGAGCAGGAGGCCGTGGCCCGCGTCGGGGTCGTTCCACCAGTCGAGGGCGAGCAGCCGTGCGGGCTGCGCGAAAAGCATCGCGAACAGCAGGCCTGCCACGGCCAACGGCAGCATCGCGCGCGGGGTCGCCGTCAGAGAGAAGACGCGCGCGTGGGGGCGGGCGGCCTCGGCCGGGCTTACCACCCGCCCTTCCGGAAGAGGACCACCGGAATGGTCTTGAGCATGATCGCCAGGTCCTCGAGCAGGCTCTGGCGCTCGATGTACTCGAGATCGTAGCGGAGCTTGTTGCGCACGTCGTCGAGGCAGGTGTCGTAGCGCTGATTGATCTGCGCAAGGCCGGTGATGCCCGGCTTCGCGCGCTGCCGCAGGTGGTACTCGGGGATCCGGTCCCGCAGCTCGGCGAAGATGGTCGGCCGCTCGGGCCGCGGCCCGACGATCTTCATCTCGCCCCGCAGCACGTTGATGAGCTGCGGCAGTTCATCCAGCCGGTACTTGCGCAGGACCCGGCCCACGGGCGTCACCCGCGGATCACGCTGCGTGGCCCACACCGGCCCGGTGTGCCGCTCGGCGTCCACCGTCATCGTGCGGAACTTGAAGATGGTGAACGGCCGCCCGCCCAGATCCATCTTGCGGCGCGGGTCGCTGTGCAGCATCCGGGTGTGGCGGGTGTCGAGGCCGATGCGAGCCTGGGTGTAGAACACCGGCCCCCGCGACGTGAACTTGATCAGCGCGGCGATGACCAGCATCAGCGGCGCGAGGACGATCAGCCCCACCAGGGCCAGCGTGAAGTTGAAGACCCGCGACAACCGCGACTCGCCGACCGGCGCGGCCATGGGCGCCGGCTCCAGGACACGGAAACTGGCGCGGCGCTCCACGGCGGGCTGGGGGCGCGGGTCTCTCACCTTGTGCGTCGTCGCCATGCGAACGTCTCGTAGGGCGCTGGGCGCGTCAGAAAGGTCCGGGGTCAGAAGAGCCTGGA
>JBMOPM010000155.1:0-5234 GCA_049323575.1 Gemmatimonadota bacterium | reverse complement strand
CGCCGGCGCGAGGATGAGCCGCTCCCCGCGCGGCCCGTTGCGCTCGGGATCGCGGAAGAAGGCCACCACCCAGACGGCCACGGGCATCCATGCGAGCAGCGGCCACACCGGCCACCCGCCGTAGTCCCAGAGCGCCAGCAGCCCGATCGCGATCAGCCACGCGCCTGCGATGAACGGCGTGCCCTCCGGGGCCACGCGCATCAGCAGGCCTCCGGCAGCGGGCTGCCGGTGAGCATCCGGTAGGCCTCGAGGTATCGGGCGCTGGTGGCAACCACCACCTCATCCGGCAACGGCGGTGGCGGCGCCTCGCCGTTCCATCGTCCGGCGCGCCTGAGCTCTGCCAGATAGTCGCGGAGCGGCTGTTTGTCGAAGCTCGGCTGCGACCGGCCGGGGCGGTAGCGATCCGCCGGCCAGAATCGCGACGAATCCGGCGTCATCACTTCATCGATCAGCCGGAGCGTGCCCTCGCGGTCGTGGCCGAATTCGAACTTCGTGTCCGCGATGATGATCCCCCGGCCGGCGGCATAGTCGCGGCCCGCGCGGTAGATCCGCAGGCTCAGGTCGCGCAGCGCGCCCGCCTCCCGGGCGCCCAGCGCCTCCGCCATCGCGTTGAACGGGACATTGATGTCGTGCCCCGACTCGGCCTTGGTGGCCGGGGAGAAAACCGGCGGATCGAGTTCGGCGCTCTCCTCGAGTCCTGGCGGCAGCGGCTCGCCCGCGAGCGTGCCGCGGTCCCGGTACTCGGCCCAGGCGGAGCCGGCCAGGTAGCCGCGCACCACGCACTCGAAGAGCACTGGCGTCGTCCGCCGCACCAGCATCGTCCGGCCCGCCACCTGGTTCCGGTGCGGCCTGAGCGCCGGCACGCGAGCGAGAATGTCGTCGGTGTCGGCGGTGATGAAGTGCGAGGGGACGAGTGCCGCCAGGCGGCCGAACCAGAACGCGCTGAGCTGGGTGAGCACGGCGCCCTTGTGGGGGATCGGCTCGGCCATGACGACGTCGAACGCGCTCACGCGGTCGCTCGCGACCAGCAGCAGGTGCTCGTCATCCACGGCGTAGACGTCGCGCACCTTGCCGCGACGGAGCAGGGGGAGCGGCAGATCGCTCGCGACCATGACGCGTCCGATGCCGCCGGTCATACCCGCACCTCCGCGGTCTCGGCCGCCGCCGCCAGCGGGCGCACCCGCTCGAGCAGCGGATGCAGGTACTCGTCGAGGAACTCCTCCACCTGCCGGGCCGATCGTCCGGTGTAGCGCACCGGGTCGAGTTCGGCCCGGAGCCGGTCGGCGGGCACCGCGGCGAACGCCGGATCCGCGGCGAGCCGGTCCAGCAGGTCGTTGGGCTCGCCGCGCTGGACCGCGTCGGCCACGGCGAGGCTGTGGCGGCGGACCACCTCGTGCAGCGTCTGCCGGTCGCCGCCGTGTTCCACGCCGACCATGAGCCAGCGTTCCGTCGCCATGAACGGCATCTGGGCCGCCACGTGCCGGGCGATCGCCGCCTCGCGCACCTCGAGACCCGCCACGACGTTCGCCGCGAGGATGAGGATCGCGTCCGTGGCGAGGAACGCCTCGGGCAACGTGAGCCGCCGGTTGGCGGAATCGTCGAGGGTGCGCTCAAGCCACTGATTGGCCGCGGTGTGGGCGCCATTGCCCGCAAGCGCGATCACGAACCGGGCCAGCCCCGTGATGCGTTCGGCGCGCATGGGATTGCGCTTGTAGGCCATCGCGCTCGACCCGATCTGCTCGGCCTCGAACGGCTCGAGCAGCTCACCCTCGTGCTGCAGCAGGCGCAGGTCGGAGGCCATCTTCGCGGCCGACTGTGCGATGCCGCTGAGGCAGTCGAGGATCTGGGCGTCCACCTTGCGGGGGTAGGTCTGCCCGGTGACGGGGAAGGTGGCGTCGAAGCCGAGGCGGGCGGCCACCCGGCGGTCGAGTTCCCGCACCCGGGCGTGATCGCCATGGAACAGCTCGAGGAACGAGGCCTGGGTGCCGGTCGTCCCCTTGCAGCCCCGCAGCCGGAGCAGCGCCAGGCGGTGCTCCACCTCTTCCGCGTCGAGCGCGAAGTCCTGCATCCAGAGCGTGGCGCGCTTACCCACGGTGGTGAGCTGCGCGGGCTGGAAGTGGGTGTAGGCGAGGCAGGGCAGGTGGGCCCAGCGCCGGGCGAAGGCGGCGCCCGCGTCCAGCACCGTGATCAGGCGGCCCAGCAGGAGCCGGAGCCCGTCGCGCATGATGACGAGGTCGGCGTTGTCGGTGACGAATGCGCTGGTGGCGCCCAGGTGCAGAAACGGCCGCGCCGCCGGGGCCTGGTCGCCGAAGGCGTGCACGTGCGCCATCACGTCGTGCCGGAAGCGGCGCTCGTACTGGGCCGCCGCGTGCAGGTCGGCGTCGTCGAGATGGGCCCGCATCTCCGCCAGCGCCGCCTCCGGGATGTCGAGCCCGAGCTCCCGCTCGCTCTCGGCCAGCGCGAGCCAGATGCGCCGCCAGAGGCCGATGCGCTGCCGGTCGCCCCACAGCCGCTGCATCGCGGGCGAGGCGTAGCGCGTGCCGAGCGGCGAGCGCCAGGTCTCGTCGCTCATCGGAACACCAGGTCCACGAAGGCGATCTCGCCGCCCCGCTCCACGTAGACGCGGATGACCTGATTCGGCCGGAGGGACTCGATCACGTCACTCACCTGCTCCGCCCGGCGGATGCGCGTGCGGTTGATGGCCACGATGACGTCATTCACCTGCAGCCCGGTCTGCGCGCTGATCTCCGGCGAGATCCGGACGATGAGCGCCCCCTCGCCGCTGCGGGTGCCCTTCTCGGCCTGCACCGCCGGGGTCACGGTCACGAGCTGGAGGTCCTTGAGCACGGTGACCTTCTCCGCGGCCACCGATGGCAGATCGCCGGTGACGATCCTGCGGTCGACGACGCGGCTGCCCTGGCGGACCTTCACCGCCACTTCGTCGCCCACGTGGAGATCGAGCTTCACCGCCTCCCAGTCGAGGTAGTTGCGCAGCCGCCGGCCGTTGGCCTCCACCAGCACGTCTCGCGGCCGGATGCCGGCGCGCGCGGCCGGGCCGCCCGGCGCCACGCTGGTGACGAGCACACCACCCTGGGTCTTCCAGTCTCCCATCGCGGTGGCGCCGGCCACGTCGAGCCCCACCCACGCGCGCCGCACGCTGCCGCGCCGGATGATCTCGTCCGCCACCCGCACCGCCCGCTCGATCGGGATCGCGAAGCCCACACCCACCGAGCCGCCGGTGTTGCTGAAGATCGAGGAGTTCACGCCCACGACCTCACCCAGCGCGTTGGCCAGCGGGCCGCCTGAATTGCCCGGGTTGATCGCGGCATCGGTCTGGATCATGTCAAGGTAGAGCCCGGGCTGCTCGCCGGAGGGGAGGATATTGCGGCCCGTGGCGCTCACCACGCCCACCGTCACCGTCGGCTCGGCGTTGCCCAGGAGGTAGGCGTAGGGGTTGCCGAGCGCCACCACCCATTCGCCGATCATGAGGTCATCGCTCCGGCCGATCGGGACGGTGGGGAAGGGACCGCCTTCGATCTGCACGACCGCGATGTCCGTCGTCGGGTCATCGCCCAGCAGCTTCGCCGGGCGATCGGTGCCATCGGGCAGCGTGACGCTGATCTGGGTGGCGCCCGACACCACGTGCGAGTTGGTGAGGATGATGCCGTTCGGGCGGATGAGAAAGCCGGTCCCGTAGCCCTGCACCAACTGCTCGCTCTGCTGGGGGACGAAAAAGAAGTCGAACGGGCTGCGCTGCACCACGCGCTGGCGAGAAATGACACTCACCGAGACCACCGCAGGGGCCACGCGGTTGGTCGCGTCCACCAGCGCCGTGCGCCGGGTCGAGGAGACGGCGAGGTTGGCGTTGCCGCGCCGCTGCTGGGCCTCCGCCGAGCGGATGACGTCGGTGGAGGCGTTCTGCGCCGCTCCGCCGTTGCACGCCGCGAGCGCCAGCGCCGCGAGCCAGATGAGGCGACGCGTCATGCGGGTGCTCCGTCGAGATACCACTCCGCGGGGTACTCGGCCGCAAGGAAATACAGCCCCTGGGGCGGGGCCGGAGCACTGGTCTCCGAGTTGTCCGTCCGTGCCAGCAGCAAGGCCATGTCGTGTGCGTCCCGTCGTCCGAGGCCGATGTCGACCATCGTGCCGACCAGCATCCGCACCATCTGGTGGAGGAAGCGGTCGGCGGCGATGTGGAACCGGTAGCCCATCCCGTCCGGCCGCGGTTCCCAGCGTGCCTCGCGGATCGTGCACCGATAGTGCGGCTTCTCCTGGCCGCTCAGCGCGAAGGCGCGGAAGTCGTGTTCGCCCAGGATCGCCGCGGCGGCCGTCGCCAATCGTTCCGGCTCGAGCGCCCGGCCCAGCGCCCATTCGTAGGGCCGCCGGAACGGGGAGAAGCTCGCGTCATCGGTGCCGATGTCGTAGCGGTACCGGCGGCCCGTGGCCGCCTTTCTCGCCTGGAAGCCGTCCCGCATCCGGTGAACGGCCGCCACCCAGCAGTCGTCCGGCAGCAGGGCGTTGAGGGCGCGGCGCAGCGCCGTCGGCTCCCACGGCTTGGGGAGCGAGAAACTGACCGGCATGCCGAGAGCGTGGACGCCCGCATCCGTTCGACCGGCGCCAGTCGCCACCACGCGGCGCCCCGCCAATCGCTCCAGCACCCGCTCCACTTCACCCTGCACCGACCGTCCGTTGGCCTGACGCTGCCAGCCGACAAACCCCCCTCCGTTGAACTGCAGCGTGGCCAGGAAGGTCGGGCTCATCGGCAGGGAATCTAGTCCCGTCCGGGAGACCCCGGCAAGCGGCGCAACTCGTTGTCAGAATTGACAAAAGCGGCGCTGCCCTCCTATCCTGCCGCACCGATCTCATCCACTTTCTCAAGTCGCCGAGCGGTGCCTGTGTCCGAGACGGTATCTGCCGCTGTGTCGTCAGCGGTTTCGAAAGCCCTTCACATCATTGCCGAGGGGCGTTTCCTGGGACGGAACGACGCGGAAGCGGCCTTCGCCGAGCTGATGCGCGGCGAGGTGAGCGCGGCCCGGACGGCCGCTCTGCTGATGGGTCTCCGCGCGCGAGGAGAGACGCCCGAGGAACTGGCTGGCGCGATCCTCGCCTTGCGGGGCGCGATGCGTCCCGTGGCGTCGTCGCGTCCGGGGGAGCTGGTGGACACCTGCGGGACCGGGGGCGGGACGGTAGGCACCCTCAACATTTCCACGGCTGCGGCCTTCGTGGCGGCGGGC
>JBMOPM010000154.1:0-5240 GCA_049323575.1 Gemmatimonadota bacterium | reverse complement strand
TCGTCGGTCAGGGTGTGGCAGTACATCTCGAACGGCGGGCGCTCCGGGATCCGCCCCGCCGCGGCCTCCGTGTAGCTGCGCTGCATCGCCTCATAGCCCTCGTCCACGTGGCAGGACCCGGTGAACGCCTCCTCGGGCGTGACGCCGGGGGCACGCATGCGGGGCAGGCGGCGCAACAGCATGTTCACCTTCACCACCGAGCCCTCGTCGGTCAGCACAGGCGTGTGGGTACGGCCCAGCAGCCGGGCGAAGGTCCGGGGTCCGGCGTTGACCAGCACGCGGCGCGCATCCACGGTCCACTCCCGGCCCCCATGCTGGAAGACCACCGCGTGGTATTTCCCGCCCGGATGCACCGTCGTGACCGGCGCGTCGGCCACGATCTCGGCATGGGCGTCCCTCGCGCGGCGCACCAGTTCATGCACCAGCGCCCGCATCCCGCCCACCGGCACGCGCCACTCTCCGGTCCCCTGCCCGATCACATGATACAGGAAGCAGCGGTTCTGCAGCAGCGTCGGGTCGTGCGGATGGGTGAGCACGCCGATCTTGGCGTCCGTGAAGAGGAGGCCGCGCAGGACGTCGTCCTGGATGTAGCGTTCGAGGATTTCGCCCAGCGGCCGCTCGATGAAGCCGTCCCACGCCTCGCGCTCGAGGGGCGTGGCCATGCGGGCCTGCCAGTAGCGCCGGCTCCTGAGCGGCTCGAGCAGGCTGGGCCAGGCATGCGCCGCCAGCGCCCCCTCCAGCCGGTGGAAGGCCCGGTAGCGCTCCCACGCGTCGCCGCCGCGGGTGAGTTCACGCATCGAGCGGCGGGTGCGCTCCTCGTCCTCGTTCGAGATCACCAGCCCTTTGACCTGGCCGTCCCGCTCGTAGGCGGTGAACGATGCCACCTTGCGGCGACGGGTCGTGAACCGCAGGTCCAGTTCCTCGACGATGGCGGACGGCAGGAGGCTCACGAGGTAGGCGTAGCGGGAGAGGTACGCGTCGTAGTCCGGAAACACGCGCTGCGAGGCCGTGGCCCCGCCGATCCAGTCGTTGCGCTCGAGGACCAGCACCGATTGACCCGCGTGGGCCAGATAGGCCGCGGCCACGAGGCCGTTGTGGCCGCTGCCCACGACGACGGCGTCATACCGGGTTCGGAATGTCATGCGTCTGCCCGTCAACGAAGAGCGTTTGAGGTCACGTGCCGATGGACGCCGGGCGCCGCAGGCGCCGCTCGGGCCGGTAGGCGAAGAAGTCCACCACCTCCCCCGCCACCTGCCGGGCCTGCATCTCCCGCCAGAAATCTATGCCGAGGAGGTCGCCGTGGGCGGCGCGAAAGGTCCGCCCCAGCTCGCCGGGCAGCACGAGGAACGGCTCGAACTCCTCGGGAAACACGTCGCGCTCGCCCACCGGGAACCACGGCTCGGCCTGGAACTCGTCCTGTTCGTGCCGAGGGGCGGGCATCCGGCGGAAGTGGCACTCGGTAAGGAGACAGAGTTCGTCGTAGTCATAGAAGATGACCCGCCCGTGGCGCGTCACCCCGAAGTTCTTGAGCAGCATGTCCCCGGTGAAGATGTTGGCGGCCGCGAGGTCCTTGATGGCGTTGCCGTAATCGACGATGACGCGGCGGGCCTCGTCCGGCCCGGCGTGGCGGAGGTAGAGATTGAGCGGCACCACTCGGCGTTCGACATACAGATGCCGGAGGATGACCAGATCGCCTTCCACCCGCACGGTGCGCCCGGCCTCGGCCAGCAGCGCCTCCAGCAAGCCGGGCGCGAAGCGGTCGCGACGGAAGGCGAGGTGTTCGAACTCGTGCGCGTCGGCGAGGCGGCCCACGCGGTCGCGCACGAAGACGAGATGATACTTCTCCATCACCTGCCGGCGCGTGACGTTCTTGGGGAACTCGCAGCGATCGCGGATGATCTTGAAGACCAGATTGAGCGAAGGGAGCGCGAACACCGTCATCACCAGTCCCCTTTCGCCTTCGGCCACCTCGAACTGCGCGCCGGAGGACTCCAGGTGCGCCATCAGCGCCCGGTAGAGTTCCGTCTTGCCATGCTTGTTGTAGCCGATGGCGGTGTACAGCTCGTCGATGCGCTTGAGCGGCATCAGGCTGCTCAGGAAGGCCACGAGCGTCCGCGGTTCGGTCGTCTCCACGTGGAAATAGGAACGGGTGAAGCCGAAGACGGAGCTGATGTCGTCGGGCTCGGTCAGGACGGCGTCGACCACGATGCCCCGCGGCTCGTGCAGGAGGGCCAGCACCAGCGGCACGAGGCCGCGTCGGGTGCGCAGACGGCCCACGAGGTAGGCGCCCTTGTTGCGGTAGAACACCGACGGTATCACCTCCGCCGTGGCGCCCGCGAGCATCGCGCCCTCGACCGCGAGCGCGCGCTCCAGCGCCGCGGCCGCGAGCCCGGCGTCCTCGGCGGGACTGGCGAGCGCTCCCGCGAACGGCAGATCGTCCAGGATCGCACGCAGGAGATCGGCGGTGGAGCCGTGATGGACGTAGCGGCGAAGGCCGTGCGGCTCACGCACGCGCCAGAGCGGCGTCGGCGCCTCGCTGAACTCGATCCGCGGATCGAGCCCCAGGGGTTGGAACAGCCGGCGCGTGATCGAGTTGAAGAACGTGTGCGCCAGCTCGACGTCGGGCCGGCCGTCCACCCGGGATGCGTACGCCGTCATCGCGTGATGCCACGTGGCCTCGTCGAGCGTGCCCAGGTGCGCGCACAGGAGCTGCTCCAGCGCATCGATCGCCGTCCGGTAGAGCGCGAGGCGCGCCACCGCGTCGCGCTGGCCCTCTTGCCACTCGCGCCGCAGAAAGCGATGCTCCGCCCGCCGGGTGAGCGCCGCGAAGCGCCCGGCGTACTCCTCGTAGGCGCCGGCCACGAGGTCGGCTATCCGGGCGGCCACGGAAGGCGTCGGCGGCGCGGCGGGGTTAGTTTGCATGGCGCATTGGAAGGTATGCACCGGATCCCCGAACGGCAGGGCGGCGCGGCGCCGCCGCCCGTCACCATTCCGACACCACGGCCAGCGACCAGATGACCATGACCACCCTGACTCCCCCGGCCTACGACCAGCTCACTCCCCCGGACCGCGGCGACACCATCGTGATGCGTGACGGCGCGCTCCAGGTGCCGGACAACCCGGTGATCCCGTTCATCGAAGGCGACGGCACCGGCCCGGACATCTGGCGCGCGGCGCAGTACGTCCTGGACGGCGCGGTGGCCAAGGCGTACGGGGGCAGGCGGGCCATCGTCTGGTTCGAGGTGTTCGCCGGCGAGAAGTCCAAGAACCAGCTCAACAGCTGGCTGCCCGACGATACGCTCAAGGCCATCGAGCATCACCTCGTGGCCATCAAGGGCCCGCTTACGACCCCGGTGGGCGGCGGCTTCCGCTCGCTCAACGTGGCCCTCCGGCAGAAGCTCGACCTCTACGCCTGCGTGCGGCCGGTGCGCTGGTTCAAGGGCGTGCCGTCCCCGGTGAAGCATCCCGAGGACGTGGACATGATCATCTTCCGGGAGAACACCGAGGACATCTACGCCGGGATCGAGTACAAGGCCCGGTCGGAGAGCGCGGTGAAGCTGATCCGCTTCCTCGAGGACGAGCTCGGCGTGCATTCCATCCGCTTCCCCGCCACCAGCGGCATCGGCATCAAGCCGATCTCGGAGGAGGGCTCGAAGCGGCTCATCCGGGCGGCGATCGATTACGCCATCGCGCACGGCCGGAAGAGCGTGACGCTGGTGCACAAGGGCAACATCATGAAGTACACCGAGGGCGCGTTCCGCGACTGGGGCTACGAGCTCGCCCGCGCGGAGTACGGTGCGGTGGAGGTCGACGGCGGGCCCTGGTGCCGCCTGCCCAACGGCATCGTCATCAAGGACGTCATCGCCGACGCGTTCCTCCAGCAGATCCTCACCCGCCCGCGGGAGTACGATGTCATCGCGACGATGAACCTGAACGGCGACTACATCTCCGACGCGCTCGCCGCGCAGGTGGGCGGCATCGGCATCGCGCCGGGCGCCAACATCAACTACCGCACGGGCCACGCCATCTTCGAGGCCACGCACGGCACGGCGCCCAAGTACGCCGGTCAGGACAAGGTGAACCCCGGCTCGGTCATCCTCTCGGGCGAGATGATGCTGCGCTACCTCGGCTGGCACGAGGCGGCCGACCTCATCGTCTCGTCGCTCGAGGCCACGATCAGCCAGAAGCGGGTGACCTACGACTTCGAGCGCCTGATGGAAGGGGCGACGCTCGTGAGCACGAGCGGTTTTGCCAGGGCGATGGTCGAAAACATGTGACGGAAGGCGATGGCAGGCGATGACGGCGCCGCACCCCCGCAACCCGCTCTACCGCAATGACGCCCGCATCCGGGCGTTGCGCGCCACCTTCCGGACGGTCGGCACGGTGGCGCCCGGGCTCGCGGCGCGCCTGGCCGAGGCGCTGTTCGTGCGGCCGCCGCGGTCGGAGCGGCGGGAGCGGGAGCAGGAATTTCTCGCGAGCGGCCTCAGGCGGACGGTGCGCGCGGGCCCGCACGAGCTCGCCGTCTGGCGGTGGGGTGAGGGACCGCAGGTCATCTGCCTGCACGGCTGGGGGAGCTGTGCCGGCCGGTTCAGCGCCATCGGCCCGGCACTGGTCGAGGCCGGTTTCGGCGTGACCGCGTTCGACGCGCCGGCCCATGGAGGATCCACCGGCTGGCGCGCCTCGCTGCCGGAATTCGCGCACGCGCTGGAGATGGTAGCGGCCGCGACGGGCCCGGTGCACGGCCTCGTGGGTCACTCGCTGGGCGGCGCGGCCATCGCGCTCGCCCTTTCGCACGGGCTGGCCGCGGAGCGCGCGGTGCTCATCGCCCCTCCGGCCGACATCTCCGCGTTCTCCCTCCGCTTCGCCCGCCACCTCGGCATCCCCGAGCGCACGCGGGCGCTGATGCAGCAGAACCTCGAGGCTCGGTTCAACCTGCGCTGGGACCACCTCCACGTGGCCCGGCTGGCGCGGCAGGTCCGCGTGCCGGCGCTCGTCATCCACGACGTCGATGACGTCGACGTCCCCTGGAGCGAGGGCCGGGCGGTGGCGGAGGCGTGGCCCGGCGCCCGGCTGGTGCAGACCCAGGGCCTCGGCCACCGCGCGATCCTGCGCGATCCCGAGGTGGTGCTGAGGACGGTGGAGTTCCTCGCGGGCTCGTGATCCAACGGACACATGGCAACGGCGGCAACGACGCTACCGCCGTTGCCGCCGGATCACCAGCCCGTCCGTGCCGGCGCGAC
>JBMOPM010000153.1:0-5256 GCA_049323575.1 Gemmatimonadota bacterium | reverse complement strand
TCCGCCCGCGCCCAGACCGCGGCCCCGGCCCAGCCCGTCGTGCCGCCCGAAGTGGCCTACGCGCGGGGCTGGATGCCGCTCAGGTCCACCGGCGTGGAGGCCTGGCGCAAGGCGCACCCGGGCTGGGATGGGCGGGGCGTGCTCATCGGCATCCTCGACAGCGGCATCGATCCCGGCATCCCCGGGCTCCAGCTCACCACGACGGGCCAGCCCAAGATCCTCGATCTCCGGGACTTCTCGGGTGAGGGTCGGATCGGGCTCCAGGCGGTGAGCCCCAAGGACGACGCCATCACCGTCCACGGTCACATCCTCTCGGGCATGGGCCGCGCGGTGGCCCTCAATCCGAAGGGACCGTACTACGCCGGCGTCCTCATCGAGCGGCCGCTCGGCGAGCTGCCCGCCGCCGATCTCAACGGCGATGGCGACGACGCCGATACCCTCGCCGTCCTCGTTACCCGGGCCAGCGACGGCTGGGTCCTCCTCGCCGACACCGACGGCGACGGCACCCTCGCCAACGACAAGCCGATCCATGACTACCTGGTGGCGCGGGAAACGTTCGGCTGGCACCCGGCCGGCAAGCCCACGCCGCTCGACATCGCCGTGAATTTCGCCGATGGGCCCGCGGGCGCGCCGCCCGTGCTCGATCTGTTCTTCGACACCAGCGGACACGGAAGCCACGTCGCGGGCATCGCCTCGGCCCACGACATGTACGGCGTCCCCGGGTTCGATGGCGTGGCGCCGGGCGCCCAGGTGATCGGGCTCAAGATCTCCGACAACGCGCAGGGTGGCATCACGACGACCGGCAGCATCCTGCGCGCGGTGGACTACGCGATCCGCTTCGCCGCGGCGCGCAAGCTGCCGCTCGTGCTCAACATGAGCTTCGGCGTGGGCAACGAGCGCGAGGGCACGGCCCGCATCGACCACATCGTGGACTCCGTGCTGGCAGCGCATCCGGACGTGGTGTGGACCATCAGTGCCGGCAACGACGGCCCCGGCCTCTCCACCATGGGCTTTCCGGGCTCGGCCCGCCGGCCGATCACGGTCGGTGCCACGTTCCCGCTGGCCTTCACCGCGGGACCGCCCGAGGCGCCCGAGGCACCGGACCCGCTCGCCGATTTCAGCTCGCGGGGCGGGCCCACCGCCAAGCCGGACATCGTGACGCCGGGCGTGGCCTACTCGACCATTCCCCGCTGGTACACCGGCAACGAGCGGTTGCCGGGCACCAGCATGGCGTCACCCCACGCCGCGGGTCTGGCCGCGCTGCTCGTCTCCGCGGCCCGACAGCAGGACATCCCGTGGGATGCGCTGCGCATCAAGCAGGCGCTCATGGTGACGGCGAGACCGCTGGCGGACATGACGCGGCTCGATCAGGGCGCCGGGCTCCCGGACGTCAATGCGGCCTGGGCCTGGCTGGCGCGGCGGCCCGAGCCGGTGGACGTCGCCGTCCGCGCGATCGGCTGCAGCGAGTGCGCCACGGCCGCCTTCCGTTCGCAGGGACTCGCGTCACCAGCGGACACCGTGCAGGCGTTTGAACTGACCGCATCGGGCGGAATGCCGGTGGTCCTCACGTTTCAGAGCAGTGCCGACTGGCTTCGCGCTCCGCCGCCGGTCACCGTCAGCAACACGCCGGCCACCGTCGTCGTTCGCTATGCGGCGGACCGGCTGAAGGAGCCGGGCGTGTACACCGGCGTGGTGACCGGGTGGGGGCCGGACACGCTGGCGGGGCCGCTCGTGCGACTGGTGAACACCGTCATCGTCCCCTATCCGGGCGGCACGACGATCAGTGCCCCCACGGAGCAGCTCAAGCCGGGCCAGAGCCGCCGCCTGTTCTTCCCCGCCGACAGCGGGCGGCCGTTCCAGGTCGCGGTCGCCGCGGGCACCCGGTTCCACATGCTCACCGCGGCGCTGCACGAGCCGGGCGGGATGCCGTTCCGCGATCAGCCGAGCCTGCCTGCCGGCTTCGGTCCGGAGGCGGCCCTCTTCGAGGTGGATGGCAGCGATGCGGAGGCGGGCGTCTATGAAGTGGTCGCCACCGCATCGCCGGCGGCTGCCGCCTCCGCCTCAATCCGCGTGGTCCACTCCCCGGTGCGGCTCGCGGCGCACCGGGTGGGCGATTCGGCCATCGCGACCCTGAGCAACGTGACGGCGGATTCCGCCGCCGGCAACGTGGCGATGCTGGACATCGGCGCCCTGCGGACGGTGCAGGTCATCGAGCGGGGCTCGGCCACGCGGCAGATTCCGTTCGTCGTTCCCGCGTGGGCCACGCACATCGTGGTGGACGTAACAATGGACCGGGAGCAGTGGTCCCGCTTCACCGACTTCGGCGTGACGCTCTTCCACGCGGACGGCCGCCAGATCGAACACTCGCCGCTGAACTACGCCCTCGGCCGCCTGCACGCCTCGCTGCCGCGGGGCCACGGCGATACGCCGGTCACGCTCGGCCTCTTCCCCGGCTTCGCCGACCCGGGGACCAGCGAGACGTGGCGGCTCACGGTGCGCATCCGGCTCTACGCGGAGCAGGGCATGCCGCTCGAGCCGGCGCCGGGCGAGCTCCGGCAGAAACTCAGCCTCGCGCCACGGGCCACCGGCACGGTGCGTTTCGCGCTGCCCGCACCGCGCGCGCCCATGGGCGACGGCTTCGTTCCCCTCGGCGTCGTCCTGTTCGAGACGGGCCGCAACATCTGGACCCGCGAGATCGGGCTCGCGCCCGACTCCCCACCACTCATGCGATGACGAAGACCGTTCGAATTGCCGCCGGCCAGGGCTTCTGGGGTGACTGGCTGGAGGCCCCCGTGCGCCAGGTACAGGGCGGCCCGATCGACTACCTGATGATGGACTACCTCGCCGAGGTGACCATGTCCATCATGCAGAAGCAGAAGTCGCGGGATCCGAAGCTCGGCTATGCCCGGGACTTCGTGCCGCTCATGGAGCGGATCCTGCCGGACATCGCGGCCAGGGGCATCAAGGTCACGTCCAACGCCGGCGGCGTGAATCCGCGGGCCTGCGCCGAAGCGGTGCTCGAGGCGGCACGTCGCCTGGGCCTCGCGGGCAAGGTGCGCATCGCGCTCGTCACCGGCGACGACATCCTCGACCGGCTCGACGATCTCATCGCGCGCGGTCACACGCTCGACAATATGGACACGGGCTGCCCGCTCAGCGACATCCGCGACAAGGTCCTCTCGGCCAACGCGTACATCGGCATGCAGCCGATCGTCCAGGCGCTCCGGGGCGGGGCGAACATCGTGATCACGGGACGCGTTACGGACACGGGACTCACACTCGGGCCGCTGGTCCACGAATTCGGCTGGCGCGAGGACGACTGGGACAGGGTCGCGGCCGGCACCGTGGCGGGGCACATCATCGAGTGCGGTGCGCAGGCCTCCGGCGGCAACCTGCTCAAGAACTGGCGGCGGGTGAAGGGGCTCGAGAACCCCGGATTCCCGATCGTCGAGGCAGCGCCCGACGGCACCTTCGTGGTGACCAAGCACCCGCACACGGGCGGCGCAGTCTCGGTGGCGTCGGTCACCGAGCAGCTCGTGTACGAAATGGGGGATCCGCGACAGTACATCACGCCCGATGGCACCGCCGACTTCACGACCATCCGGCTCGAGGCCGCAGGCAAGGACCGCGTGCAGGTCAGCGGGATCAAGGGCGGGCCGAAAACGCCCTTCCTCAAGGTGTCCATGGCGTACTTTTACGGCTACAAGGCCGTGGGCACGCTGGTGTACTCGTGGCCCGACGCCTACGAGAAGGCCCGGCGGGCCGACCAGATCCTGCGTGCGCGTCTCCGGGATCTCGGACTCGAGTACGAGCAGATTCTGACGGAGTTCGTCGGCGTGGACGCTACGCACGGCCGGCTGGCCGGCCCGCCGAGCCCGGACCTGCCCGAGGTGCAGCTCCGCATCGGGGTTCGCGCGCGGGACGAGGCGCCGGTCGAGCGTTTCACCCGCGAGATCGCACCGCTGGTCCTCACCGGGCCGCCGAGCGTCACGGGCTTCGCCGGCGGCCGCCCCGAGGTGCAGGAGATCGTGGCCTACTGGCCGGCACTGATCGATCGACGCGAGATCGAGCCGTACATCAAGGTGGAGATTCTCGAGGCATGAAGCAGGTTCAGCTCCGCTGGCTGGCGCACGCGCGCTCGGGCGACAAGGGCGACACCGCGAACGTCGGGCTCATTGCACTCGAGCCCGAGCTCTATCCGCTGCTGGTCAAGGAGGTGACGAAGGCGCGGGTGGCGCGACATTTCCGCGGGATGGTGAGCGGGGTCGAGCGCTTCGAGCTGCCCAACCTCCATGCGCTCAACTTCCTGCTGCACGGGGCGCTGGATGGCGGCGGCACGATCTCGCTCAAGACCGACGCGCAGGGGAAGGTGTACTCCACCGCGCTGCTCCGCATGGAGATCCCGGTGCCGCCGGCGATCGCGCGCAAATACGTGGGGAAGGCCGGCCGGTGAGCGACGACGCGCCGGTCCTCGTGGCGCTGGCCGACGGCGTGCTGAACGTCACCCTCAACCGCCCCGCGAAGAAGAACGCCCTGAACGCGGCCGTCATCGACGGGCTGCACGCGGCACTGGAGCGGGCCGACCTCGATGCCGCCGTCCGCGTGGTGGCCATCCGCGGCGCCGATCCCGACTTCTGCGCCGGCGCCGACCTGGCCGAACTCCTCGCCTCGGCCGATGCGTCGCCGGAGGAGAACGAGCGATCGGCGCTGCGGCTCGGGGAGGTGTTCCTCAGGATCCGGGCTCTGCCGAAGCCGGTCGTGGCCGTGGTGCAGGGCCGCGCCCTCGCCGGCGGGTGCGGCCTCGCCACCGCGTGCGATATCGTCCTCGCGGCTCAGACCGCGCAGTTCGGCTATCCCGAGATCCAGCGAGGCTTCGTGCCGGCCATGGTGATGACCCTGCTGCGCCGGCTCGTGGGCGAGAAGGCTGCCTTCGACCTCGTCGCGACGGGCCGGCCGATCGAGGCGACCGAGGCGCGGGAACTCGGGCTCGTCTCGCGGGTGGTGCCGGCTCACCTCATCGAGGCCCAGGCAGAGGAGCTGCTGGGCCAGCTCGCCCGCGTCAGTGCCTCGGCGCTGGCCCTCACCAAGCAGCTCTTCTACGACCTCGACGGCCGCTCCTTTGCCGAAGGCATCGCGCAAGGCGCCAGGGTCAACGCCGTCGCGCGCACGACCCCGGATTTCCGCGCCGCCATCGAGCGGTTCCTCCGGAAGTGATCAGGCAGCTCAAGCTCGCGATGGCGGTGGTCGGCTTCGCCG
>JBMOPM010000152.1:0-5275 GCA_049323575.1 Gemmatimonadota bacterium | reverse complement strand
TTCGCGGCCGGCACCGCGACCTACTTCCAGGCGACCGCGACAGGGCCGGCGCCCACGTTCAACGTGATCGAGCTGGGGCTCGGCGCCCACGACCTGTGGACGCCGCTGGCCGGGCTCGAGGTGCTGTTCGGTGCCCGCTACGACGTGCAACTGCTGCCGAACAACGAAATCGCCCTGAACCAGAACTGGCTGCTGACCTCCGGCCTCGTGAACACGTTCCGCCCGCAGGATCGCAAGGGGTTCTCGCCCCGGATCGGGCTCACCTGGGACGTGCAGTCGCGGGGCGAATGGATCATCCGCGGCGGCGCGGGCGTGTACCATGCGCCCATGGACCCGGCCACCTTCGCCGAGGTGATCCAGTACGATGGTGACGTGCAGGTGCGTCGCTATGCCGGCCCGATCACCCGCTGGCCGCAGCAGCTCGATCCGAACCTCGCGCCGGGCCAGACCACGCGGCTCGCGATGTTCGCGACCGGCTATCGCAATCCGCGCACGTCGAAGTCGGACGTGTCGATCACGCGCACGCTGCCCGGCGGCTTCTCGCTCTCGGTGGGCGGCGGCTATCACCACACCGACTACCTGCTCCGGCGCCAGGACCTCAACCGTCCCGTCACCGGGATCGGGGCCACCACCGAGGGCCGCCCGGTCTTCGGCACGCTCGATCAGCAGGGCGCGCTGCTCTTCGCGCAGGGCACCAGCAACCGGCGCTTCACCGGCTTCGACCTGGTGAGCGCGCTGATCGCCAACGGCTACAGCGACTACTACGAGTTCAACGCCATGGTCGAGCGCCGGGCGACGCGCGGCCTCGGGCTGTCGGCCTCGTACACCTACTCGCAGACGAAGGACAACGTGCTCTACGGCCTGAGCGGCGATCCGGCCGACCAGCTCTCTCCCTTCCCGGACCGGCTCAACGGCGTGGAGTGGGAGAAGGGCCGCTCGGACTTCGACGTGCCCCACCGCGTGATGCTGTCGGCCGAGTGGCGGTCGGTGGGGAAGTATCCCGTCACGATCGGTGCGCGGTATCGCTGGCGCTCGGGCCTGCCGTTCACCGCGGGCTTCCAGCCCGGCGTGGACGCCAACGCGGACGGGTCGGGCAACAACGACCCGGCCTTCCTCGGTGACCCGGCCTCGGTACCGGGGCTGCAGCAACTGGTCGCGGCCCACGCCTGCCTCAACGCCAGCGTCGGCGGCTTCGCCGAGCGCAACGCCTGCCGCGAGGCCGGCGTGCACTCGGTCGACGTGCGGCTCGCGGTCGGCATTCCCCTGGGCAAGCGCAGCGACGTCCTGGCGCTCACGGTCGACGCGTTCAACGTCGCGGGCTCGGCCACCGGCCTGGTGGACCGCGCCGCGGTGCTGGTCGATCCGTTCCGCTCGGTCACCACGGACGGCCGGGGCCGTGTCGTGCTCCCGCTCGTCGCCAATCCGAACTTCGGCAAGCTGCTGGTGCGCCGCACCGAGCCCCGCGTGATCCGCGTGGGCCTGCGGGTGACCCAGTGATGAGGCCTCCGATGCTCACTCCGCGCTTCCCGCTCGCCGCCGCGCTCACCGCCCTGCTCCTGGGCTGCAACAACGCCGGCGACGGCATCACCTTCGCCATCTCCCAGACCGGCACGGTGGACGTCGGCGTCTTTCTCGATCGCGACGGCTCGAGGACGCTGACCCCGCAGGATACCGTTCTGGCCGGCGCCCGCGTGGCGCTGCTCGGCCCGTCGGGACGCGACACCGTGCTCGCCGCGGCCACCGGCGCGAACGGCGCCATCAAGTTCACCCAGCTCCCGCTCGGCACCTACCGAGTGGCCGTGGCGCCCGCGTCGGTCGGGGACACCGTGCAGGTGCAGGAGATCACCAACGGCACCGTCACCCTCCTCGCGGCGGACACGGCGAAGGCCGCGGTCGTGCGCGTGGGCTACAATCAGGCGAACATCCGCCAGATCCGTACGCTGCCGCAGGGCACCCGCATCCTGCTCCGCGCCCAGGTGCTCTCCGGCGCCCAGCAGTTCCGGGACACGACCGCCTACGTGGCGGACAGCAGCGGCACCCTCCGCCTCACCCGCGCGATCAACACCGTGGGCGCCACGAGCAACAATCCGGGCGACAGCGTGGCGGCGCTCGGCACCGTGCGCGTGCGGGACGGCCAGCCGGTGCTGGACGACGTGCGCCTCGTCACCTTCTTCCGCGGCGCGGCCCCGCCGGTGCCGCTGCCTCTCGGCACCGCGACGGCCGCCAGCGCGGACGGCGGCCGGCTCGACGCCGCGTTCGTGCTGATCACGGGAGCCGCCATCGCCGACACCGCCACCGTGGCCCCGGACTTCCGCGTGAACGTGAGCGACGGCACCGGCCAGCTCGAGGTCCTGCTCGACGGCAACATCGCGTTCAACCGGGCGGCCTTCAACCCCGGACGTACGGTGAACGCGCGCGGCGTGCTGGTCCCGGACGGCCAGGGCCGCTGGCGGCTCAAGCCGCGCTCCACGGCGGACGTGCAGGTCTTCTGATCTCGCGGACGGATGCCATGCTGAGGCCGTGACCTCCCACCTGTTTTCGGTCGACGTCGAGGAGTACTTTCAGGTCAACGCCTTCGAGTCGGTCGTACCGCGGGACGACTGGGACCGCTATCCCACGCGGCTTCGCCCGTCGGTCGAGGTCCTCCTCGACCTGCTCGACCGCCACGGAGCCAAAGGCACCTTCTTCACGCTGGGCTGGGTGGCGGAGCGGCATCCCGACGTGGTGCGCGCGATCGCGCGGCGCGGACACGAGCTGGCCTCGCACGGCTGGTGGCACCGGCGCATCCCCACGCTCACGCCGGCGGAGTTCCGCGCGGAGGTGCGGAACTCCAAGACCGCGATCGAACAGCTCACGGGCCAGCCGGTCACGGGCTACCGCGCGCCGAGCTTCTCCATCCTGCCCGGCTTCGAATGGGCGTTCGACGTGCTGCTCGAGGAAGGCTACCGCTACGACTCGAGCCGCTTCCCCATCCGCCTGCCGGGCTACGGGAGTCCCGGCACCAACCCGGCCCCGCACCGGATCGAGCGGCCGTCGGGTTCGCTGCTCGAACTGCCGCCCGCCACCGTCACCTGGCTCGGCCTGCGCCTGCCGGCGGCGGGCGGCGGGTGGTTCCGCCAGCTCCCCTATGCGTTCACCAAGGGGGCCTTCGCGGCGTGGAGTGCGCAGGGCGTCCCCGCCATGTTCTACATCCATCCGTGGGAAGTGGATCCGGATCAGCCCCGCCTGCCGGTCGGAGCGGTGACCTGCCTTCGCCATTACAACGGGCTGGGCCGTACGCTGCCGCGGCTCGACCGGCTGCTTCGCGAGTTCCGGTTCACCTCGGTAGCGCAGGCATTCCCGGCATGACTCTGTTCATCGGAACGTTCACGGGGCCCGGTGCGGAATGGGACGAGTTCGTCCGGGCGCAGCCGGACTGGACGCATTTCCACCTCGCGGGATGGCGGGACGTGATCCAGCGGGCATTGGGCCACGAGGCGATCTACCTCGCCGCGCGCGACGGCGCGGGCGCCCTCGCGGGCGTGCTGCCGCTGGTCCGGGTGCGAAGCGTCCTCTTCGGCCATTACCTCGTGTCCATGCCGTTCCTGAACTACGGCGGGCCGCTGGGCACGGCCGACGCGGTGCGCGCGCTCGCGGGCGCGGCGGCGACGCGCGCCCGGCAGGACGGCGTCACGCTGCTCGAGCTGCGGAGTCGCACCGAGCTGCCCATCGATCTGCCCGCATCCCATCGCAAGGTGACCGTGCTGCTCGACCTCGAGCCCGGCCAACCCGAGGCGCTCTTCCAGCGGCTCGACGCCAAGCTCAGGAGCCAGGTGCGCCGCTCCCAGAAGGAGGGCGTCACGGTCCGGTTCGGGCCCGACCAGGTCGAGCCGTTCTATCGCGTGTTCGCGCACCACATGCGCGACCTCGGCACGCCGGTGCAGTCCCGGCGGCTCTTCGAGGAGATCGCGGCCGTCTTCGGCGAGTCGGCGTGGTTCGGCTGCGCCTGGCTCGGCGACCGGCCGATCGCGGGCGGCGCAGGGGTTCGCTGGAACGGCGAATTCGAGATGACCTGGGCGTCCTCGCTGATCGAGTTCAAGCGCATCGCGCCCAACATGCTCCTCTACTGGGCATTCATGGAGCGGGCCTGCCGCGAGGGGCTCACCCTCTTCAACTTCGGCCGCTGCACGCCGGGCAGCGGTACCCATCGATTCAAGCTCCAGTGGGGCTCGCGCGATCAGCAGCTCTGGTGGTATCAGACCGGCGGCACCGGGCCCAGCCCCGGTGCGACGACCCCGTCGCCCGACCAGGGCGCCTGGGCCTGGGGGCCCAGGCTCTGGAAGAAGCTCCCGGTGGGCCTCGCGACGGCGCTCGGGCCGCGCATCGTCAAGTTCATTCCGTGAGCGTCCGCCACCAGCTCCCGGTCTACTCACCGCTCGACGCCCGCGCGTGGCTCGGCGGGCTCGCCGCGATGCTGGACCCGCGGAGCTGCGAGACGGACGTGACGGCATGGATCGCGGAGCGCTGGAGATCCGTTGCGGTCCGACTCACCGACTCGGGCACCTCCGCGCTCTCGCTCGCGATCGCCGCAAGCCTCGCCGGTCGACCCGCCGGCGAGGGCCTCGTGGCGCTGCCGGCCTACGCGTGCTACGACGTCGCCACCGCGGTGGACGGCGCCGGTGTGCGCGCCGTGCTCTACGACGTGGACCCCGCCACGCTCGGCCCCGACTGGGACTCCCTCGCCGCCGCGCTCCGCGCGGGTGCGGGCGCGGTGGTGGTGGCCCACCTGTACGGCGTCCCCGTGGATCTTGCCCGCGTCGCGCGCATGGCGGCGAACGCCGGTGCCCTGGTCATCGAGGACGCCGCGCAGGGCGCGGGCGCTGCGTGGCAGGGCCGCCCGCTTGGCGCTCACGGATCGCTCGCGGTGCTGAGTTTCGGGCGCGGCAAGGGAATCACCAGCGGCGGTGGCGGCGCGCTGCTGGCCAACGATGCCAGGGGCGCCGCGCTGATCGAGGCGCTGCCCCCGCTGCCCGAGGGCGGCAGCGGCCTCGGCGTGTGGGCCCGGGCCCTGGCCCAGTGGGCACTCGCCCGGCCCAGCCTGTACGCGCTGCCCGCCTCGCTGCCGTGGCTCGGTCTCGGCGAGACCGTCTATCATCCGCCGCATCCGCCGCGGAGCATGCCGCGCTCCGCGCTGGGCATCCTGGCTCGCACCCTCGCGCTGGCGGACGCCGAGGCGGCCGTGCGCCGCCGAGTCGGCGCGCGGCTCGCGACGGTCGCCCTCACGGCCAATCTCACC
>JBMOPM010000151.1:0-5335 GCA_049323575.1 Gemmatimonadota bacterium | reverse complement strand
GGCGGGCTGCGGGCGATGCAGGCGACGCCGACTACGATCTCCTCGTCATCGGCACCGGCGGCGCCGGCACGGCCGCGGCCATTCGCGCCGCCGAGCTCGGCGTCCGGTCGGCGATCGTCGAGGGGGCCGACGTGGTCGGCGGCACCTGTATTAACGTCGGCTGCATCCCGTCGAAGTACCTGATCGAGGCCGCCCACCACTACCACACGGCGCGCTCCACCTTCCCCGGGATCAGTGCCTGCACCCCGGAGCTCGCCTGGCGCGAGGTGCAGCGGGGGAAGCAGGCCGTGGTCGACGAGCTCCGCGAGGCGAAGTACGTCGCGGTGCTCAAGGCCTACGAGAGCATCACGCTCCTGCACGGGCGCGCCGTGCTCGAGCCGGCGGCGGCTGCGGCCAGCGCCGCGAGCGACGGCGCGGTGCGCGTGCGCGTGGACCAGCAGCTCGTCCGGGCCCGGCGGGTGGTCATCGCCACGGGGACGGCACCCGCGATGCCGCCCATTCCGGGGCTCGCCGAGGTGGGCGCGCTCGACAGTACCTCGGTGATGGAACTGGAAGCGCTCCCGGCGTCACTCCTCGTCATCGGTGGGGGGAGCATCGGGCTCGAGCTCGGGCAGACGTTCGCGCGCTTCGGCGTGCGGGTGGTCGTGCTCGAGCGGGAGGAACGCATTCTGCCGACCGAGGACCCGGACGTCTCGGCCGCCCTGGCCGCCGCGCTCACGGCCGAGGGCATGGAGATCCAAACCGGGGTGCGGGTGACCGGAGCGAAGCGGATGGCCGACGGCGTCGCGCTCACCGTCGAGCGCGGGAGCCTGCGCGGTGAGGTCCAGGCCGAGCGGGTGCTCGTGGCCACCGGCCGGCGGCCCAACACGGCGGACCTGGGCCTCGAGGCCGCCGGCGTCCGGACCGACCCGCGCGGCTTTATCCCGACCGACGAGTTCATGCGGACCTCGCATCCCGCCGTCTACGCGGCGGGCGACGTCACGGGCGGGCCGGGCTTCGTCTACGTGGCCGCGCTCCAGGGCGGCATCGCGGCCCAGGCGGCCCTCGCCGACCAGACGGGCGAGGCGCCGATCCCGATCGACCTCACGGCGACGCCCCGGGTGACCTTTACCGACCCGCAGGTGGCCGCGGTGGGGCGCACCGAGGCCGAGACGCGGGCGGCGGGGTACGACCCCAAGGTGACGACCCTGCCGGTGGCGGCGCTGTCGCGGGCGGCGGTCTCGTATCAGCGAGCTGGGCTCATCAAGCTCGTGGCTGACACCGCGTCCGACCGGCTCCTCGGTGCGCACCTCGTCTCCGCCAACGCCGGCGACGTCATCGGCGAGGCGGCGCTCGCCCTCAAGTTCACGCTCACCGCGCAGAACCTGGTCTCCACGCTCCACCCCTATCTCACCTGGGGCGAGGGGCTCAAGCTCGCCGCGCAGACCTTCACGAAGGACGTGGCGCTCTTGTCCTGCTGCGCCTAAGGGCAGCGGGCGGGACGGGGGCAGCGGGTGGGACGCGGGCACCGTGGGGGGAGGCGGCGGCGCTGCGAAGCTGACGCCGCTCCGACTCACGCCCGCGACTGCCTCACCGACGCGACTGCCTCGCCGACGTGAGAGACGTGAGCGGTGCGGCGACCGTGCGCTTCGTCACTCGACGGGTGCGTCGGGCGGTCGGCTGCATCACGCGATCGGCCGCGTGGAGCGCGGCGTCGGTCACGACACCATAGACTAGGTGACCCACGAGCCCGCGGACGTGCGCCTGCCAGGGGTAGGCCTGCGGCGGCTCGGCCAGGCCGAGTAGCGGGGTCAGCCCTTCGTCGACCAGCACGGAGAACTCCAGGCCGTAGGCCAGGCCGTGCCCCCAGTGCGTGTGCGGGACGCGGCGCCGCAGCACGCCATAGGCGGCCCCGCCGGCCATGCCGAGCCCCCAGTGAATAGCTTGGGCCAGCGTCTGACGCTGCGCCTCGGAGAGCTCGCGCCCGAGCACGCGCTGGAGCACCGGTTCGAGCTTCTCCGCCGCGCGTTCGGCCGGCCCCTTACCGCCGGTCACTCGCTCGTACCGCTCGCGCACGGGCGGCGGCTCGTGCTCGTAGAGGTAGCTGGTGACTTTACCCATGGCCACCGTCGCCAGGGCACCGCCGGCGGCCCCCGCGATCGCGTCCTTGGCCTGTCCCGCCCTGGCCTGTCCCGCCCTGGCCTTTGCCGTTCTGCGCATCACATCCTCCTCTCGCCTCCGCTTCGCTGCCGCGCGTGAGCCGCACCCGGTGCGAGCCGTGTCACGCCCGAGGCGTGCTGGCAGTGTAGCATGGCGCTGCCGAGGACATCGTGCGGTGACGTCGGCGCCGGGATATGCGCCGGTGCCGTACCGCGGCCCAAGGGGCAGATCACGATGCACTGAGCCGGATCGCAATCTTCGTCGGGACGGCCGGACTTCGCATCGCCATGTTTGTCCGCAGTGCGCGTCGTCATTTCTTGCTCCCCCACATGCTTTGTTGTTCAGGACACATGACTGAGGCGGGTTACACGGGCCGGTCTGAAGCCGCCACAGGGACCACGGCCCGCGGCGGCTACGGCGGCGGGGGAGTTGGGTCGGGAGCGCATACCCTCGGGGCAAGAAAGCTCGTCGCCGGGTCGAGCGGCAGCGGCTCGGAAGACCCTTGGGGCCGGGCGTTGCCCACACCGAGGAGCACCGGCGACCGCGACTGGTGAGCGAAGCGAAGACCAGCCGCCGATAACGACGTCCGACGGTGAGGAATGCGACGCACGTGGGCGCATCTGCGAAGCCAATGTGGTCGGCTACGGATATGTGGTCGGTTACGGAGTCGTAGCGGGCCACGATCGCTGGGGCGGTCGCGACAGTCGGGTCTTCACCACGATGGTGCCGTAACTGAGCGCGAGCACCGCGAATAACACGAGGAAGATCACGACGAGCCAAGTCTCCCGCCTCCACCGGCGCGACGGATGGGGGGACCGGCGTCGAGGCGGCATGGCGCCGCGCCGTACGGTGCGACGTTTCGTCACGTCCGCTCCCGGTGATGATCGACCTGAGTGCCCACCGCGGGTCGTTGTTGCGCCGGCGCTCCGGCCACTCCGCGCCGCCAGCGCAACCATTCCTCTCGGCTTCGCCACCAGACCGATGGGGCCATCTCGTATTCTAGGTGCACGTGCAGTCCACGCAACGAGCAGCAAGGATGCGGATGAGACCGGTGCCAGCGCTCGTGCGGCCGACCCGCCCGCTGGCTGAGGCGGCGCGAGGGCTCGGCGCGTGCGCGCCGGAGCGTCGCCTTGGCCGGGCGGGCGGGGGAGCCGATCCGCAACCGGATGCCGCGCGCACGGAACGCGTGCCGCGCCGCCGATCCCGCCCCTCCGGAGCCTACCAGTCGTGGTGCCCGGGGCTTCCACCACGGTGGCCCACGTTCCGCCCCTCGTGGGTCTTGAGCTGCTCCCGCTCCACCCCCGCCACGAGCTCCCGGGCTTCGGACTGGCTGAGCTCGCGCGCCGACTCGCCCTGGCCGGCGCCATAGCCGCCGCCCGCCGTGGCACCCGTGCCGGCCTCCGGCTGCCCGGCGTAGCCCGCCTTGGTCATGTTGCCGCGGCCCCATGCCCCGGGCTGGTGCGGCCCCCCGCCGCCCCCGGACTCCTCCGCCGCCTCGAGCTTGCGAAACGCGAGTTCCAGGTTCCAACGGGCATCCGCATCACGCGGCTCGAGCCGCAGCGCCTGCTGGTACGCCCGGATCGCGTCCCGGAGCGGGGCCCGCTTGTCCGACGTATCCTCCGCGACCCGCACGTAGCTGTTGCCGAGGTTGAAGTAGCTCGCGTGCCGGAGCTCGGGTGGACCCGCGAGCGCCCGCTCGTAGTGCGCCGCCGCCTGTTCGTAGCGCCGGAGCCGATACAGCGTGTTCCCCGTGGCGTACTCGAGGTCGGATCCGCCGCCAGATCGCGCCGCCGCGTGTTGCAACGCGTCGTACGCCTCGCCGAACCGACCCGCAGCATACGCCCGCAGCGCGCGATCCACCTCCGAGTCAGGGCTCCGGCACGCGGTCGCCGGCCCGAGCGCGACCGCGAGCGCGACCGCGAGCGCCACTGCGAGCCAGCCTGGCCACCGCCACCTCATGTCACCGCCTGATCGCGCCGGGGATCCCCGAGGAGCGCCGCCCCGACCAGCGTAACCACGGCCAGCGCAAGCGGCCAGTTGTGGCGCACGGCCGACATCGCGAGCGCCGCGCACACCTCCACGGCGAGATCCGCCTTCGTCCGGGTCTGCGTGCCGAACGTGTCGGAGGCGCTGTAGTCCACCACGAAGACCACCGTGAGCTCCCGCTCCTCGGCGAACCGCTTGACGAAGGCCGTGCCGAGCCGGGCGGTGACGTTCCAGTCGATCGTCTTCACGTCGTCGCCCGGCTGGTACTCGCGCACCTCGGCAAACTCGAGCCCGCGCCCTTTGAACACGCTCGAGTACTCGCCCGCGAGCACGTCCCGCACGAGGCGGCGCGTGCTCAGGTCAATCCGCCGCACGCGGCGCAGGACCTCCGCGACGATCACGGCACCGGCACTCGGTCCAGCACCCGCTGCACGACGGCCTCGGGGCCCACGTCCTCGGCTTCCGCCTCGTAGGTCAGGATCACCCGGTGGCGCAGCACGTCCAGCGCGAGCGCCTTCACGTCCTCGGGGAGGACATACGCGCGCTCATCCAGCAGGGCGTGCGCCTTGGCCGCGCGCAGGAGGAACAAGCTCGCGCGGGGTGACGCCCCGTACTCGATGAGCGGCGCGAGGTCGGCGAGGCCGGCGGCCGCGGGATCCCGCGTCGCCCGCACCAGATCCAACACGTAATGCTTGGCCCGCTGGTCCACATAGATCGCGTCCACGGCCTGCCGGGCCGTGGTGATGCGGGCGGCATCGAGCACCCGGTTCGCCGTCGGCCATCGGCTGGTCCCCATGCGCTCGAGCATCTCCTCCTCATCGGATCGCGTGGGATACGTCACCCGGACCTTGAACATGAACCGGTCCACCTGCGCTTCGGGCAGCGGGTAGGTGCCCTCGTGCTCGATCGGGTTTTGCGTCGCGAGCACGAGGAATGGCTCGGCGAGAGCGAACGTCGTGCCGCCGATCGTCACCTGCCGCTCCTGCATCGCTTCGAGCAGCGCGCTCTGCACCTTGGCGGGCGCCCGGTTGATCTCGTCCGCGAGCAGGATGTTGGTGAAGATCGGGCCCTGCTGGACCGCGAACTCGCCGGTCCGCTGATTGTAGATCTGGGTCCCGATGAGGTCGGCCGGCAGGAGATCGGGGGTGAACTGAATGCGGCGGAACTCGCCGCCCACGGTCATCGCCAAGACGCGCACGGCGAGCGTCTT
>JBMOPM010000150.1:0-5364 GCA_049323575.1 Gemmatimonadota bacterium | reverse complement strand
AGATGATCTCGGCGGCGCTCGCCGTGCCCTCGTCCACCAGCACCACTACGGGGAGGTCGGGCCATTCCTGCTTGAATTCGTCCACGTAGCGGTGCGTGGCGTTGCGCGCCCGCCCGCGGGTGGAAACGACTTCCTGGCCAGGATCGAGGAAGAGGTCGGCCACCTTCACGCCCTGGTCCAGCAGGCCGCCCGGGTTGCGGCGCAGGTCGAGGATCATCGCCTTCATCCCCTTGGCCTGCATCCCGACGATCTCGTCGCGCAGCTCCCGCGCCGAGGTCTCGCTCACGGGATTCAGCGAGATGTAGCCGATCCCGTGGTCGAACATCGTGCCCGGCGGTACCGACCGGATGTGGACGACGGCGCGCTTGAGCTTGTATTCCACCACGTCCTGCGTGCCGATCCGGCGAATCTTGAGCGTCACGGTGGAGCCCGCCTCACCCCGGAGCACCTTCACGGCCTGGTCGGTCTTCCAGCCGGCCGTGGACTTGCCGTCCACCTCGATGATCTGATCGCCGGTCTCGATGCCGGCCCGCTCGGCGGGCGTATCAGGCAGCGGCGCAACCACGGTGATCCACCCGTCGCGCACGTCGATCTGGATGCCAAGACCGCCGTAGTTGCCCGTGGTGGTCTCGGTGAGGGCCTTGTAGTCGTCGCCCTGGAGGAGCACCGAATAGGGATCGTGGAGCTGCTCGAGGACGCCCTTGGCAGCCTTCCGGTACAGCTCGCTTTCGCCGAGCGAATCGACGTAGTAGTTGTCGATGTGACTCAGAACATCGTCGAAGAGCCGTGCCGCCTGATAGACGTTGCCGCCCGGACTGGTGCCACGCTGCAGCAGCCATCCACCAGTGAAAAAGGAGATGACTGCAACCGCGACGATGACACCCCAACGCTGCTTCATCCAAACCTCCAGGTTCCGTCCCCTTTAACCGAGTCGGGGCCGAAAAGTTTCCGGGCGGGCCGCCATCAGCACCGCCCACACCGCGTCGAACAGGCGGTCGGGCGGCAGCGTCCCGTCGAAATGTCGCACCCCCGGGCCCTCCGCCGCCAGATAGGCCGCGTTGACCCGGGCGTGAAATCCTTCATTCTCCCGGTCCAGCCGATCCTGCCGCTTGCCGGCGGCCCGCTGGCGCTCCTGTCCCAGCCCGTCGGGCACGTCCAGGACCACGGTCAGATCGGGCACCAGCCCGCCGGTCGCCAACTGGTTCGCGCTCCGGACCACGGTCTCGTCCAGTCCCCGGCCCGCCACCTGATAGGCCAGCGTCGAGAGGTCGAATCGGTCCGCCAGGACCACCTTGCCCGCCTCGAGGGCCGGGCGGATCACCGTCGCCACCAGTTCCGCGCGGCAGGCGAGCATGAGGTACAGCTCGGTGACGGGCAGCACCGGCCGGTCGGGATCGAGCAGCACGGCGCGGATCGCCTCGGCCGCCGGCGTACCGCCGGGCTCCCGCACCGCCACGGCGTCGATGCCCCGCGCCGTGCATGCGCTCGCGAGGCTCTGCGCCAGGGTGGTCTTGCCCGCCCCCTCCGGGCCCTCGATGACGGCAAAGAACCCGCGCGTCATCCGAGCGTGATGATCGCGCTCGCGGCGCCCTTCTCCATCCCGCTGCTGATCTGCTGATTGACCTTCGCCATCAGCTTCTCGAAGTTGGCCCGCGCGACGACATAGGCCTGCCCCACCGGGCTGGTCTCGAGCTCGCGCACGGCCGCCTCATAGGCCTCGCCCGTGGCCTGGTCCGGCATCTGGCCCTGCGCCACCATCTGGTCCACCTGACGGGCAAGCTGCTGGATCCGCTCCAGCTTCGCCTGCGTCTCCTTGTCGCTGCGGAGGTCGCTCTCCGCGCGCCGCAGGGCCTTGTATTCATTGGACTGGCCGATGAGCCGGCCGAGTTCTTCCGCCTTGTCCCAGATCACGGGGCATCGCTCCTGCGCGCGACCAGGTAGCGCGCGCGTCCGAAGAGGTCGTCAAACACCGCCACGTCACCGAGTCCAGCCTCTGCTGCGTGCCGCGCCGCGACGGAGGCGCGCCCGCAATCCACTTCCAGCACCAGCCAGGCCCCCGGGCGCAGCACGCGGCCCGCGGCCCGGAGCAGCCGATCGGTGGCGGCCATGCCGTCCTCACCGCTCACCAGCGCGCTCGCGGGTTCCCACGCCTTCACCGCCGGGTCCAGCGCCGCGTACTCGGCCGCGGTCAGGTACGGCGGGTTGGAGACGACGGCATCGAGCGAGGCATCCGCGACGCACTCGAGCAGGTCGCCTCGGACGAGATCGATGGCGAGCCCGGTCGCCGCCCGGTTCTTCCGGGCCAATGCCAGCGCATCACGAGAGGCGTCGATCGCGAGCACCCGCTCGAAGGCGCCTTCCTGCCGGAGACTCAGCGCGAGGCAGCCCGTGCCGGTGCCTGCGTCCGCCACCACGCCGGACCGTACCCGCGCGAGCACGTGGTCCACGAGCCCCTCGGTCTCCGGGCGCGGGATGAGCGCCCGCCGATCCACCGCGAGGGTAAGATGGCGAAAGCCGGTCACGCCGGTGACGTAGGCGAGCGGCTCCCCCGCGGCTCGACGAGCGATCGCCGCGCGGAAGCGCGCGCTGTCCTCGGCCGGCACCGGCCCGAGGGCGAGCGCCGGCTCGCTGCCCAGGACGTCCCGCCAGATGCGCACGGCCTCCCGCCTGGGCGCCACGATGCCGCCGGCCGCGAGGAGTCGGGTGGCCTCGTCGAGCAGGCAGGCGCTGTCCGTCACCAGGCGGCCCGGGCGGGGATCGGTCGTGGCGACCTCAGGCACGCGTCATTTCCTCCCGGCTCGCCATCCGGAGCGCATCGACGAACGGCTCGATCTTGCCGTTCATCACGTCATCCAGATTGTACACCGAGAGGTTGATCCGGTGGTCGGTCACCCGGCTCTGCGGGTAGTTGTATGTCCGGATCTTGCCGGAGCGGTCGCCGGTGCCCACCATCGCGCGGCGCTCCTGGGCGCGGGCCGCTTCCTGCTCGGAGATGATGCGGTCGAGGAGCCGGGCGCGGAGCACTTCCATCGCCTTGAGCTTGTTCTGCAACTGGGACTTCTGGTCCTGCTGGGACACCACGATGCCGGTGGGCAGGTGCGTGATGCGCACCGCGCTGTCGGTGGTGTTGACGCTCTGGCCGCCGGGGCCGGAGGAGCGGAAGACGTCGATCTTCAGGTCCTGCGGCTCGATCTTCACGTCCACCTCCTCCGCCTCCGGCAGCACCGCCACGGTGGCGGCCGAGGTGTGGATGCGGCCCTGGGTCTCGGTCACCGGCACGCGCTGCACGCGGTGCACGCCGGACTCGTGGCGGAGCAGGCCGTACGCATCGGGACCGCGCACGGCAAAGATCGCCTCCTTGATCCCGCCCAGCGTACCGTCGCTCAGGCTGATGACCTCCACCTTGAGGCCGCGCCGCTCGGCGAAGCGGGTGTACATGCGGTAGAGATCCGCCGCGAAGAGCGCCGCCTCGTCGCCCCCGGTGCCGGCCCGGATCTCCATGATGGCGTCGCGGTCATCGTGCGGGTCGCGGGGGAGGAGCAACTCGTGCAACTCGGCCCGGACCTGCTCCAGCTCGGCGGGAAGGCGGGCGAGCTCGGTCTTCGCCAACGCAACAAGCTCGGGATCGGCCTCCTGGGCCATCTCCCGAGCCTGTGCCAGCTCGCTTTCCAGTCTCGCCTGCCGCTCGGCCGCACGCACGATCGGCTCGAGGCGCGCATGTTCGCGACCCAGCGCCTTCAGCCTGGCGGGATCCCCCGCCGTCGAGGGGTCGGCCAGCGCCCGCGCGACCTCCTCCGCCCGCGCGAGCGCCTGGCGGAGTCGGACCTCCACGGGCTAGGCCTTGGCCGGAGCGGCCTCGGTCGCGTACTTCTTGCGGAACCGGTCCACCCGGCCCGCCGTGTCCACCAGGCGCTGCCGGCCGGTGAAGTACGGGTGGCAGTTGGAGCACACTTCGACGTGGATGCTCGCCGCCGTCGACCGCGTCTCGAACTGGTTCCCGCATGCGCAGATCGCAGTGACCTTGCGGTAAATCGGATGCAAGTCGGGCTTCACCGTGCTACTCCTCACTCCAGGGGCACCAGCCCCGTCCAAAGGTCGCGAATTCGCGAAAGCCCAATAACTTACCTGCGGATGGATCCGGGGGCAAGTTGGAGGTGTCAGGTGCCGGATGTCGGGTGCCGGGCGCAGGGATCGGGGGAGAGCGCCGCAACGGTCAACGGTCAACGATGAGTCATCACGCAGCATGAATCGGAGCCGAAGCACCTCGGGGGCCGCCGGGGCCACCCTGTTCGAGGCGACCCGGCCGGGGCAGCCGCTTGCGGCGCGCATGCGCCCCAGGACCCTCGCCGAGTTCGTCGGCCAGGACCACATCCTGGGGCCGGGCAAGCCGCTCCGGGAGGCGATCGAGCGCGGCACGCTGGGCTCCGTGATTTTCTGGGGCCCGCCCGGCACCGGCAAGACCACCCTGGCGCAGCTCCTCGCCACGACGGCCGGCCGCGTGTTCGTCCCCTTCAGCGCGGTGAGCGAGGGCGTGCCCCGGATCCGGGAGATCATCACCGCGGCGCGAGACCGCCTGGCCAGCGGCGGGCCCGGCACCATCCTGTTCGTGGACGAGATCCACCGGCTCAACAAGGCCCAGCAGGACTCGTTCCTGCCGGCGGTGGAGGAAGGGATCGTGTCGCTCGTCGGGGCGACGACCGAGAACCCGAGCTTCGAGATCAACGGCGCCCTGCTCTCCCGCACCCGGGTCTTCGTGCTCCACCCGCTTACCCCCGCCGAGGTGGGGCAGGTCATCCGGCGCGCCCTCGCCGACGCCGAGCGCGGCCTGGGCGCCATGCAGCTCAGCGCGGACGACGATGCGATCGAACTGCTCGCGGTCGAGGCCGACGGCGATGCCCGGCGCGCGCTCACCATCCTCGAGGCGGCCGCCATCCACGTGGGACCGGGCGGGCACATCACCGCACCGGTGATGCGCGAGGCGCTGCAGCTTCGGTTCGCGCGGCACGACAAGGCCGGCGAGGAACATTTCAACCTGCTCTCCGCCTACCACAAATCGCTCCGCGGCAGCGACCCGCAGGGTGCGCTCTACTGGATGGCGCGGATGCTGGACGGCGGTGAGGATCCGATGACGATCTTCCGCCGCGCGATCGCGATGGCGGCGGAGGATATCGGCCTGGCCGATCCGGGCGCCTTGCAGCTCGCCGTGGCCGCGCGGGACGCCTTCCACATGCTTGGCCCGCCGGAGGGCTACCTCCCGCTGGCCGAGATGACGATCTACCTCGCCACGGCACCCAAGTCGAACCGCAGCAAGGTCGCGCTCGACGCCGCGCTCGCGGCAGCCCGGGAGACGCCGTCGGCGGCCGT
>JBMOPM010000149.1:0-5422 GCA_049323575.1 Gemmatimonadota bacterium | reverse complement strand
GCACGAGCGGCCCCAGCGACCCGGCCACGCGGCAACCCACGCGCTCCGCGACGGCGGCGCGCGCAGACCGCCCGGGCGGTCGCCGGGCCGGCGACTACCGGTAGCAGTTCTTAGCGTTGGTGTGGGGAAACGTGACGGCGGTCAGGCGAGCGGCGGCGGGCGAATCCACACGCCCTCGATCACGAGGCGGGGGCGCCACATGCTCGGCCGCAGGACCGCCGGGGCCGCATGCGCGGTGCCGGCGGCGAACACAGGAGCAGGTGACGGTACCACGAGCACCCGCGATGGCGGACGGCGCCAGGTTCCCGTGTCCTGCCGGGTGCCAGCGGCCGGCGTGGCCGAGCGGAGCGCGGCCATCGGCTCGTCCGCAGCCGTCCACGCAGGCCGGAGCCCGGCGTGCCCCCCGCGGTCCTGTCCGCGGGTTGCCGCCCCGAACGCCGCGCCGACTGCGACGAGCAGTACGAGGGAACCGACCAACCGCCGATGCATAGCCATTTGCGAGCGTGGATATTCGAAGCCTCCGCGCGGGAAGTCAACTCCCCCGGGCGATGGCGCAGCCCCGGCCCGGCAGGAACTGCCCGCGGTGGCGTCCCCCTCCTTCGCCCGAAGATCGGCTCCCGCCCCCGCTCTTCGGACTGGTTGAAGTGCGTCTTCGCGAGTTCGAGCGCCTGAGCGGAATCCGTAGCTCGACTCCGAGAAGGCAGGACCAGACGGAGCGGCTCACCCAGCCCAGGGCTCGATTCCCTTCCGGCGCCACAGACGCTTGCCGCTCCCCAGTGGGAGCAGATCCGCTTCCGGTCTCTCCGCTCTCCCAGGGGCGCACGCGGGCCGCCTCCGCTCCGAAGAGTGAGAGTTGGTCGGCCGTGCCTTGCTGCCGCTTCACTCCCATGAGTCGTCCGGTCTCTCACCCTGTACTCGAGAAGTTCGGCCCTTCCCGACCTCACGTTACTACGGCCTCTTGGGAACCCTCACCCTCGAGACAGAGCATGCCTGGCACACGGACGGCGTGTGGAGGCTCGGGCGGTCCACACGCCGTCCGTAAACCCGACGGTGCGTCCCGTCTGGTGGGACGCCGTGCCGGGGGATGGCACGGGCCGGCCTAGCGGCCGGGGCCGACCTCGGCGCCCTCCATGCCAAACCGGCGGGACAGCTTCAAGGAGAAGGACCGGCCGGGCCGGAGCAGCCGAAGCGGATCAAGGTGCGCCCGGTATGCACGGTCGAAAAGGTTGTCCACGCCCACGATCACGTCCATACCGGCAAGGCGGAGGCCCGCGCGTACATTGGCGACGCCGTACCCGGGGCTCTCCAGTTCCCCGGTGTCGGTCGCGATGCGGTGCTGCCGCGCGGCCGCGAGGCCTTCCATCTCGAGCCAGCGATCACGACCGCTCTCCAGGCGGGCGGTCAACGCCCCCTCCAGCGGCGGGATGCCCGGCAACGCGCGCTCGGTCACGGCATCCTTGCCGTGGGTGTAGCTCACGGTACCCGAGAGCGTGATCGCCGGCAGGAACCGCCAGCGAACCGAACCGGTGCCGCCGACCAGGCGGGCCTTGGCGAGGTTCGCATAGGTGCGGACCGGTCTGCCGACGATCGTATCGCCGGATGCCAGAATCGGCGTGATCAAGCCACCCAGGTCGTTGCGGAAAAGGGTCGCCGACACGGAGAGACGCGGGTGATCGTAGGTCAGCGACAGCTCGATATTCCGGTTGGTCTCGGTCTCGAGGTCGGCGTTGCCTCGGTAGACGAAGCCATCGGGCTTCAGCGCCAGGCCGTACAGCTCAGTGGGATTCGGGATCCGGTAGCCGTAGCCCACGCTCATCCGGGCCCGGACGCCGTACGGCAGGACCAGCCGCAACCCGGCGTTCCCTGAGCCGACCCACTCGCGCGTGGTCTCCCGTTCGTCGGCCCACCGGACTACCCGATCGACCCGCGCGCCCAGGGTCGCCGTCACGCCGTCGGCCACCTCGACCTCCCCCTGGCCGAACATGCCGGCGTCGAGGATGCTCACGCCGGGCCAGGTGCGGAATTCGATCCGGGTGCTGCCTCCCGTCATCCCCGACTGCTCGGTCCAGCGCGAGTTCTCCGCGGCCCACACCGTCACCTCCGTGCCAATGTCGATGTGCGACGCGGACGCCGGTACCAGCCGGAGTTGGGCCCGCCCTCCCGATGTCGTCGAATGCGAGCGCTGTCCGGTGATGGACCTGATCGGCATGGTGCCGCCCATGGTCATCTCGACCCGCATGTCGTGGTCGAGCCGCTGGACATACGTGCGGGCGGCGATCCCGTCCAGGATCCCCCGGCCGAGCTGGGCGCCGTAGTCCAGCGAAAAGCTGCGTCGGCTCTCCGACGGGATCGATGTGCCAGCCATGGCTGGCCAGCCGATGTCACGCGCCTCGTACCACTGCGTGCGGAACGTCAGGCGCTGCGCCGCGTCCGGCGACCAGCCCATGGTCAGGCCCGCCGACGCGTGGCGGAACGACGAACCGCTCACGGTTCCGTGTGGCGTCCGGTAATCGCCATAGCTCGAGCCGTCCACGGCGAGCGATCCGTCGATCGCGCCCCGCCGGAGCCCGAGGGTGGCGCCGAGCGTGGCACCCGGAACACCTGACGATGCACCCGCCCGGATCTCGCCGCTCAGCCCGACCTCAGCAACCGGCTTCTTCGTCACCACGTTGACCACGCCGCCGATGTTGCCCGATCCATAGAGTGTGGAGCCGGGGCCGGTCAGGATCTCTACGCGCTCGACCGTTGCAGGGTCGATCGTCGCCACGCCCTGGTCCATTCCGAAGGCACACGCCTGGTTCACCCGCATGCCATCGATCAGGACGGCGATTCGATCCCCACCGAGGCCGCGGAGGAAGAGGCGCGAGCCCCAGGATCCCATCCGGGCAACCGCAACGCCCTCGACCCCGACCAGGGCATCGGCGACCGATGTGTGGGCGCCGGTTGCCAGGTCCCCGTCACCCACGCTTCCGACCGTGAGCGTCGTGCCCACCGCGAGCGCGTTCTGGCGCGGCGTCTCGGCCACGATGGCGTCCAGCAGGACGGGCGCCGGCACCAGCGCGACCCGCGCCGGGACCAGCGACGCCACCAGCTCCAGGGGCCGGTAGCCGATCCGTTCGAACCGGATGGCCGCCGTGTCCGGAACTCCTCGCAACACGAACCGTCCCGCGGTATCGGTCTGGATGGAGCGGCCGGCGGCACGGACGTGCACGGCCACCAGCGGCTCGCTGGTGCGGGCATCCACGACCTGACCGTCCAGCGTCAATCCCGGCCGCTGTGCCCAGGCACGTTCTCCCACCAGCATAGCGACGGACAGCACCATCATCAGGGTCGCGCCTGGCGCGACCCCACGTATGCGTAAGCAGCCCATGTGGTTCTCTCCTTGACTCGTGTGGATTTCCGCAGGTTGTCCAACCATCCAACACGGCGGACCGACCGCGATTCGTCTCAGCCGAGAGGGAGAACCGGAGGAGCGTTGGCGTAAGGGAGGAGGAAGTCGGCGGTGGGCGGAAGCGGGTCGTCGCGAAACGTCGCGGAGGCACCGGCCGGAACCGGAAGCGCAACCGCAATGGCAGGCGAGGCGGAAACGGCGAGCGGCAGGCTACCGGCGTGACACGTCCCGACGCACGTGCACGGGGGGGCTTTCGACGGATCGCCCCCACCTTCAGCGTCCGTGGCGTGGCCGGCGGCGTGGTGCCCCGCGTGGCCGCCGCCCCGGATTCCGGCCTCGGCCGCCGCCACCTGGTGATGCCGGCAGACCGGGCCGTGGGTCGCCGCCGTGAGGCTCTGCAAGATGAGAATGGCGGCGGACAGCAGCGCAATCCCACGCCGCGGTTTCGCCCTCATCCGGGAGACACGTGACGGTTCATGTGGGAGCCCCCATCGCCCCCGCGCGACGAGATACCGGGGCCACCAGAGCAGGCGCGACCCGGCTTCGTTTCCATCGAACGCCGCCACCCATCTCGGCCGCCAGCGGGATCTCCGCCTCCCGGTACTTCGGGAGGAGTCCGGCCGGTGGGATCAGGACGGGCGGCAGCAAGGTGGTCACGTCGTGGTGGTCGCGTACGTCGCTGGACGCGCCTCAGCCGGTGCGCCAGAAGATGCGGGCCTCGACCGTGTCAGGTCAGGATGAGTACGGGGCGTGAAGAACTTCCTTCGTCTTGCAGGTGACCGCGGACACGAGCAGGAAAGTCCCGACCACGACGCAACGCTGACGTGGCCGAGACTCGTCATGGGCCTGGGTAGAGTTGAACTACCGACCTCACGCTTATCAGGCGTGACCGCATAACCTCGAAGTCCGGCAACATGCCGTAACTCACTGATGGCGCGCGCGATCGTGCCGGACTTCCCTACCCTCTCTGCCGCCTTCTGGCGGGGTCCGTGGAGAGCAGAATGGAGAGCAGTCCTCCACCGCGTTCGGCAACACGCCTGTTCCAGAGGGAGGTGGGGCTTAGCTTCAAAACCGTCAAGATGCCGGCCTTCGAGGGAGAACCGAGCGTCCGTGCCGCCTTTCTCAAAGCAAGTTGCCCGAATGTGTCGGGAGAAACTGACCCCGAAACTGACCCCTCCCGGCAGCAGCGGGTATCCGCAGCCTTGAAAGACTAAAGAACCCCGACCTCACGCATATCGGGCGATTGTCAGCACGCTGGTCGGCGCTGGTGGGCGCCAAAATCAACGACTTACACACACCGGTGGGCTGGTGAGCGCTTGTGACCGCCAACCAGCGCCGGCGGTTATGTGACCGCTATTGTCACCGTGGACAGGCGGTCCGTCAAATGGAGCGACCTCCAGGACTTTGGCTCCGACACGCTCTGCGGCACCCGCGCCTGCGGCCACTGCTTCCCCGCCCCGAGGACTCTGCGGCGACGCTTGCGCGTCCCGCAGCCCGTCCCCCTCATCCGCCAGCACGCATTTCCGGGTCACCGTACACGGTCATCGCGAGGCTCGCGGCCGGCTCCTCACCCATCGTTCTGGCGACCGCGCGATTTGCCTCAAAGGTGGCGTCGATGGCCGCCGCCCCTGCATCCCACTGCGACAAGAACACGGGAAGCCAGCGGGGAGGTACGCCAACGCTCAGGGGCCATGGCGGGGCGATAACGGCTCGGCACCCCTGGTCCAAGAGAAGTCGCGCGATTCCCACCATCGTGCTCGCCTCGAGGTGGCGGGTCACCCGGCCCCCTGAGCAGACGAAGAGCACCACCGTTCCGGCTCCGCTAAGCACGCGGGCGGCGTGTGTGGGTGAGAGTACGAGGGCAGCGTCGTCCTGCAATGCTCGGAAGAAGTGCGCGTCGCTGGTGAGGTTACCATGCGCCGCGACGATCAAGAGCTCTGCCCCACGGACAGCCGGCGGCGGTTGAACGTCCGTCGTGAGCTGGACGCCGTGCTGCTCCAGCGTGGGCCCGAGCTCGCCGGCCAGTACGGC
>JBMOPM010000148.1:0-5422 GCA_049323575.1 Gemmatimonadota bacterium | reverse complement strand
ATCCGGAATTCATCGGCCGGGCCGAGGCTAATCCCCTCTACAATCCCGCGGGGGCACCTTGGGGAACGTCGCGGTGAACGGGATGCCGGCGTGCCTAGGCGGCGGTCGTCGCGCTGACTGGCAGGGCAACCCGTGGGGTGTGCGCGCGTGGCGCCGCCTCTCGGGCGGCGCGGCGGTGGCCGCACTGGCGTTCGGCATGGCACGGGGCGCGGGGCTGCGGGTGAACGTGACGCCCAGCGTGGCCGCTGGCATCTATCGTATGGCACCTGCGGAGCTCACGCGGGGCACGCTGGTGCTGGCCTGCCTTCCCGCCAGGGTGGCAGCGGTGGCGCGGGATCGCCGCTACGTATCGCGCGGGGGGCGGTGCGCCGCCGGACTGGTGCCGATCGGCAAGCGTATCCTGGCCATCTCGGGGGACACGGTCCGGGTGACGCTGAATGGCCTCATCGTCAATGGTGTCGCGGTCCCGCGCAGCCAGCCGCTCACGCGCGACAGCCGCGGGCAACCGCTGCCCTCGCTCGTCGGGAACGCCTACACCCTCGGACCGGACGAGGTGTGGCTCTTCGGCGACCACTCCCCGCTCAGTTTCGATAGCCGCTATTTCGGTCCGGTGCATGCCCGAGACCTGCGCGGCGGACTCCGGCCGCTCTGGGTGTTGAGTTAACGCCGCGCTCCGCCGTCGAGGTGCGGGAAAATCGATGGGCCGGAGGAGTGCCCCCCGGCCCCGTCGTTACTGTTACCGCTTGCTCAGTCCGCCATCATACGGCCGCCGGCATCATACGGCCACCGGCTTGCGCTTCACTTTGACCTTGAGGCGTACGCTGCCGTTGAGCGCATCAATAATGCGCTGTGCCCGTTCGACGGAGATCCCGTTGTACTCATTGCGTTCGTCTCGCGACACCACGGACTCTGAAACGCCGAGCGTCTCCGCGAGTGCCTTCTGTGTGAAGCCACTGGCAATACGAAGTCCAATCAGGACCCGTCCGATGCTCGTCAGATCGGAAACCAGCCCCAGGTCGCCTCGGCGCATGCGCTCGTAGGCATCAGCTTCTTCTTGAAGCTGCGCGCGGAACGACAGTGCCGGTTGCATGGCGTACTCAACCTGCTCAGGCGGTAACCCCATTTCGATGAGCTTCGCTCGCTGCAGTTCGATGACCTCTCGATCTCGCGCAAGCCGACCGACCGCATTCTGGTACTCCGCATCGGTCCGAATCATAAGTACCCCAAAGAAGCTACGTGTGTTAGTTCCGACCGTGATTCATGGAACGATTTTGACAATGCCCTCGGGTTTATACGTGTCCCTCTGCTGCCGAAAGGCGGATGGAAACGGTAACTCGTGGCCGTGTTGATCCGTGATGCCGCACAACTGCCCGAAGTGGGGATAGAGTTCCACGCGGTACACGTGCCACATGGGCAGTTGCCTCTTAAGCGAGTTCGGATCTAATCGCCTCGCCCTTGGGTCCCAGGTCCAGACCTTGTGCGGGTTGAGTGTGTTCAATTTCCGCTCGGGCTCTCTCGTCGCCCACTCTCGCACATCGACCTCGAAGTACCCGTCGATATCGTTTGGGCGATCCTTCGCCTCCACGAAGGTCCCATCCAAAAAGATTTCCGTTATTCCAATCTGCCACAGCTCGCCACCAAGTACCTCTGCGTTATCGACGAGCCGTGCCCTCCACGCGGCGTCCCAGGTGCTGGTTTTGCCGATGCCGAAGCTGCCGGTGACGAGGTGCGAAGCACGAAGCTCGGCGAAATCCACTGGGTAGGTCCCTGGTGGCAGCAAGCCATCGGCATTGAACGGCGGTGCTGCATAACCCATGCCCTCTGTCGGCCTGTAGGTCATACTTAACATGCAAGCTAATGTTGACGTGTTGGTCACACAATAGTGCTCTAAGCGACTCTAACGTATTGTGCTGTGCCTGGTGTTCCATCATCGAAACGACTGCGGATGACACCGATCTGATAGCGTTCTGGGCGCCTACGCGCCGAAGAGGGGCCGAGGTGTGCCGGCGAGTGCCGTGCAGCAGGGACGCCGTTGACCGCTGGGAGCGGTCGTTTGTCAAAACGCGCGCAACGTCTATAGTTGCTGGTAAGTATAGACGTTTTGTGCAATGGTGTACTGCGACTCCCTGGACACCTCTGTCCCCAAGTCAGTGGCCTGCATGGATGTGATTCGTGCCCGAGACCTGCGCGCGCGGGGCGTGTCGGCGCACCATATGCGCCAGCTCATCCGGCGCGGTGCCCTCGTGCGGCTAGCACGCGGCCTCTACCGGCCAGCGCACGCTCCAGTAACCGAACACCAGTCCCTCCTGGAGGCCTGCGCCCGCGTGCCCCGGGGCGTGGTGTGCCTGCTATCCGCCCTCCGCTTTCATGAGCTCACGACACAAAACCCGCCCGAGATCTGGCTGGCCCTGCCGGCGGGCGCCCGCACGCCTCGCGAGCCGATGCTGCCACTCCGTGTCGTCCATGTGAGCCCTGCCACCTACGCCGCCGGGATCGAGGTCCATCCGATTGGCGGCGCTGAACTGCGGGTGTATGACGCCGCCAAGACCGTCGCCGAGTGCTTCAAATTTCGCAACACGATCGGCGTCGATGTCGCCATCGAAGCCCTGCGGGATTATTGGCGGCAACGCCGATCGGTGGATGCGCTCTGGCGGTACGCCACGCTTTGTCGGGTGACGAATGTCATCCGCCCGTATCTCGAGGCCATCGTATGACTGGCAACGGCGGGGACTCATCCCGACGCCGCCCTCCCTCAAGATGATCGTGGTCTTTGCGGGGTACGGCCGATGATTGGAAGGCGTTGCGGAAGGAAGGCCAGGACGGGAAGGTGATCGAGCGGGCGGGGGCGCTGCGCGCGTCCCCGGCAGAGAAGGGCGGCAACTAGCGGTCACATCGCCGTGGCCGCTTGATCGGATAGCGACTCGCTCCCTCCTCCGGCTCAGTGCCGGCGTGCGGGCCGGTTGCGCCACACTTCGAGAGCGTTTCGTTCGAAAACACGCAGATGGGTCGCGCTCCGCCTGGATCGAGCTTACGTCGCCTCCGGACAAGGCCCCATGCCCGGACGAGCTACGTCTTAGGGCTCCCCAGGGGGACGTCAGGCGCATTGACCACGCGCCGCTATGCCGACGTTCGGCGCGGGCGCCTCTTCTCGGGCGCATACTCTACGAGATCTGCCACGCCACATTCCAAAGTGGTGCAGAGCACGTCGAGAGTATCCAATTCTACCCGACGGGTCTTGTTGTGGTAGAGGTCATTGATGGTGGAATACGCGAGTCCCGTTCGGAGCTGCAGCTCGGTCTGTTTCATCCCTCGCGCCTCTAACAGCTCACGCAATCGGAAGCGAATACTCATAACCTCCCGAGCCCGTTGAACGGTGGTTAGGGTGCAGGGCGTATAGCTCTGGGGCTTGATTCTTTGTAGCCCCAGAGCTATATTGCTTCACGCAAAGAGGCAGCCGGCTATCCCTGGAAAGAATGTCCGACTGCCTCTGGTGCAACCCCGAAGGGCCGCACATCGAAGCTAGCGCCGTGCGGCCCCTCCAACAACCCGGAGGGCCTATGTACCCACCCGATTCCTTCACGCTCACTCGCAAGCGGCTGGCTGGCGCCCTCGCCGCCAAACCGTACGTCTACATCAACGGCGCGGCAAGCCGGCGCAGCGGGAACCGCAGCCTCACGGTTCAGGAAGCCCAGCGTACCGACTGGTCGGCGAGCGCCGGTGCATCAGGGCCGCGCCCGGGCCTCGCCCGATTCTCCGCATGGTTGACCCCGCGAGAAGTGCTCCAAGTCAACGCAGCCATGGGCGAACGAGTGAACGTCCAGCACCGCGCCCGCTTAGCCGATGTTAGAGCCGATCTCGCAGCCGGTCGCAGCGAGGGCGCCCTGATCTCAGTTACCCGGGCGTGTGATGTGCCGGTACACCACCTGACCGGGTTGGTTCAGGACTTTCCGGGCACGCCGGTAATCGGGTTTGTAGCGCAAGGCGACGAAACACGCGTCTTGGCGGGCACGGCGGCACTTGGTCGCGCAGGAGTAGACGCACTCGTCGATTGTCGAACGCGCGAGGGGTGGCATTCCCTCCGGCGCTTCATGGAGAGTGTGAGCCGGGATGCCACGACGCGAGCCGCGCTCGCGCGCGTGGTGCAATGTCTGAACACGGGTGGTGAGGGCGACAAGGGTGCCCCGGATGCGTGTTTGCGTTTCTTCTCCAATCTGTTCGCTCCACACATCCGCAGCGCCAAACACCTCGCGGCAGCAATGCAGACAGGCACCACCACCTTTACGAGTCGCTTCGCTCGTGCGGGGCTCCCATCACCAAAACGCTACCTCGCCTTTGCCCGGCTGGTCCGCGCGGCCCACTTAGGTGAAGTGCCGGGTATGACGATTCACGCCATCGCGGACCGCATCGGTGCCTCGAGTGCCCAAAGCTACGGACGCACCGTGCGACGGCTGTTAGGCATCACGGCAACAGAATTCCGCCGGACGGTGACCGGAACCGTCATGCTCGAGCGGTTCATGGCAGCACTCGTCATTCCACACCGCGAGACACTGCGCACGTTCAATCCTGTTGGCTCGGTCCGTACGGCGATTGGGCGAACGCATGCGGAGAGGGCAGGGGAGGGCGCCCAATGAACGGCAACGCCAGACTGACCGAGGCTGCGCACACAGCGTTGCAGCCATACCTGAATGGCGCCGACTATGTCGCGGAACCCCGAAGCGGGTATGCCACGCCGAAGCGCCGTGGCCGCGGCTCGGGCGTGCAGAAGGGGACTGTTCGCGGAAGCGGCGCGGCTCCTGAGTGCTCGACGCGCGATCTTGCCCCCGCCGAGGCGCCCCAACACCGCCTGCGGCGACTTGGAGCCGAGGCCTTAAGCACGGCTGAGTTGTTGGCTGTGGTGATGGGTAATGGTGTTCATGATCGCTCGGCGCTGGACATCGGGCACGACCTCCTGCACCGGGCGGGCCAGTCGCTCCGGTTCATGGCCGCGCAACCCATTGCGGCGCTCAAAGCGGCGCGGGGCGTCGGTATGGGGCGGGCGCTTGCGATTCATGCTGCCCTCGAACTCGGGCGCCGCCGGAGCCTCGAACTGAGGGAGCCCGGCGCACCGATTCGCGCCGCGCAGGACGTCTATGCGCTGTTTTCTGCCAAGCTCGAGGACCTGCCAGTCGAGGAGTTTCACATTGCGGTACTGAACAGCCAAGGTCGGCTGGAGCGGGACGTGCTGGTGACACGGGGGATCCTGAATTCATCCCTCGTGCACCCCCGGGAGGTATTCCGGGAGGCCATCGCGGAACGGGCCGCCGGGATCATTCTGGTTCATAACCACCCCTCCGGGGATCCGGCGCCGTCGGCAGAGGATCGCAACGTCACTAGGCAATTGCAGGCCGCCGGCCAGCTCCTGGACATTCCGGTTTACGATCAC
>JBMOPM010000147.1:0-5496 GCA_049323575.1 Gemmatimonadota bacterium | reverse complement strand
GCGCGGGCGCGACCGGCCCTCGCGTGGCTGGCCGCCATCGTCGCGGTGGCCGGCCTGCCCCGGGCGCTGGGCGCCCAGGACAGCGTCATCGTCATCGATCCGGACGCGCCCATGGTGGACACGTTGCAGCGGCTGGGCCCGCCCGCCGACGTGCTGCAGGAGGCCCTCCTGGCCTTCAACGACGGCGACGCGACGCGGCTCGAGGGGGACGTCACGCTGCCCGCGGGCAGCCGGTGGACGGGCCGGATCGCGCTGTACCGCGGCGACCTCCGCGTGGCGGGCGAAATCGTGGGGCCGGTCGTGGTGATCAACGGCAACCTCCGGCTGCTCGAGGGCGGGGTGATCCGGGGCGACATTCTGGTGGTGGGCGGGCGGCTGGTAGTGGCGAGCGGCGCGACCCACGAAGGCCGGGCGCGTGCCTACTGGGACGCGGCGCCCGTGGTCCGGGAGGCCGGCGGCAAACTGGCCGAGCGGGAGGCCCGCCGCAGTCTGAGCGAACTCGCCCAGGCGCAGAAGACGTTCGGCAGCGGCAAGTTCACCACGGCCATCATCGTCGCCACGGGCGGCGTGTACAATCGGGTCGAAGGCCTGCCGCTGGCGCTCGCGCCGCGCTTCACCTGGCGGCCCGACCGCCGCAACACCTTGCGCCTCGAGCTGCGCGGGATCCTGCGCACGTCGGCCGACCCGTCGGGCACCCGGAGCCTGCTGGGCTACCATGCCGATGTCGAGTGGCGCCGAGCCGGGCGCGTGGGACTCGTGGCCGGCGCCCGGGCCTACAGCGTCTTCGATGCGATCGAGACCCAGCCGCTCGCCCGCGAGGAATCCGGCTGGTCCGCGTTGCTGCTGCAGCGGGACTACCGGGACTGGTACGAGCGCCAGGGCGTGGACGGCTACGTCGGCGTGCTGCCGGTCAGAGCTTTGCGGATCGATGTGTCGCTCCGGCGCGAGGACCAGCGCACCGTGCGCGCGGGCGATCCGTGGTCGCTGTTCCGGAACAAGGAGGTGTGGCGCCCCAACCCGCTCATCGACGACGGCACCTACACCATGGCGGGCCTGTCGGTCGCCTACGACACGCGCAACGACCGCGATGCCCCGACCTCGGGATGGTGGCTGACCGCGGGCTACGAGTGGGGGACGAGCGCCAACGTGGGGCCGGTGCCCCTCCCCGCGGAGATCCGCGACGCGATCCCCATCGATCGCCGCTACGAGTTCAGCCGCATCCGCTTCGACCTGCGCCGATACAGCCGACTCGACGCGTCCAACCGCATCAACCTGCGCCTGTCGGGCGCCGGCTGGGTCGGCGGGGATCCCCTGCCCTTGCAGCAGCGGCTGTCCCTCGGAGGGCCGGGCGACGCGCTGCCGGGCTACGGCTTCCGCGCGCTGCGCTGCCAGCCGGCCGACTACGTGGACGAATCGACGCCCGCGCTGTGTGACCGGGCCATCGCGGTGCAGGCGGAATTCCGCCATCGCCTCGGCGTCGACTGGAACTTCCACGTGAGGGACCGGACCCGGCGCGAACTCGACCGCGTGATCGGCATCCGGCAGCCCGACCTCGTGTTCTTCGTCGATGCGGGGGATGCGTGGCTGGCCGGCGACGGGCCGGGGCGCGTCCCCGCCAACCGGCTGCCCGTGCTCAGGGAGTGGGCGGCGGACCTCGGCGTGGGCCTCGACGCCGGCGGCATGGGCATCTACATGGCCAAGGCCCTGACCGGCAACGAACCCCTCCGGTTGTCGGTCCGGCTGAAGCAGCGGTTTTGACCCCGGATCATCGGACGGGCCGACGGACGGGCCGGCCAATGCTCGCGTGGCGATCGCTCCTCGGCGCGGTGATCCTCGGCGCCGCGCTCGCGGCCACGGCCGCGGCGCAGGGCGCGGGCCAGCTCAAGCTCGCGGTGCATCTCGCGCCCGCATCCGCCGGCACGGGCGCGCGCGACCCGATCGTCGCCACGACCGAGCTGCTCGACGACCCCAGGTGGCGGAACGCGCTGACCTCGGGGCTGCCGCTCAGGCTCCACTACCGGCTCGAGCTCTGGCGGACCCGGAGCGGCTGGCTCGACGACCTGCAGCGGCAGGTGGAGTGGGACGTGGTAATCCAGCGGGAGCCGCTGCTGGAGCAGTTCTCGGTGGCCCTGGTCACGAGTCGCGGGCGGCGTGAGAACCGCTACGCCACGCTGGACGCGCTCTCCGCCGCGCTCGCGGTCCCCTATCGCGTGGCGATCCGGGTCACCGAGCCGGCCAGCTACTTCTACACCGCGACGCTCACCGTCTCCACGCTCTCCGACCGCGATCTGCGCGAGTTCGAGCGTTTCCTCCGCGGCGACCTGGGCCCGGCCGCAGGCGGTGAGGAGTCCTTCGGCGATGCGGTGGGGCGAGGCGCCAAGCGCATCCTGCTCAGGCTGGCCGGGCTGCCGGGGACGAAGATCGAGGCGAGGAGCGAGACGTTCGCGGTTGCCGCCCGCTAGCCGCGGCCGGCCGTTGCGTCGAGGCGAGCGGGCGCTACCCCACGCGCTGCAGGGTGGCGCCCGCCGCGGTCTGCGCGCCGATGGCCCGCAAGGCCTCTTCGCCGTAGAAGAGGCGGATGTACTTGGCCTGCTGCGGCGTGAGGCGGCGCACCGCCCACGCGAGGTGGACGAAGTGCGGCTCGTGCGGCGGGGTGAACGGGAACATGCCGCACTCGGCCGGCAGATGGTTGCCCTTGCGCGTGTTGCAACTGCTGCAGGCGGTCACCACGTTGGTCCACTCGTTGTCACCCCCGCGGGAGATCGGGATGAGGTGGTCCCGGGTCAGGCATTCCCGCGGTTTGAGCTCGAGCTGGTGCCGGTGACAGTACTGGCAGCGGTAGTTGTCCCGGGCGAAGAGGAACGTGTTGGTGACTTGACGGCGGAAGCGGCGGGGGACGTGGATGAACTTGACGAGGCGGATGATGACGGGTTTGGGCAAGGCCAGCCTCGCACTTCGGACGACGTGCGTCGCCTCGGCCTCGACGATCTCGGCTTTCCCCTCGATCACGAGACGGAGCGCTCGGCGGACCGGGACCATGGTCAGCGGTTCGAACGAGGCGTTCAGGGCCAGGCAGCGCACAGCGGTATCCCCCAAGTCCCGCAAAGGGTCATCCAACGCTAACGGGCGCTTAGGGGCGGAAGCAAGCCCCGAGCCGCCGGCCGTGAACCCGCTCGGCGCCGCGGTCCAGGGTCAACGCTTCGCCAGCGCCTCCAGCCGGGCTGCCACCTCCTTCCGCGCGCGGTCGCTCCGGGTGATGACCAGAACCGTATCGTCACCGGCCAGGGTGCCGATCACGTCGGGCCAGGCGGCCTCGTCGATCGCCGCCGTCACCGCCCCCGCCGAGCCGCTGGCCGTCTTGAGCACCACGAAGGGCCCGACGCCGTCCACCTTGACGAGCAGCGCCGGCAGCACGCGGGAGAGCCCGGGCCTCACGCCGTTGTCGTGCGGGTTGGCGTAGAACGCGCCGCCGTTCGGGTCGGCCACCTTGGCGAGCCCCAGCTCGCGAATGTCCCGCGAGAGGGTGGCCTGCGTCACCGCGAACCCTCTGGCAGCGAGTGCCTCACGGAGTTCGTCCTGACTGGCAATACGGCGCTCCCGAACGAGCCGGAGGATGGCCGCCTGGCGCTGGAGTTTCATGGGCTGGTCAGTGAGGGGAACGGGCGAAACGCGATTCGCGGCGGGCCACCGGCGCCCCGGCGAGGAACGTGGCCACCACATCGGCGGGACGGCTGGCCAGGACCCGTTCGACCGGATCGTCCGCCGCGGGTCCCAGGTCGATGACGGCGAAGTCGGCCCATTTGCCCGGCTCGAGGGAGCCGATCTCGCGGTCCAGATCCAGGGCCCGCGCGGCGTCCAGCGTCACGAGCCGCAGTGCGGCCGAGGCGTCGAGTCCCGCCAGGGCCCGCGCGGCGCGGACGTCCGCGAGGAGGTCCAGCACGCCGACACTCGCCACTGAGTCGGTGCCCACGCCTACGCGGAGCCCTGCGGCGAGCAGCGCACCGAGGGGCGCGTCGCCGTGTCCGTGGCGCCGGTTGGAGCGGGGGCAATGGGCGATGGCCACGCCTCGCGCCGCCAGTCGCGCGATGTCGTCCTGGCTCACCTGCACCACGTGGATGCACAGCGTGTCCGGTCCCAGCACGCCGTGCCGATCCAGCCATTCGACCGGTGAGTGCCCCGGCGGCGGCAGCGGGATGCCGCGCTTCACCCACGCATCCGCGAAGGGCCCGGTCCCGGTGGCCAGGAGCGCGGTCTCCGCGCGGGACTCCGCCAGGTGCACGGCCATCGGCAGGCCGCGCTCCCGCGCCAGGCGGGCGGCCGACTCGTACAGCGGTCCGCTCACGGTGTAGGGCGCATGAGGCGACACGCCGATCCGCACCCGCCCGCGACGCGCGGCCTCCAGTTCATCGAGCCGCCGCGCCAGCCAGTTCATGCTCTCGTCCCGCTGGGCGCAATGCGGACCGAACACCTCCTGATACACGATGCCGCTGCCGCCGGCTTCCACCAGCGCCGCCGCTACCGCGCCCGAGTCGCCGGTCTCGGCGACGGTGGTGACGCCGGCGGCGAAGCAGTGCGCGAGACCGGCCCGGGCGGCGGCGAGAAAGTCCTCCGCCGACCGCTCGGCCTTGAGCGTTCGCACCCGGCGGATCCACGCGGCGAAGTCGTCGTCCGGCACCTGGCCTTCGAACCCGGTGAGCTCGAGGTGCGTGTGGGTGTTGACCAGACCCGGCATGAGGCCGGCGCCGGGAAAGGCCTCGGCGGGGACGCCCTCGGGATGCGGCACGGCGCTGTCCGGCCCGACGGCGGCGATGCGGCCCGCGTCGTCCACCAGCACCGCGCCGTGGCGGATGGGCGGGCCCGCCACCGGCAGCACCCAGGCGGCAGTGAGCCGGCGCGCGCGGTCAGCGACGGGGCCTGTCCCGGCCCGTGAGGGCACGAGTGGGGGACACGGCATGGTCGGCCGCGGGCGCGCTGCGTTGGCCGCTGGCCTCGATCTTGAGCGGCGCGCTCTGGGGCGGTGCGCAATGCTCGCCGGGCTCGGTGCCCGGGAGGAACCACTCGAGGCGCCGCACGGCCTCCGGCGTGAACGGGCCGGCGCGGCATCCGGTGGTCTGATCGATCTCCACGGCGACCAGCGAATCCGGGCGGGGCCAGCCGCCGGGATCGGGCCGGCGCTCGTACACCTCGCGCATCATCGCCGTCCAGGCCGGCGCGGCCAGCAGGCCCCCCTGCGCGTTGGCCTTGATCTTCTGCGGGGTGTCGAACCCGATCCAGACGCCGGTGACGAGCTCGTTGGTGAAGCCGACGAACCAGACGTCGTAGCCGTCGTTGGTGGTGCCCGTCTTGCCGCCGGCGGCGATGGGGAACTGCGCGCCCACCGTGCTGGCCGCGGTCCCGCGGCGCACCACGTCCTGCAGCACATCCGTCATGAGCCAGGCGTGGCCGGGCTCCATGACGCGTTCCGTGCGCTGCTTCGGCTGCCAGAGGATGTTCCCC